>NZ_JBVHTA010000009.1:0-79244 GCF_055566095.1 Streptomyces sp. NPDC027962
CAACTCGCGCGAAGCGCGGTGAGGAAAGCCATTCCGGACACCCCCCTCCGGAGGCCCCGACCCCCACACCACCCACAAGGCAGGGACACCCCCGGGAAACACCACACCCCCGGACCGGGCCACCACGCGGACACTCCCGGAAACGCCACGTCCCCGGACCGGGCCGACCACGAGCGCGCGGCGGCCCCCGCCCCCGCCCGGACCAGCCCCGGGCATGGCCGGGCCGATAGGTTGGCTCCGTGCTCTCCAGTCTCACGCGCCCCCGCGCCCTCGCCGTCTGCGCTCTGCCCGTCGTCGCGCTGCTCGCCGTCGCCGGGTTCGCGCCGCTGCCGTTCGTCGTGGCACAGCCCGGGATGACCGCCGACGTGCTCGGCAAGGACCAGGGCAGGCAGGTCATCACGATCTCCGGCGCGCCGACCCGCAAGACGGAGGGCGCTCTGCGGATGACGACGATCGTGGCGACGGGTCCGGCGGCCGACGTCGATCTCGGCGATGTGGCCGATGGCTGGTTCCGTACCGACCGCGCCGTCCTGCCCCGCGACGCCGTCTACCCGGCCGGCAAGTCGGAGCAGGAGATCGAGCGGCACAACGTCGAGGACATGGAGGAGTCGCAGGACGTCGCCGCCCGGGCGGCGCTTTCCTATCTCGGTGAGGACCCCGCGAAGGTGAAGGTCTCGCTGCATCTCGCCGACGTGGGCGGTCCGAGCGCCGGTCTCCTCTTCTCGCTGGGCATCATCGACAAGCTCGAGGGCGACGGCTCCGGCGGCGACCTGACCGGCGGCCGGAACATCGCCGGTACGGGGACGATCAGCGCCGACGGAAAGGTCGGCGCGGTCGGCGGGGTGTCGCTGAAGACCCAGGCGGCCAAGCGCGACGGGGCGACGGTGTTCCTGGTGCCGAAGGCCGAGTGCTCCGACGCGCAGGCGGAACTGCCCGCAGGGATGCGCCTGATCCCCGTCACGACGCTCAAGGGCGCGGTGGATTCGCTTCGTTCGCTGGAGCGGGGCGGGAAGGTCCCGAGTTGCTGACGCCGGGGCCGGCGGCGTCCGCGCCCGCACCGGCCGCCGGGACGGTAGCGCCCGCACCCTCCGGGAACAGCACGGCGGCGAGCGGGCCTCGGTGCGCCCGTTGGCGCCTGGTTCCTTTCGCCCGCTCACGCGAGACGGGTCGTGGCAGTGCCGGGCGCGGTCGCCTGGTGCACCAGGCGCAGTCCCATGTCGACGAGGGCCCAGCCCAGCCGGGTGCGTATCGGCTCGCGGGGCACCGCGCGCGCGGCGGCCGTGCGCAGCTCGTCGGCGCGCAGGTGGTGCAGCATCAGATGGACGTCGCTGTGCATGGTTCCGTGTCCCCTCAGTCTCTGGCGCGTGGCAGCAGGTGGGTGTGCAGACGGACCTGGGCGGCGCCTTCCGTACCGGGGGCGGGCGCCTGGTCGCGGTAGCTCTCGATGAGGGCGTGGAGTTTCTCGTTGAGCTCGAAGGCCTGAGTGGGGGTCAGGCGCAGCGTGAAGTCGCTGAGGTCGGAGCTGCGCCGCCACTCCTCGGGCCAGTCCCGCTGGCTGCCGAGCCAGGTGGCGACCTCCTGGGTGTGCATGGTCGCGTGCTCGTGGAGGTACAGGTCGGCCGCTCCGCGCACCGCCGGGTCGGGGTCGCTGTAAAGGGATTCGTCGAAGAGCATGCCGTCCATGGATGCCTTCCACCACCGCTCCCGGCCCTTGCCGCGCTCCGGGTCGTCCTCGACGAAGCCGTGCGCCGCGAGCTGACGCAGGTGGTAGCTGGTGGCGCCGCTGGACTCGCCGAGCTTCTCCGCGAGCCGGGAGGCGGTCGCGGGGCCGTCCTGGCGCAGCACCGTCAGCAGGCGCATCCGCAGTGGGTGGGCGATGCCGCGCAGTGAGCGCGGGTTCAGCCTGTGGAGCTTGCGCGCGCCGGCCTCGGCCGCGCCTTCTTCCTCGTACTCGCTCTCGCTCATACATGCAAAGGTAGCGTTGCAAAGAAACCCTTGCAACGCCTTTTATGCAATCACTTCTTTGCAAGTGAGCCTCAAGAGCTCCGTGAGTCCTCCGCCGCCTGCTCCACCAACGGGATGATCCGCAGCGGCACCGGGTTCTCCATGACGATCGCCGTCGACGCCCGGACGATCCCCTCGAAGCCGACCACCCGGTCGATCACCCGCTGGAGATCGGCGTTGGAGCGGGCCACGAGCCGGCAGAGCATGTCGCCGTGGCCGGTGGTGGTGTGCAGCTCGAGCACCTCGGGAACGGTGGCCAGGTGCGCCCGCACGTCCGCGCCCTGCCCCTGTTTGATCTCCAGCGTCGCGAACGCAGTCACCGGATAGCCGAGGGCTGCGGGGTCTACGTCCGGGCCGAAACCGCGGATGACGCCGTTCGCCTGGAGCCGGTCCATGCGTGCCTGGACCGTGCCGCGTGCCACGCCGAGCCGCCGGGACGCCTCCAGCACGCCGATCCGCGGTTCGCGTGCCAGCAGCACGATGAGCCGCCCGTCCAGATGATCGATCGCCATGAGGTCCTCCTGATGGTCATCCTGTACAGAACGCCCGGCAATCCCTGCTTAGGGATGTGCAGATTGCCCAGTCGAGAGACAAACTATTGCGCACCTTGTGGAACAGGGAGAGCCTGCTGGCATGACTAAGACCATGGATCACACCCCGAACACCGCGCGGCAGGCCGACCCCTTCCCGGTCAAGGGAATGGACGCGGTCGTCTTCGCCGTCGGCAACGCCAAGCAGGCCGCCCACTACTACTCCACGGCCTTCGGCATGAAGCTCGTCGCCTACTCCGGACCGGAGAACGGCAGCCGCGAGACCGCGAGTTACGTCCTCACCAACGGCGCCGCCCGCTTCGTCTTCACCTCCGTGGTCAAGGCGTCCACCGACTGGGGCCGCTTCCTCACCGAGCACGTCGCCGAGCACGGCGACGGCGTCATCGACCTGGCCATCGAGGTGCCGGACGCCCGCAAGGCGTACGCGTACGCGGTCGAGCACGGCGCCACCGGCATCACCGAGCCGTACGAGGTCAAGGACGAGAACGGCACGGTCGTGCTGGCGGCGATCGCCACCTACGGCAAGACCCGCCACACGCTCGTCGAGCGCAGCGGCTACGACGGCCCGTACCTGCCCGGCTTCGTCGCCGCCGACCCGATGGTCGAGCCGCCGGCCAAGCGCACCTTCCAGGCCATCGACCACTGCGTGGGCAACGTCGAGCTCGGCAAGATGAACGACTGGGTGGCGTTCTACAACAACGTCATGGGCTTCACCAACATGAAGGAGTTCGTGGGCGACGACATCGCCACCGAGTACTCCGCCCTCATGTCGAAGGTCGTCGCCGACGGCACGCTGAAGGTGAAGTTCCCGATCAACGAGCCGGCGATCGCGAAGAAGAAGTCGCAGATCGACGAGTACCTCGAGTTCTACGGCGGCGCCGGCGTGCAGCACATCGCGCTCGCCACCAACGACATCGTCGCGACCGTCCGCTCCATGCGCGCCGCGGGTGTGCAGTTCCTCGACACCCCCGACTCGTACTACGACACCCTCGGCGAGTGGGCCGGTGAGACCCGGGTGCCCGTCGAGACGCTGCGCGAGCTGAAGATCCTCGTCGACCGGGACGAGGACGGCTACCTGCTGCAGATCTTCACCAAGCCGGTCCAGGACCGCCCCACGGTCTTCTTCGAGATGATCGAGCGGCACGGTTCGATGGGCTTCGGCAAGGGCAACTTCAAGGCGCTCTTCGAGGCGATCGAGCGCGAGCAGGAGAAGCGCGGAAACCTGTAACCGCCCCGCCGCCGGCCACAGCAGCGGCCTCACGGACCTGACCCCGTGGGGCCGTCGCTGTGCCGCGGGAGCCGTCCGGCGCCGCAGCCGGTCAGCTGCTCGCGGCCGCCGGCGCCGACGGCAGGACCGGACGCACCTGCGGAGCGGGTCGCGCCGCAGCCGGTGACGCCGTCGCTGGTTCGGAAGCCGCCGCGAACGACGGTGCCGGAGCGGGCGACGACGGTCCCTCGGCGGACGACGGCGGCCCCGGCGAATCAGAGGGCGAAGGCGACGGCGCGGACGGCGGTTCAGGCGATTCTGACGGCGACCTCGACGGCGATTCCGACGGTGACTCCGACGGTGACTCCGACTCCTCCGTGTCCCACGGCTCGCCCATCACGTCCGCAGGCCCTTCCAGCGGCGGTTCGCCGAGTGACTCCTGAGCCGCCTCCGCCCGCGGCGCGAGCAGCGGAGAGAAGTGCGGATTCGTCCGCAGCGCCTCGTCGATGTGGCGCCGCGCCGGACCGTAGTTGCCCAGCGTGCGCTGGATCTGCCCGAGGTGGTACGAGACCAGCGCGCTGCGCACCCCCTGGTGGTCGGCGAGTTTCGCGAACGGCAGCCCGTCCTCCGGCCGGCCCGCCTTGTACAGGGCCCAGCCCATCGTGTCCGCGACCTCCACGCTGCGGTGGCCGCGCCGCCACTCGCCCTGCATACGGCGCACCGCGGCCGCCGGGTCGCCGTGGTCGGCCTCGTAGCGGGCCAGGACCAGATTCCCGTCGACACCGTGCTCCCCGGCGCGGGTGACCTGCTTGCGCAGGAGCTCGTACCGGGTCGTGGCGTCCCCGTTCAGTCCCAGCGACTCGTACAGCTCGCCCGACTCGAGCAGGTACTCGGGCAGGGGCAGCTTCTTCAGCGCAGCATCGTAGTCGCGCAGCGCCTCGTCGGTGCGGTCGAGTGCGGCCAGGGCCCGGGCCCGTCCGGCCAGTGACCGGTAGTGCCCGGGCACGGCCTTCAGCGCGTCGGTGTAGTGCTCGACCGCGTCCTCGGGCTCGCCCCGCTCCCAGGCCAGTTCGCCCTGGCGGTGCAGGGCCATGGCCCGCTCGATGGGGGTCCGGGAGTTCGCGGTGGCGCCGTACGCCAGTGCCGCGGCGTCCTCGCGCCAGCCCCGGTTCCAGTAGACGGTCACTTCCCGCCCCTGCGCCTGCGGCCCGGAGTGCAGCTCCACCAGCTTGTCCATGGCCTTGCCGGCTTCGGTGTACTTGCCGAGCCCGTTGTACGCGTCGATCAGGGGCGGATACACGGTCCAGCGCTTCGGCTTCTGCTTTCTGGCGCTCTCCGCGTATCCACGCGCCCCTGCGAAGTCGTGCCGGGCATTGGCCAGCTCGGCCAGCCCGACCAGCGCCTCGACGTTGCCCTCGGAGGCCGGGACCTCGCGCAGCGAGCGTTGCAGCGCGCGTTCCGCCTTCGGGTAGTGGTCCGTCCGCCCGAGCCGTGTCCCCCGTTCGACGTACGCCGAACCCAGCTGGGCCCACGACAGCGCGTCGTCCGGATAGTCGCGGACGAGTTTCTCCCGATCGCGGATCAGTGCGTTCAGATCGGCGACCGAGGCCGGCGCGCCCGTGTCGGCCGCGGCGAGCGCCCGCGCCGCGGGCCCCGACGCGGGCGGCGGCGGCGGGGGCTCCTTCTTCCAACCGGGCGCGAGCATGATCACCCCGGTGACCAGTGTCGCGCCGACCAGCGTGCTGACAGCGGCTTTCTTCAGGGTTTCGCTCCTCATGGCGCTCACTGTGCGGCAGCGCCCAGCCAATACGAAGAACACACTCTGACCCATGGAACGGAACACATACGGGTTCACACCGATGGCCCCCGGTGCGAGGCTGGGGATCATGGACGATCTCCTCGAGCGGCTGCGCACAGGTCTTCCCGCCGAAGCCTTCATCACCGATCCGGACGTCACCGCGTCGTACGGGAACGACATGGCGAGCTTCTGCGCGGCGGGCACCCCCGCCGTCGTCGTACTGCCGCGCACCGTCGAGCAGGTGCAGCACGTCATGCGCACCGCCACGGAACTACGCGTGCCCGTCGTCCCGCAGGGTGCCCGTACGGGCCTCTCCGGCGCGGCCAACGCGTCCGACGGCTGCATCGTGCTGTCCCTGACCAAGATGGACCGGATCCTGGAGATCAGCCCGGTCGACCGGATCGCCGTCGTCGAGCCGGGCGTCGTCAACGCCGTGCTCTCACGCGCCGTGGGCGCGCACGGCCTGTACTACCCGCCGGACCCCTCCAGCTGGGAGATGTGCACGATCGGCGGCAATATCGGCACCGCCTCCGGCGGCCTGTGCTGCGTCAAGTACGGCGTGACGGCCGAATACGTCCTCGGGCTGAAAGTCGTCCTCGCCGACGGGCGGCTGCTGAACACCGGCCGGCGCACCGCCAAGGGCGTCGCCGGTTACGACCTGACGCGGCTCTTCGTCGGCTCCGAGGGCAGCCTCGGCATCGTCGTCGAGGCGGTCCTGGCGCTGCGTCCGCAGCCGCCCGCGCAGCTCGTCCTGGCCGCCGAGTTCCCCTCCGCGGCCACCGCCTGCGACGCCGTCTGCGCGATCATGGAACGCGGCCACACGCCCTCACTGCTCGAGATCATGGACCGCACCACCGTCCATGCCGTCAACAAACTGGCCAACATGGGGCTCCCCGAGACCACCGAGGCCCTGCTCCTCGCCGCCTTCGACACACCGGACCCCGCGGCCGACCTGGCCGCCGTCGGTGCGTTGTGCGAGGCCGCCGGCGCGAGCGAAGTGGTGCCCGCCGACACCGCCGCCGAGTCCGAACTGCTGCTCCAGGCCCGCCGGATGTCGCTGACGGCACTGGAGACCGTCAAGTCCGCGACGATGATCGACGACGTGTGCGTACCGCGCTCGAAACTCGGCGCCATGATCGAGGGAACGGCCGCGATCGCGGAGAAGTACGACCTGACCATCGGCGTCTGCGCGCACGCCGGCGACGGCAACACCCACCCCGTCGTATGCTTCGACCACCTCGACGCCGACGAGTCGCGGCGTGCCCGCGAGTCCTTCGACGAGATCATGGCGCTCGGCCTGGAACTGGGCGGCACCATCACCGGCGAACACGGCGTCGGCGTGCTGAAGAAGGAGTGGCTGGCCCGCGAACTGGGACCGGTGAGCCTGGAGTTGCAGCGTGGCATCAAGCAGACCTTCGACCCGCTCGGCATCCTCAACCCGGGCAAACTCTTCTGAGGCTGCGGTCGTCCCGGGTGTACGCGTGCGTGAGGCCGCGGTCGTCCCGGGTGTACGCGTGCGTGAGGCCGCGGTCGTCCCGGGTGTACGCGTGCGTGAGGCCGCGGTCGTCCCGCGCACTCGACCGGCCCGGACGCGACGCCGATCAGGCGTCGCCGTCCTGCGCGTCACCGGAGGGACCGTGTGCGCGCAGCTCGTCCGCGCCGGCCGGCGCGAGCAGCTCGGCGAGGGCGTCGTCGATACCGAGCTGCTTCGACTCCGAACCCGGGGGGACCATCCGCAGGGTCCGCTCCAGCCACCCGGAGACCGCCGTCGACGGCGCCTCCAGCAAGGCCTCACCATCGGGTGAACTCAAAGCCATGAGGACAACGCCGCGGCCTTCGTTCTTCGACGGCCAGACCCTCACGTCCCCGGTTCCGGCGGGCCGGAACACCCCTTCGACCAGCAGCTCGCGGGCGAACGTCCAGTTGACGGGATGGTCGGAGCCGACGTGGAAGACGATGTGCACGGCGTACGGGTCCTCGGTGCGGTAGGTCATCCGTGCCGGGACGGGGATGCTGCGCTCGGGGGACAGCACCAGGTTCAGTTCGAGCTCACGTTCCACCACGGTGTGCATGGCCGCTTCCTTCCTGTACGCCTTCTGGGCGGCCCGCCGATCGGGCCTCACAGGAAGAGACAGGCTCCCGCCGCCACCATTACGCGGGTTTCGGTAGTAACTTTCCGTGATGGCATCGTTACCGGAAAGTGGTCGTTACGGCAGGACCGGCCCAGGGGTGGTCGCGGGTCTGATAGATGTGGTGCCTTGAATTGAGGCCTCGAAGAGATACGGGACCACGGTGATGAGCGCCCCAACCCCGGCAACCGGCGACGGCAGCCCCACGCCCGGCTACTACCCGGACCCGTCCATTCCCGGATATGTCCGGTACTGGAACGGCGCGGCATGGGTGCCCGGTACGAGCAGGCCCGCCCCGAAGGCGGGCGAGGCGATGCCCACGCCGCCCCGTTCGGCGGCTTCCCCGGCCCCGGCCGTGGCGGCCCCCGCCCCACCCGCGCCCTCCGTGGAGGAGACGGGCCCGGTCTTCCTCGACGAGGAGCCCGCAGGCGGGCCGTCACGCCCCGAACCGGCGAGCGCCTGGCAGGCGGACGTCGCACGCCAGGCCGGTTTCGGCGGCGACATGGGCAGCCGGGTGTCGTGGGGCGGCACCGATCCCCGTACGCCCGAGCGGCCGGCAGCGTCCGACCCGCGCCGGGCCGCGTCCGACGCACCGTCCGCCGACCCGACCGGGGGCAGGCTGCCCGGCATGCGCTCCGCGGGTCCGCAGGGCGGGCCCGCCGACGACGAAATCCCCGGCGGTGTCCGTTCGCCGGGCGGCCCGTCCGCCGGCGGTGAGCCGCCGACGGACGGCACCGTCGCCATCCGTGCGCCGCGCCCCGGCGGCGCCGCCCCGTCAGGTACGGGGACGAGTGCCGCCGCCGATGACGGCCCCGGCCGTTCGCCCAAGCCGCACCAGCCCGCCGAGAACACCGTCACCATCCGCCCCCAGCGGCCGGGCGGGTCCGCCCCGCAGGCCGACGGGACGATGACGATCCGTGCGCTCGGGGCGGACGTGGATGCGGCCGCGGCCCAGCAGGGTCCGGCCCAACGCGCCCCGCAGGCCGGCGCGACCGCCCGGCCCCAGCCGCATGCCCGGCCGACTCCCGTGCAGCAGGCCCAGGCCCAAGCGCCCCAGGCTCAGCCGGCCGTGCCCCAGCAGCAGGTGCCCGCCCAGTCCCAGCCGCCCGTCACCACCAGCGCCGGCGGCGGCGCGGCCTCCTGGGCACAGCAGGTGCACCAGCTCGCGCAGTCCCCGGGCGCCGATGAGAGTGAGCCCGTCCTCCCGTGGAAGCCGCCGGTCAACGACCCGTTCCTGGCCGCCGCCCAGGCCCAGGCGGCGGCCCGTCCCGCGGCCCTCGGCAAGCGTCTCGCCGCCCGCCTGATCGACACCGTGCTGCTCGGCGCGCTCGTCGGTGCCGTCGCCGTACCGGTCTTCGACCAGGCGCGCACCCACATCGACGGCAAGATCGAGGCGGCGAAGCTGTCCGGCGAGACGGTGACCGTCTGGCTGCTCGACGCCACCACGGCGGGCCACATCGGCATCGTCCTCGGCGCCCTGCTCGTCCTCGGTCTGCTCTACGAGTCGCTGCCGACCGCCAAGTGGGGCCGGACCGTCGGCAAGAAGATCTGCGGGCTCAAGGTCGTGGACATCGAGACCCATGAGCCGCCGTCGTTCGGCGGCGCGCTGCGCCGCTGGCTTCTCTACAGCGTGCTCGGCGTACTCGTCGTGGGCGTGCTCAATGTCCTGTGGTGCCTGTTCGACCGCCCGTGGCGGCAGTGCTGGCATGACAAGGCGGCGCACACGTTCGTGACCGGCTGACCGGTCTTCCGCCTCTTCCGGACGGCTCTCGCGCGGGGGTTCCCCCGAACGCGCGCGAGCCGTTGCGGGGGCGTTGGGGGCAAGGTGCACTGCCCCCATGAGCAACGACCAGCCGCCGCCCGGCCAGCCGCCCGAGGACGACCCCTTCCGCAAGAAGCCGCAGGAGCCGCAGGGACCCGGGGGTCCGACCCCGCCCCCGTCGGACGGCCCGACGCGCGGCGGCGGTTCGCCTTACGACTCTCCGCCCGGCGGAGCGGGCGGCACCGGCGGAGCGGGCGGTGCCGGCGGTCCGTACGGCGCGGGCGGTACCGGTGGCCCCTACGGCGGCGGTCAGCCCCCGCCGTACGACGGGGGGGCGTACGGCGGGCCGTACGGAGGAGCCGACCCCCTTTCGGGCATGCCACCGCTCGCCGACTTCGGCAAGCGCGTGCTGGCCCGGATCATCGACGTGATCATTGTTTTCGTGCCGCTGTTTCTCATCTCGCTGCTCTTCGGCGGCCTCGACGTGGCCACCGGCGGCGACGACTGGGGCGACGACTGGGGCGATGTCACGGACCGGGTGAACCCCGGCCGGCAGTGGCTGTGGTCGCTGATCTCCCTTGTCGCGTACGTCGGTTACGACACGATCATGACGAGGAGGGACGGCCAGACCGTCGGCAAGAAGATCATGAAGTTGCGCGTCGCGATGCTCAACGACGGCCGGGTGCCCGACACCCGCTCCTCACTGGTGCGCGCCGTGGTGCTGTGGGTGCCGGCGCTGGTGTGCTGCTTCTGCGTCTGGTGGCTGGTCATCCTCATCACGGTGTTCACCGACAAGCCGTACCGGCAGGGCCTGCACGACAAGGCGGGCAAGACGGTGGTGGTGTCAGCGGCGTAGCGAATGCTCGCCGACCCGGGCCTCGGCGCCGGAGTGGGCGCGGACCTCGGATACATGGGTGGTGAGACCGACCGGGGCGGCGGCGGAGGCGGCCGTCGCCGCACGGGCGGTTTCGGCCTTCCCGGTGGCGCGGCGCACGGGCAGCGCCAGAGCGACCAGCAGTCCAAGTCCCAGAGAGGCGATTCCGATCGCGGCGACCGCGACGCCGTTGGTGGTGCGGGTCAGCAGCAGGAGGGCGACCGTCGAGAAGACGACGGTGGCCGAACCGTAGGCGAGCTGTGCGGCAGTCGGACGCGGCATGACGGTATCCGTCCTCGGGACAGTGGCAGGTCTTGAGTCTCTGGGACAGTTCGCACTGGCAGCAGACTCTACGACGGTGGATGCCCCAGTGGAACCAGCAGTAAGCGTGACCTAACCCGCGGTGCCGATGTGTGTCGATGCACGGGGGGCGCACGGGGTCATGCGACCGGCCAAGTGGCTGAAACTGTGCGCCTCTTGTCCTGATTCGACATCGTCCGCATAGCGGAGCTGTGCTTCTGCATAGTGCAGTTGGTATGTCCAAGTCAAGGACTGTCTTTTCTTCTTCAACTCCGGTCGAATGTCGTCACTTGAGACGCGTATACCGCCCGCGCGGACGACCCCACAAACCGGTCCGCGGCGGCGACGGAACGCGGGGGAGGACACCATCAAGTGACCAGCAAGCGACGGACGTTCAGAGCATCCGCGGTGCTCGTGGCCCTTGCCGCGACCACCGCGACCGCGTCTGCGTTCACCAGTGCGCAGGCCGACGGCCAGAAGTCGTCGGACCCTGCGGGCATAGAGCGGCGCGACCCCGCGCCGCACAAGGGCCATGTCGAGCACGACCTCGAGGGTCCGTTCAGCAAGCAGCAGGAGCAGCAGCGCCAGGCGGCCCTCGAACAGGTCATCTCCGGCGACGCGACCGTGCAGTCGCGCGGCGGCTCCAAGGTGATCAAGCTCGACGACAAGAAGTACGTCGAGCTCGCCCGGGAGAAGACCGACAAGATCTTCACCATCCTCGTGGAGTTCGGCGACAAGGTCGACGACACCACGATGTTCGACCCGGACGGCGCCGACGGCCCCAAGCCGCCGGTCAAGAAGTACGGCGGCGCGCCCGGTCCGCTGCACAACAAGATCGCCGAGCCCGACCGGTCGAAGGACAACTCGACCGCCTGGCAGGCGGACTACGACCAAGAGCACTTCCAGGACCTCTACTTCGGCTCCGGCAAGGACAAGAAGGGGCAGCAGAAGCAGTCGCTGAAGACGTACTACGAGAAGGCCTCCTCGGGCCGCTACTCGGTCGACGGCACGGTCTCCGACTGGGTCAAGGTCGAGTACAACGAGGCCCGTTACGGCTCGAACTACTGCGGCCAGTCCAACTGCGCCAACGCCTGGGACGCCGTCCGCGACGGCGTGAACGCCTGGGCCGCCGACCAGAAGGCCAAGGGCAAGACCGACGCCGAGATCAAGGCGACGCTCGCCGAGTACGACAAGTGGGACCGGTACGACCACGACGCCGACGGCAACTTCAACGAGTCCGACGGCTACATCGACCACTTCCAGTTCGTCCACGCCGGTGAGGACGAGTCGGCCGGCGGCGGCGCGGAGGGCCCGAACGCCCTCTGGGCGCACCGCTGGTACGCCTACGGCACCGACGCCGGCAAGTCCGGCCCGGCGAACAACAAGGCCGGCGGCACCCAGATCGGCAACACCGGTATCTGGGTCGGCGACTACACCGTGCAGCCGGAGAACGGCGGCCTCGGGGTCTTCGCCCACGAGTACGGCCACGACCTCGGCCTGCCGGACCACTACGACACCTCCGGCGGCGGCGAGAACTCGACCGGCTACTGGACCCTGATGTCGGCGGGCTCCTGGCTCGGCACCGGCAGGGAGTCCATCGGCGACCTCCCGGGCGACATGACCGCCTGGGACAAGCTGCAGCTGGGCTGGCTCAACTACGAGACGGCCAAGGCGGCGACGAAGTCCCGCCACACTCTGGGTGTGTCGGCGTACAACACCAAGAAGCCGCAGGCGCTCGTCGTCGAGCTCCCGAAGAAGCCCGTCACCACGACTGTCGTGAAGCCCGCCGAGGGCTCCAAGCAGTGGTGGAGCGACATGGGTGACGACCTCAAGAACACCCTGAGTCGCACGGTCGACCTCACCGGCAAGTCCACGGCTTCGCTGGAGCTCGACGGCTGGTGGGACATCGAGGCCGACTACGACTACCTCTACACAGAGGTGTCGACGGACGGCGGCGCCAACTGGACGGCGGTGGACGGCACGGCCGACGGCAAGGCCATCACCCGTGACGCCAGCGACAAGCCGGCGCTGACAGGCCCGTCGGAGGGCCACAAGAAGCTCGCCTACTCGCTGGACGCGTACGCGGGCAAGAAGGTCGACGTCCGCTTCCGCTACCAGACGGACGGCGGCGTGGCGGGCAAGGGCTTCGCGGCCGACAGCATCACCATCAAGGCCGACGGCGCACCGGTGTTCTCGGACAACGCCGAGGGCGAGGCCGAGGGCTGGACCGCCCAGGGCTTCAACCGCATCGGCGAGTCCTTCACGCTCGACTACGAGCAGTACTACATCGCCGAGAACCGCCAGTACGTGTCGTACGACACCACCCTCAAGGTCGGTCCGTACAACTTCGGCTTCAAGGCGCCCAAGGACAACTGGGTCGAGCACTACCCGTACCAGAACGGGCTGATGATCTGGCAGTGGGACACCTCCCAGAAGGACAACAACACCAGCGCCCACCACGGGCAGGGTCTGATCCTTCCGGTCGATGCCCACGCCAAGCCGATGAAGTGGGCGGACGGCACGCTGCTGCGCAACAAGATCCAGACGTTCGACTCGACGTTCAGCCGCTACCGCACGGACAGCTTCTGGCTGCACAACGCGGACAAGCCGCAGTGGATCGCCTCGCAGCGCGGCAACCCGGTCTTCGACGACCGCAAGGGCGTCTACTGGTACGCCGAGAACCCGACGGGCAGCGTCAAGGTAACTGACACCAACACCAAGATCTCGATCGTCAAGGAGCCGCGCAACGGCCGGACGATCACCGTCAAGGTTGGTCCGTCGACCAAGTAATCCGTAACACCGCAGGTCAAATCATGATCGGCCGTCGCCCTCTAGCGGGCGGCGGCCGATCGTGTTTAGGTGCGTCTGACGAAGTTCTTATTGACAGTGAGCTCACGGGGGAGTGGTTCCGCATGCCCGGCGGAGGTTTCTGCAAGCTGCCGAACGGCAGCGTGGTCGTCGCGCTCAATCTGCCGAGCCCGGCCGGCGGCGAGGGAACGGTCCGCTTCCTGGTCCACGCGGTGAACCGCGCGAGAGCGCTGACGCGACTGCGCAACCTCGGGCTCAGAGCGGTCTATCTGCGGGGCAACGCGGAGCCGCCGACGCCGGACGAGATCACGGCGGTGCTGCACCACCCGGACGGCCTGCTGTGGCGTCCCGACCGGAACGCGACAGCAGAACTCTGGCATCCGGCCCGAGCCCTCCTCCGCCGCCCGGCGTAGTCCCGCAAGGGGCCCGCCTCCCACCCCCGCCCCTTCCCGAAACCGGGGCAGAGCCCCGGACCCCCGCGCCTGCCGCCGCGCGGGCGCGGCGGTGCCTCGGGCCCCGCTCATCGGTGAGGCAGGAGTTGCTGGGCAGCCTCAGCCCGTCGGGCGATCGAGGACACCGCGCGTGGCGCGGTGCCGGGGCCGCAGTGTGCTGCCACGCGGACAAGGCCCCGGGCCCGCTCCTTGGTGAGGCAGGAGCTGCTGGGCAGCCTCAGCCCGTCGGGCGATCGAGGACACCGCGCGGGGCGCGGTGCCGGGTGCGGGCCGGACAGGGGGCCGCTGCGCGGGCGGGCCACGAGGAACCGCCCGCCGCGGGCGCCCCCGTCAGACCACCGGCTTGCCCGTCAGTTCCACGTCCGCTTCCCGCAGCTGGTCCAGCGCCCGCGCCGTCGTCTCCTCGGCGACACCCGCCGTCAGGTCCAGCAGGACCTGCGTCCTGAAGCCCTCCCGTGCCGCGTCGAGCGCGGTGGCGCGGACGCAGTGGTCCGTGGCGATGCCGACCACGTCGACCTCGGTGACGTCGTGCGCGCGCAGCCACTCCGCCAGCGTCGAGCCGTTCTCGTCGGTGCCTTCGAAGCCGCTGTACGCAGCCGCGTACGCACCCTTGTCGAAGACCGCGGCGATCGCGCCCGACGCGACGGCCGGCGCGAAGTTGGGGTGGAAGCCGACGCCTTCCGTGCCGGCGACGCAGTGCGGCGGCCAGGAGTCGACGAAGTCGGGGTCGTCGGAGAAGTGGCTGCCCGGTTCGATGTGGTGGTCGCGGGTGGCGACCACGTAGCGGTAGCCCGGCTGGGCCTGGCCGATCAGGTCGGTGATGGCGGCTGCGACATCGGCACCCCCCGCCACCGCGAGGCTGCCGCCCTCGCAGAAGTCGTTCTGAACGTCCACGACGATCAACGCGCGGTGCATGGCGGGTGTCCTTCGGTGGGGAGGGAGGTCGGCGGGGAGGGCGGAGAAGCGGGGCGGCCGGCTCGCGCGCCGGGTGCGAACTGCCGCCCGTGCGCCGGGTGCGAACTACCGAGCGTAGCCACTCGACACGCCGCGCGGGAGGGGGCGTGGTCCGCACGCCACGGTGGGTGCGGATCGCCTGCCCATTCGCCCGGCGTTCATGCGTACCCCGCCGCTCATGCGTACTCGGTCGGGATCACGGGCTCGCCCCGCGAGAGCTGGACCGCGGACATCGGCAGTTCGGCCCGTGCCGCGATGTGACGGTCGCGTGCCGCGTCCAGCGGCTCGCGGGCGACGACCTCGCCGCCCTTGACCAGCTCCACGAGCAGTGCCCGATCCGCGAGCTCCACGGGTACCTCGCCGACCCCGATGACCTCGGCCTCCGCGACTCCGTACGCGTCCACGCGGCGCGCGGCCCACTTGCAGCCGCCGACGGACAGCTTGCCGCCCAGGGACTTCTTGGCCACGGCCTGGAGCGGCGCCGCGGGATCGGCGGACTGCGCGCGGGCGACGAGCTTGTAGACCATCGAGCAGGTGGGGTGCCCGCTGCCGGTGACCACCTGGGTGCCGACGCCGTACGCGTCGACCGGGGCGGCGGCCAGCGAGGCGATCGCGTATTCGTCGAGGTCGGAGGTGACGACGATCTTGGTGTCGACCGCGCCCAGCTCGTCCAGCTGCTGGCGCACCCGGTGCGCGACGAGCAGCAGGTCACCGGAGTCGATGCGGACGGCTCCGAGCTCGGGGCCGGCGACGTCGACGGCCGTACGGACGGCCTCGGCGACGTCGTAGGTGTCGACGAGCAGCGTGGTGCCCCGCCCGAGCGAGTCGACCTGTGCCTGGAAGGCGCCGCGCTCGCTGTCGTGCAGCAGGGTGAAGGCGTGTGCGCTGGTGCCGACGGTGGGGATGGCGTAGCGGAAGCCTGCCGCGAGATCCGAGGTGGAGTCGAAGCCGCCCACGTACGCCGCGCGCGCGGCGGCGACCGCCGACAGCTCGTGCGTGCGGCGCGCGCCCATCTCGATGAGCCTGCGTCCGCCGGCGGCCGTCGACATCCGCGAGGCCGCGGCGGCGATGGCCGAGTCGTGGTTGAGGATCGAGAGGATCACGGTCTCGAGGAGTACGCATTCGGCGAAGGAGCCCTCGACGCGGATGACCGGTGATCCGGGGAAGTACACCTCGCCCTCGGGGTAGCCCCAGATGTCGCCGCTGAAGCGGTAGTCGGCGAGCCACTTCAGCGTCGCCTCGTCGACTATGCGCCGCTCCCTCAGGAAGCCGAGGACGCCCGCGTCGAAGCGGAAGTTCTCCACGGCGTCCAGGACGCGGCCGGTTCCCGCGACCACGCCGTAGCGGCGGCCCTCGGGCAGGCGGCGGGTGAAGACCTCGAAGACGCAAGTCCGTTCGGCCGTGCCGGCCTTCAGTGCCGCCTGCAGCATCGTGAACTCGTACTGGTCGGTGAAGAGCGCGGTCGACGGCACGTCCACCGGCAGCCCAAGATCTGCTGTGTTCATGACTTCGATGCTAGCGCACATTTCGTCAATCTGACGAGATGTGCTGGCGGAAGGTTGCCGCAAGGCGGCGGGGCCGTTTGTGCGACAGGGGCCCTCGGGTGGCAGCATGGGTGGAGTGACTGTGCCCGTAGAGATCGAACGACCGGAATCGGCCGAGGAGACGCACGTCGTCCCCGAGCCGGACGTGCCCTGGGTGACGCTTGTGCACAACGACCCGGTCAACCTGATGAGCTATGTCACCTACGTCTTCCAGGTCTACTTCGGCTACTCCAAGGACAAGGCGCACAAGCTGATGCTCGACGTCCATCACAAGGGACGCGCTGTCGTCTCCAGCGGCACCCGCGAGGAGATGGAGCGTGACGTGCAGGCGATGCACGGATACGGACTGTGGGCCACGCTCACCCAGGACCGCGGCTGATGAGCTCTCACTTCGAGCCGCTGACCGACGGCGGCGCCGCCGCCCGCCTGGACGAGGTCGAGATCTCGATCCTGCGCTCCCTGGCCGTCCAGCTCCTGGAGCTCATCGGGCCCGGCGATGAGCCCGAGCAGGGGCAGGACCCGCTGGCCGCCCTGTTCGCCGAAGGCCCGAGCGAGCCGCCCTCGGACCCGGCGCTGGCGCGCCTGTTCCCGGACGCCTATGCCGACCCGGAGGCGGGAGCGCCGGACGAGGAGCTGCGCGCCGCTTCCTCCGACTTCAGGCGCTTCACCGAGGCCGACCTGCGCACGAAGAAGCGCGAGGACGCCCTCGCCGTCGTGCGGAGCCTCGACTCCCTGGCGCGGGACGGTGACGGCAGCGCCGTACTGGAGCTGGACGCCGACGGCTGCCGGCACTGGCTCGGTGTGCTCAACGACCTGCGGCTGACCATTGGTACCCGCCTCGAGGTCGGCGACGAGGACGAGAACGAGCAGCTGTACCGCCTCCCCGACTCCGACCCGCGCAAGCCGATGGTCATGGCTTATCTGTGGCTGGGCGCGCTCCAGGAGACGCTCGTCGAGACTCTGATGCCCTGAGGGTCGAGACTCTGATGCGCTGAGAGCCGGAAGCCCCATGCCCTGAGATCGGTGCATGGGGCTCCTGTCGCTCCCGTTCGCTCAGCGGACGCTCAAATCCGGGTAACGGTCCCGTCAAATCGGGCGTACCCGTTCCTTGCTCTGCGTGTTTTTTGTCCGCTTTTCCCTGTGGTGTGGGCCACTTCTGCCATAGGGGGTCACTGCTGCGGCCGTGATAGATCTTCATGATCGCTCGGGGACGTCACCCCTGTTTCCCGAGTGCGCTTCAGTCGGCAGACCGCCGGTGGCACTCCATCCACATCCGGGGGGATCACGATCTGATCCGCAGTCGCGCGACGCGGCGGGCGCGGATCGGCATGGAGAAAGGCACATCACCATGACCTCGGTGCAGGTCGACAAGCACACCGGCGGCGAGGCCGGGGGCAACACTTCGCAAGAGGGCTACGAGCGTGGACTCGGGAGCCGCCAGGTCCAGATGATCGCCATCGGCGGGGCCATCGGCGTGGGCCTGTTCATGGGCGCCGGGGCGAACATCGCCAAGGCCGGACCCAGCATCATCCTGATGTACGCCCTCGCGGGTGTCGTCATCTTCTTCATCATGCGGGCCCTCGGCGAGCTGCTCCTCTACCGGCCCGTCTCCGGCTCCTTCGCCGAGTACGCCCGGGAGTTCCTCGGCCCGTTCTTCGGTTACGTCACCGGCTGGACGTATTGGCTGATGTGGATCGTCACCGGCATGGCCGAGCTGACGGCCGCCGCCATCTACATCCACTTCTGGTTCCCCGACATCCCGCAGTGGGTCAGCGCCCTGGTCTTCCTGGTGGTGCTCTTCGGCGTCAACCTGATCTCTGTGAAGATCTTCGGCGAGGTCGAGTTCTGGTTCTCGATGATCAAGGTCACCGCGATCATCGGCATGATCGTGATCGGTCTCGGCGTCCTCACCCTCGGTTTCTCCGACGCCGGTGACACCGCCTCGGTCTCCAACCTCTGGTCCTACGACGGGATCTTCCCCAACGGCATCGGCTCCAGCCTGATGACCCTGCAGGGCGTCATGTTCGCCTACCTCGCCGTCGAGCTCGTGGGCGTGACCGCCGGCGAGTCCGAGAACCCGGAGAAGACCCTTCCCAAGGCGATCAACACGCTGCCCTGGCGCATCATCATCTTCTACGTCGGCGCCCTGGTCGTGATCCTGTCCGTCGTGAAGTGGACCGAGTTCTCCGCAGGCGTGAGCCCGTTCGTCCACGCCTTCGAGAAGATCGGCATCCCGCTCGCCGCGGGCATCGTCAACTTCGTGGTGCTCACCGCGGCGCTGTCGTCCTGCAACTCCGGCATGTACTCCACCGGCCGAATGCTGCGCGACCTCGCCGCCAACGGCGAAGCCCCCAAGGCGCTCGGCACGCTCAACGCCCGGCGCACCCCCGCCGTCGGCATCGCCGTCTCCGTCGCCCTGATGGGCATCGGCGTGGTCCTCAACTACCTCGTCCCGGAGAAGGCGTTCGGATACGTCGTGTCCGTCGCCACGGCCGCCGGCATCTGGACCTGGATGATGATCCTCGTCAGCCACATCCGCTACCGCTCGGCCGTCGACGCCGGACGGCTGCGCGCCTCGTCCTTCCCCGCTCCCGGCGGTGCGCTCTTCAGCTGGGTCGCCCTGCTCTTCCTGGTCGTCGTGACCTGCATGGTCGCGCTCGACGAGGCCGGCCGGATCTCGCTGTACGTGGCAGCCGTCTGGGCCCTGGGCCTGGCCGTCGGCTGGCAGATGCTGAAGCGGAAGACCCCGCAGATCGCCGACCGCGCCCCGCGCGAGTACGCCACCCGGTCCGACTGATCCCGGCGGCGATACCCGTCTCAACCGATGGCCTCCGGAGCTCGTATCCGGAGGCCGTCTGCCTATCCTGTCGCTCATGCTGACCATCACCCAGGCCCTCTTCGACCAGATCGTCGCCCACGCCCGCGAGGACCACCCCGACGAGGCCTGCGGCGTCGTCGCCGGACCGGAGGGCTCCGGCCGCCCCGAGCGCTTCATCCCCATGCTGAACGCTGCCCGCTCGCCCACGTTCTACGAGTTCGACTCCGGGGACCTTCTCAAGCTCTACCGCGAGCTCGACGACCGCGACGAGGAGCCGGTGATCATCTACCACTCGCACACCGCGACCGAGGCGTACCCCTCCCGCACCGACATCAGCTACGCCAACGAGCCCGGCGCCCACTACGTCCTGGTCTCGACGGCGGACACCGACGGTGCGGGCCCCTTCCAGTTCCGCTCGTTCCGCATCGTGGACGGCGAGATCACCGAAGAGGACGTGCAGGTCGTCGCGGCCTACTGAGGCCCGCTGAAGGCGTCAGGGCGGTCACCTCCAAAGGCCGGGCGACGTCCTGACGCCGCAGTTGCCCGCCGACGTCCCCGGAGCCAGGCGGCCCTCCCGTCGGCCCTCCGGCCACCGCTTGTCCGCCTCCTGCCCGGATAGTGAGCCGCTGGTGTCCAGAATGCGAGATCACACTCCGGGATCCGGACCGGGAATCGATACGATGACCGCATGGTTCCCCATGACGTGAGCGACAAGACGCCGAGCACCCTGCTGCTCGTGGCGCGGCTGCACGTCGACCTGTGCCGCCTCGCCAGCGCGATGTGTACGGCCCGCGCCGCGGCCTGACAGCCCAGCGCACCTCAGCCAGCACCACCCCCTTGCGCGGGGGCCACAGCCGCGCGCCCCTACGTCACCTTCCACAACAGGAGCCCACGCCATGGCCATCGAGGTCCGCATCCCGACCATCCTCCGCCCCTACACCGACGGCGCCAAGGCCGTCGAGGGCAACGGGGACAACCTCGCCGAGCTCTTCGCCGACCTCGAGACCCGCCACAACGGCATCCAGGAGCGCATCGTCGACGGCGACCAGCTGCGCCGCTTCGTCAACGTCTACCTGAACGACGAGGACGTCCGCTTCCTGGACGGCATCTCCACCAAGCTCGCCGACGGCGACAACGTCACGATCCTGCCGGCCGTCGCCGGCGGCATGGTCTGATCGCTGATGCGATACGACTCCCCCCTCGCGGCCGTCGGCAACACGCCCCTGGTCCGGCTCCCGCGACTGTCCCCCTCCGACGACGTCCGCATCTGGGCCAAGCTCGAGGACCGCAACCCCACCGGCTCGATCAAGGATCGCCCCGCGCTCCACATGGTCGAGCAGGCGGAGAAGGACGGCCGCCTCACCCCGGGCTGCACCATCCTCGAGCCCACCAGCGGCAACACCGGCATCTCGCTGGCGATGGCGGCCAAGCTCAAGGGCTACCGCATCGTGTGCGTCATGCCGGAGAACACGTCGCAGGAGCGCAGGGACCTGCTCAAGATGTGGGGCGCCGAGATCATCTCGTCCCCCGCGGCGGGCGGCTCCAACACGGCCGTACGCGTGGCCAAGGAGATCGCGGAGCAGAACCCGACCTGGGTGATGCTCTACCAGTACGGCAACCCCGGAAACACGGGCGCGCACTACGCCACCACCGGCCCCGAGATCCTCGCCGACCTCCCGTCCATCACCCACTTCGTGGCGGGACTCGGCACGACGGGCACCCTCATGGGCGTCGGCCGCTACCTGCGCGAGCAGAAGCCGGACGTCAAGATCGTCGCGGCCGAGCCGCGGTACGACGACCTCGTCTACGGCCTGCGCAACCTCGACGAGGGCTTCGTCCCCGAGCTGTACGACGCCTCGGTCCTCACCAGCCGCTTCTCGGTCGGCTCCGCCGACGCGGTCACCCGCACCCGCGAACTCCTCCAGCAGGAGGGCATCTTCGCGGGCGTCTCCGCGGGCGCGGCCCTCCACGCCGCGATCGGCGTCGGCAAGAAGGCCGTCAAGGCCGGGGAATCGGCGGACATCGTCTTCGTGGTGGCCGACGGCGGTTGGAAGTACCTGTCGACAGGCGTCTACACGGCGGAGACGACGGAGGCGGCGATCGAGACACTGCAGGGCCAGCTCTGGGCCTAGGGCGTGTTTCGAAAGTAGCGTCGTCCGCCCGCAGGGCGGGGCCCGCGGCGTCTGGTGCGTGCAATCGCAAGGCGGAGGATCATCCTCGTACTGGACGTACCTGGATGACTCCGACAACGCAGCGAGTGTGCGTGCCAGGCGTCGTGGGCCAGGCGGGACTTTCGAAACACGCCCTAGGGACCCCAGCCCGCGCCGTGACGCCGGACGGTTGCCGCAGGAGCCTCCGGTGCTCCGCCGCGAGCGGTCATAACTTCACACGAACCAGGCGATGTCACCCCTCGTCCCGACCCGGGGACGGGGGGTGACGTTACCCACAACACGGGGCGGCTGAGGAGCGACCAGCCCTTTCGCGCCTTACGCTCGACGGACCGCACGACCTTCCCTCAGCCCTCCCCGTCAACGGAGGTTCCAGCTCCATGAAGCTCACCGTCGTCGGCTGCTCCGGGTCGTTCCCGTCCGCGGAATCGGCCTGCTCGAGCTACCTCGTAGAGGCCGACGGCTTCCGGCTGCTCCTCGACATGGGCAACGGCGCCCTCGGCGAGTTGCAGCGACACTGCGGTCTCTACGACCTCGACGCCATCTTCCTCAGCCACCTCCACGCGGACCACTGCATCGACATGTGCGGGTACTTCGTCGCCCGCTACTACCGCCACGACGGCGGCCGCTGCGCCCCCATCCCGGTCCACGGCCCCGAGGGCACCGAACAGCGGCTGACCACGGCGTACGCCGACACCCCCTCCGCCTCCTCCATGAGCGAGGTGTTCGACTTCCACACGCTGAAGCCGGGCCACTTCGAGATCGGCCCGTTCTCCGTACGGACGGAGAAGCTGGCCCACCCCGTGGAGGCGTACGGCATCCGGCTCGAGCACGGCGGCAGGACGCTGACGTACTCCGGCGACACCGGCGTGTGCGACGGACTCGACGATCTCGCACGGGGCGCGGACCTGTTCCTGTGCGAGGCGTCCTTCACGCACGGCAAGGAGGACATCCCGGACCTCCACCTCAACGGCCGTGAGGCGGGCGCGTACGCGCGGCGCGCGAACGCGGGCCGGCTGGTCCTCACCCACATCCCGCCGTGGACGGACCCCGAGCGGACCCTGGCGGACGCCAGGGCCGTGTACGGCGGTCCGACGGAGGTCGCCCATCCGGGCGCGGTCTACGAGATCTGACCGCTCGCCCGCCCGGGCGCGTACGTGCCGAAAGGCCGGGGCCCCCGTCCTGTGAACCACAGGACGGGGGCCCCGGCGTCTGGCCTGCGGCTTACTTCGCCTCGGCCTTCTGCAGCTCGGCGAGCTCCTCGTCGGACTCGCGGCCCGGCGTGGGGAGGTTGAACTTGGTGATCGCGAAGCGGAACACCGCGTAGTAGACCGCCGCGAAGCACAGACCCACGAGGGCGAGACCCCAAGGGTTGGACGCGATGCCCAGGTTCAGGAAGAAGTCCACCGCACCGGCCGAGAAGCCGAAGCCGTCCTTCATTCCGAGAGCCCAGGTCAGGGCCATGGAGACACCGGTCAGTACCGCGTGGACCGCGTACAGCACCGGCGCGATGAACATGAACGTGAACTCGATCGGCTCGGTGACACCGGTGACGAACGAGGTGAGCGCGAGAGAGAACATCATGCCGCCGACGACCTTGCGGCGCTCGGGGCGGGCGCAGTGGACGATCGCGAGGCACGCCGCGGGCAGCGCGAACATCATGATCGGGAAGAAGCCGGTCATGAACTGGCCGGCCGACGGGTCACCGGCGAGGAAGCGGGCTATGTCGCCGCTCTTGCCCTCGTAGGTGCCGGCCTGGAACCACGGGAAGGAGTTCAGCAGGTGGTGCATGCCGACCGGGATCAGCGCACGGTTGGCGACGCCGAAGATGCCCGCGCCCACCGCGCCGGAGCCGACCAGCCATTCACCGAGGTTGTGCAGACCGGTGCCGAGCCAGGGCCAGATCAGGCCGAAGAGGATGCCGATGACCAGGCCCGCGAAGGCCGAGAGGATCGGGACGAGCCGGCGGCCGCCGAAGAAGCCCGCCCAGTCCGGCAGCTTGGTGCGGTAGAAGCGCTGGTAGAGCAGCGCCACGACGACGCCCATGACCACACCGCCGAGCACACCGGCGTTGACCGGGGCCTCGTTCATGACGATCTTGCCGTCGGCGACGGCGGCGACCTTCGGCAGATTGCTGTCCGTGAACTGGGCCAGGACGTTCTTGAAGACCAGGTATCCGGTCACCGCGGCGAGCGCGGTGGAGCCGTCCGACTTCTTGGCGAAGCCGATCGCGATGCCGACGGCGAACAGCAGCGGCATGTTGTCGAGCAGGGCGCCGCCACCGGCCGCCATGTAACCGGCGATCTTGGTGATGAACTCCGGGAACGACTCCTTGCCGAGCATGTCGGGCTGGCCGAAGCGCACCAGCAGCGCGGCGGCGGGCAGCACGGCGACGGGCAGCATCAGGCTGCGGCCGATGCGCTGCATGACAGCCATCGCACCCGCGCCCGTCTTCTTCTTGTCCGCGCCGGGGGTGGCGCTGGCCGTGGTCATCAACATCCTCCAGTGGGCAAGGCGCCGCCAGAGGACAGACAACGGGGGAGGGCGGCGACTCAAAGGGGAAATGCGTCCGTGGTCTGGACCGCATGGTCTACACCACTGAGTGGTGTAGACCTGTTGTAGCACGGTGAGGGTTGGATAAGGAACCTGCGAATTTCCGGGGGCGTATAACGATCAGGTCAATGCAGGCAAAGGCCTCCGGGCCCGAACGGCTCGGAGGCGCTTGCCTGCCAGGGGGGAGCTCCTACTTCGTGGCGTCGCGCTCCATCTCCTGCTGGATCTCCTCCGGCTCGCGACCGGGTGTAGGAATGTTGAACAAAGTGATCGCTGTGCGGAAGAGTACGTAGTAGACCACCGCGAAACAGGCGCCGATCGGCAGGATCAGCCACGGCTTCGTGTCCAGGTGCCAGTTGACGACGTAGTCGATCAGGCCTGCGGAGAAGCTGAAACCCGCATGCACCCCCAGCGCCCAGGTGATGGCCATCGACGCGCCCGTGAGCACCGCGTGCAGCCCGTACAGCAGTGGCGCCACGAACATGAACGAGAACTCGATGGGCTCCGTCACCCCGGTCACGAACGACGTCAGACCGACCGAGAACATCAGCCCCGCGACCCGTTTGCGGTGCTCGGGGCGGGCGCAGTGGGTGATGGCCAGGGCGGCGGCCGGAAGACCGAACATCATGATCGGGAAGAAGCCCGACATGAACAGCCCGGCGTCCGGGTCGCCCGCGAAGAAGCGCGTCAGGTCCCCCTGCACGACCGTGCCGTCGTCGTCGTACTCGCCCGCCTGGAACCAGAAGAACGTGTTCAGGAACTGGTGCATGCCGATCGGGATCAGCAGCCTGTTGGCGAGGCCGAAGATGCCCGCGCCCCACGCGCCCAGGTCGATCAGCCGCTTCGAGAAGACGGTCAGCGCGTCACCGATCGGATCCCACAGCAGGCCGAACAGCACCCCCAGAACGCAGCACAGGAACGCCATGATGATCGGGACCAGCCGCCGGCCGTTGAAGAAGCCCAGCCAGTCGACCAGCCTGGTGCGGTGGTAGCGCTGCCAGACCACGGCCGTCAGCAGGCCGATCAGGATGCCGCCGAGCACCCCCGGGTTCTGCGGGGTACCGTCCGGCATCGCCTCCGTCACCGTGCCGTCGACCGGGAAGGCCCTGAGGACGTTGTAGTAGACGAGGAACCCGGCGACCGCGGCGAGGGCGGTTGAGCCGTCGGCCTTCTTCGCGAAGCCGATCGCGACGCCGATGCAGAAAAGCAGGGGAAGGCCGAGACTGCCGTCGAGGATGCCGCCCCCGCCCTTGATCAGGACCTCGGAAGTCCTGTCCCAGAACGGCCCGTCCAGCGTGGCGTCGAAGAGATTGCCGAGGCTGACCAGCAGACCGGCCGCGGGGAGGACGGCGACCGGCAGCTGGAGGCTTCGGCCGATCTTCTGGAGGCCCTGGAAGAGTCCGTTCCACCACTTCTTCCGCGGCGGGGCCGCGCTCTCGGCGCTCATCGGTCCTCCCGGAACAGGCCTGGTTCGACGGGTGTTGCAGACTGGTGTAGACCAGTTGCGATACGGTCCCCGGGGGCCGGTCGCGAGACGCGGCACCGGTGATCGTCATCTTTGGCTACAAGACGGTTACTCGCCCGTGAAGATGGGCCAACCGTGCGTTACGGTGACAAACCAGACCTACGGTGGGCTGAGGCGGTGGGCGGCGACAGCGCTCAACGCTCCGAACGCAGGGAGAAAGACATGGCCAGCAAGGCTGAGAAGATCGTCGCCGGGCTCGGCGGAATCGACAACATCGAGGAGATCGAGGGCTGCATCACCCGCCTCCGCACCGAGGTCTCCGACCCCGGCCTCGTCGACGAAGCCGCCCTCAAGGCCGCCGGAGCGCACGGAGTCGTCAAGATGGGCAGCGCGATCCAGGTCGTCATCGGCACCGACGCCGACCCCATCGCCGCCGACATCGAAGACATGATGTGAGCTGACGCTGCCCCGCCGGCCGTCGCGCCCCGAGGGGCCTGATTCCGATCGACCGGAACAGGCCCCTCACCCGTGTGCCGATAGGCTCGCACCATGTCTCGAATCGACGGCCGCACCCCCGAACAGCTCCGCCCGGTCACCATCGAACGCGGATGGAGCAAGCACGCCGAGGGCTCCGTCCTCATCTCCTTCGGAGACACCAAGGTCTTCTGCACCGCCTCCTTCACCGAAGGCGTCCCCCGCTGGCGCAAGGGCAGCGGCGAAGGCTGGGTCACCTCCGAATACTCGATGCTGCCCCGCTCCACCAACACCCGCGGCGACCGCGAATCCGTACGCGGCAAGATCGGCGGCCGCACCCACGAGATCAGCCGGCTCATCGGCCGCTCCCTGCGCGCCGTGATCGACTACAAGGCCCTCGGCGAGAACACCATCGTCCTCGACTGTGACGTCCTCCAGGCCGACGGCGGCACCCGCACCGCCGCCATCACCGGCGCCTACGTCGCCCTCGCCGACGCCGTCACCTGGGCCCAGGGCAAGAAGCTGATCAAGGCCGGCCGCAAGCCCCTCACCGGCACCGTCGCCGCCGTCAGCGTCGGCATCGTCGACGGCACACCCCTCCTCGACCTCTGCTACGAAGAGGACGTCCGCGCCGAGACCGACATGAACGTCGTCTGCACCGGCGACGGCCGCTTCGTCGAAGTCCAGGGCACCGCGGAGGCCGAGCCCTTCGACCGCAAGGAGCTCAACGCCCTCCTCGACCTCGCCACCGGCGGCTGCGCCGACCTCGCCGCCCTCCAGGTCGAAGCCCTCGGTTAAGGTCCTCGGTCAAGGCCCTCGGCCAATGCCCTCGGGCGAAGCCGCGGTCAAGGCTCTCGGGCAAAGCCTCGGGTAAAGAAGCAACCAAGAAGCCCTCAGTGGGCGTCGTCACTGATACGGGCGCACGGGCCGAACCGTGCGCCCGTCCGTATCCGGGGAGGACCGTACCGAATGACTGCGCGCCGCCGCATCGCACTCACCATCGCCACCGCTGCCCTGATCCTGCCCGCGGCCGTCGGCTGCGGCGCCCTCGACAAGGCGCTCGAGTGCGTCGAGACCGCCGACTCGATAGCCACCAGCGTCGGCAACCTCCAGGACGCCGTCGCCACCGGCACCAACGACCTGACACAGGCCCAGGAATCGCTCGACGCCATCGACCGCGAACTGAAGAACCTCGGCGACAAGACCGACAACGCCGACCTCAGCAAGGCCGTCGACGACCTCGGCGCCGGCGTCGAAACCGTCCGCAAGGCCATCGAGAACGGCGACACCACCCCCGACATCAGGCCGGTCACCGACGCCGCCACCGAAATCGGCAAGGTCTGCACGCCCGGATAATCAAGGGCATGACCCGACTGATCCTCGCCACCCGCAACGCCGGAAAGATCACCGAACTCAAGGCGATCCTCGCCGACGCAGGGCTCATCCACGACCTCGTCGGCGCGGACGCCTACCCGGAGATCCCCGACGTCAGGGAAACCGGCGTCACCTTCGCCGAGAACGCCCTCCTCAAGGCCCACGCCCTCGCCAGGGCCACCGGTCTGCCCGCCGTCGCCGACGACTCCGGCCTCTGCGTCGACGTCCTCGGCGGCGCGCCCGGCATCTTCTCCGCGAGGTGGTCCGGCCGCCACGGCGACGACCAGGCCAACCTGGAGCTGCTGCTCGCCCAGCTGATCGACGTCGACACCGCCCACCGCGCCGCCCACTTCGCCTGCGCGGCGGCGCTCGCCCTCCCGGACGGCACGGAACGCGTTGTCGAGGGCCGCCTGCCCGGCACGCTCCGCCGCACCCCGCACGGCACCAACGGCTTCGGCTACGACCCGATCCTCCAGCCCGAGGGCGAGACCCGTACCTGCGCGGAGCTGACCCCGGAGGAGAAGAACGCGATCAGCCACCGGGGGAAGGCGTTCCGGGCGCTGGTGCCGGTGGTGAAGGAACTGCTGGGCTGACCGAAAGAAATGGCCTGCGAATCGATGCTTCGATTCGCAGGCCATTTAGGTGCGGCGGGAGGGATTCGAACCCTCAAGCCGTTTCACGGGCCACAGATCCTAAGTCTGCTGTGTCGCCATTGCACCACCGCCGCCAGCTACCCGTCATGCTACCGGGATGGGCGTCAGGCTCGCGCAACTGGCCCGACCCGGCAGGGTGGGGGCCCCGCCGCGGCACCATGTGCCGGTGATCGCAGGGCAGTTGGGGCGCAGTGCACGGAGGTTCTCCGGACGGTCATCGCCGCGGGCGCCGTTGATGTGGTCGACCGCGAGCGTCATCGGCTTCCCGTGCCGCGCCGGTCCGGTGTCACAGCGGGCGCTCCGGCCGCGTGTTCGCGGTCTCGTACGGAGTGGCGAACCGTTCATCGGGCAGTTGTCGCCGATAAGCGGAGCGGTTCGCTCCGATTGCCGGGGCGGGCCGTTCCGTCGAGAAGCGGTCAGAACTTCGGCTCCGGCGCCGCCGCCAGGACCATTTCCACGGCCTCCTCCTTCGAGGACACCGAGGGCGGCGAGCCGTCCAGGGGGCGCTGGGCGGTCTCCTTCATGCATGCCACCGCGACCACGCCGACCAGTGCCGCCGCCATCGAGTAGTAGGCCGGCATCAGGTTGTTGCCGGTCACGCTGATGAGAGCGGTGATCACGAGCGGGGTGGTTCCGCCGAAGAGGGAGGCGGAGATGTTGTAGCCGACCGACAGGGAGCCGTACCGGACGTGCGTCGGGAAGAGGGCCGGCAGGGCCGCCGACATCGTGCCGAGCAGGCAGACCAGGGACAGTCCGAGCATCAGCGTGCCCGCCGTCATCGCCGGGATGCTGCCCTGGCCGATCAGTACGAACGCCGGCGCCGACAGGAACAGGAAGCCCAGCATTCCGGCCATCAGGAGCGGCTTGCGGCCGAAGTGGTCGTTCAGGCGGCCCACCTGGTTGATGATCAGCATCAGGAAGACCATGACGCCGACCAGGACGAGCAGGCTGCCGGTCTTGCTGTAGCCGAGCTCGTCGGACAGGTACGTCGGCATGTACGACAGCAGCATGTAGTCGGTGATGTTGTACGCACCGACGAGGGCGATGCACAGGATCAGCGTCGGCCAGTACGTGCGGAAGATGTCGGCGAGGTCGCCCTTGGCCGTCGTCTCGATGGTGTCGGCGGCCTCCGAGATGCGCGGGGACTCCGCTTCGAGCTTCTGGAAGGCGGGTGTCTCGTCGAGCTTCAGCCGCAGGTAGACGCCGACGAGGCCCAGCGGGGCCGCGACGAGGAAGGGCAGGCGCCAGCCCCAGGCCTCCATGGTGTCGCTGCCGAGCCACGCGGTGAGGACCGTGACCAGGCCGGCCGCTCCGACGTAACCGGCCAGCGTGCCCAACTCGAGGAAGCTGCCGAAGAAGCCGCGCCGCTTGTCGGGGGCGTACTCGGCGATGAAGGTGGAGGCGCCGCCGTACTCACCGCCGGTGGAGAAGCCCTGCACGAGGCGGAACAGGATCAGCAGGACCGGTGCCCAGAAGCCGATGGTGGCGTACGACGGGATGAGGCCGATGGCGCCCGTCCCGATCGCCATCATGATCATCGTGGCGGCGAGTACCTTCTTGCGGCCGATCTTGTCGCCCAGCGGACCGAAGACCATTCCGCCGAGCGGGCGAACGAGAAAGGCGACCGCGAAGGTCGCGAAGGAGGAGAGCAGCTGGACCGTGTCGTTGCCGGAGGGGAAGAAGACATGGCCGAGGGTGACGGCCAGATAGCTGTAGATACCGAAGTCGAACCATTCCATGGCGTTGCCCAGCGAGGCCGCCTTGACCGCCCGCTTGACCGTCGCTTCGTCGGTGACGGTGATGTCCGTGCGCCGGAGCTTGCGGTTCTTCCGCTGGTTGATGGTGCGAAAGAGGATGGGGTGGCGTTTGACCGCTGCGGGATCGGCCGTCGGCTCCTGGCCACTTTCCGCCATGTCGGTTCCTTTCCTGGACTCCTGCTCCAAGAAAATCGTCTGCTTGACGGCGGAGACCGCAAACCGAAGTCCCACCTGAAATGGGACCTCGGTCACACAGCGTGAGGTGGCGGGTAGAGGTTGGGCGAGGTCAGATCCCGAGGTCCTTGATGATCTTCGCGACGTGGCCGGTCGCCTTGACGTTGTACAGCGCGCGCTCGACCTTGCCGTCCTCGTCGACGACGACCGTGGAGCGGATCACTCCCGTCACCGTCTTGCCGTAGAGCTTCTTCTCACCGAAGGCACCGTATGCCTCGAGGACCTCCTTGGAGGGGTCGCCGACGAGCGTGATCTTGAGGTCCTCCTTCTCGCGGAACTTCGCGAGCTTTTCCGGCTTGTCCGGCGAAACGCCGATGACGTCGTAGCCAGCGCCGGCCAGCAGCTCGAGGTTGTCGGTGAAGTCGCAGGCCTGCTTGGTGCAGCCGGGCGTCAGCGCGGCGGGGTAGAAGTACACGATCACCTTGCGGCCCTTGTGGTCGGCGAGCGAGACTTCGTTGCCGTCGGCGTCGGGCAGGGTGAAGGCGGGGGCGGTGTCGCCGGGCTGGAGTCGCTCGCTCATGGTTCTCCTCGGTGCTTCCTCGATGGGCGTCGGGGTACGGCGTCGAGCGTAACGGGGGTGCCGCCGGGTGCGGTCGCGGCCGAGCTGACAGACTGTCGACGAAGGACAACCGGACACGACCACGGAGGCAGCGCGGTGTCGGATGCCAGGACCCCTGCGCAGATCGAGGCGGACATCGTCCGCAGGCGCGATCGGCTCGCCGATACGCTCGACGAGATCGGTGTGCGGATGCACCCGAAGACGGTCATCGGTGACGCGAAGGCCAAGGTCGCCTCGAGTGTGGACCGGACGGCCGGTCGCGCGTACGTGGCGGTGAACCGGTCGGTGTCGGACGTGAAGGCGAAGTTCGTCTCCGACGACGGGTCGCCGCGGCTCGAGCGCCTGGTTCCGGTGGCGCTGGTGGCGGTCGGACTGGTGGGTCTCCTCGCGGTGTCGGCGCGACGGCGCCGGTTGTGACCCTGCGGAGTACGGGAACGCCCTGGACAGGTAGGTTCGAGCTGTGAGCGTCAACAGCCATGAGCGGAACACTCAGCACGACAAGCTGCCCATCCGGATGCTGCACGACCGTGTGCTGGTGAGGACCGACATCCCGGAGGGGGAGCGGCGCTCCACCGGCGGCATCGTCATCCCGGCGACCGCGGCGGTGGGCCGGCGGCTGGCCTGGGCCGAGGTGGTCGCGGTCGGGCAGAACGTGCGGACGGTGGAGATCGGGGACCGGGTGCTCTACGACCCCGAGGACCGTGCCGAGGTCGAGGTGCGGGGTGTGGCCTACGTGCTGATGCGTGAGCGTGATCTGCACGCGGTGGCGGCGGACCGCTTCCAGGGGTCGGAGGACTCGACCGGGCTGTATCTGTAGCGGCACTCCAACGGGTAGGGCTGGTGGCCGAGGTCACCGGCCCTTTTGCCTGCCCCGAGCCCGTGCTTTGCTACGTTGGATCGACCCCCGACGAGACGCGCCGTACCGGGTAGGAAAAGACGACGCACCCCCGTTGTCGTCCGCGGATTTCCGCGTCCCGGAGGTGCCTGTCATGGCCTGGGTTCTGCTTGTTGTCGCCGGTCTGCTCGAGGTGGGCTGGTCGATCGGGATGAAGTTCACCGACGGGTTCACCAGACTGTGGCCGAGTGTGTTCACGGGCGCGGGGATCGTGGCGAGCATGCTGCTGCTGTCGTACGCGGCGAAGTCCCTGCCGATCGGTACGGCATACGGCGTGTGGGTCGGGATCGGTGCGGCGGGTGCGGCTGTGGTCGGCATGCTGGTGCTGAACGAGCCGGTGACCGCCGCCCGGATCTTCTTCGTCTGTCTGCTGCTGGTCGCCGTGGTGGGTCTGAAGGCGACCTCGGGTCACTGAGGCCGGCCGCTCTGCCCGTTCGGACCGGTCGGCACGCTCGCATCTCCCGGCCCGTTCGGACCGGTCGGCACGCTCGCATCTCCCGGCCCGCTCGGACCCGTCGGCGCGGGCTGCGCGGGCTGCGGCTGCGCGGGCGTGGGCGGCACGGGCGGACTGCCTACGGGGGTGCCGGGGGTGACGGGGGTGACGGGCGTAACGGGCGTGCCGGGGGCGACGGGCGTGGTGGGGACGGTCGGCGCGCCGGGCGGTGGCGCCGGTGTTCCGGACGGTCCCGTGGGGGTTCCGGTCACCGGTCCGGTGCCGGGCCTGCTGCCGTTGCCCCTGCCGCCGCCGTACGGGCTGCCGTCCTCGCCGCCGACCTGCCGGCCGGGGTCGCGCGGCCGGTACGGGTCGCTCGGGTCGCCGGAGCCCGGCTCCCTCGGGTCCCGCTGGCCCGGCGGGGGCTTGTCCGCACCCGGCGCCAGGCGGAGTTCGAAGCCCTGGACCTCTGTGCCGTCGAGGGCGGTGCCCGTGTACAGCCCCCAGATCTCGGCGGGCGCGCTGCCGCCGTTCATCCGGGAGAGGCCGAGCGCCCCGTACAGCGATGTCTGTGCGCCGGTGGTCGGGTTCTGGCCCATCAGGGCGATGACGGTTGCCAGTTCGGGGGTGTATCCGGCGAACCAGGCGGCCCTGTCCTCCTCAGCGGTGCCGGTCTTGCCGGCGGCCGGGCGGCCCGCGGCCTGGGCGGCGGAGCCGGTGCCGCCGTCGACGACGCCGCGCAGGACGGAGGTGGTGGTGTCGGCGGCCTCGCGGCTGATGGCCCGTTGGGCGCTCGGTCCGGGGAGGGCGACGTCGCTGCCGTTCTTGGAGATCTTCTCGACCAGCATGGTCTTGGCGTGCCTGCCGTGGTTGGCGAGGGTGGCGTACGCGCCCGCCATGTCGAGGACGCTCGCGGTGGCCGGGCCGAGGGCGATGGAGGGGGAGGGGCTCAGGTCGGGGGTGTTCCTCGGCAGGCCGAGGTCGATGGCGGTCCGCTTGACGCGCGTGGGGCCCACGTCCACGGCCATCTGCGCGTAGACCGCGTTGACGGAGTTGTCGGTGGCCTCGCGGACGGGGATGGGGCCGTAGGAGCGGTTGTCCTCGTTCTCGGGCGCGTAGCGGGGTCCGTTCCAGCCCTGGACCGGGCGCCTGCTGTCGCCGACGTAGATGGTGTGGGGGTTGATGGGGTGGTTGTCCTGCGTGGTGGCGTGGTTCTCGACGGCCGAGGCGAAGACGAACGGTTTGAACGTGGAGCCGACCTGGTAGTCGCGGCGGGTGGCGTTGTTGACGAACTGTTTGGTGTAGTCGATGCCGCCGTACATGGCCACGACCTTGCCGGTCCGCGGTTCGATGGAGGCGCCGCCGACACGGACCTCGCGGTCGGCCTCGCGTTCGCTGTCGAGTTTGGAGGTCACCCGGTCGTCGACGGCCGCCATGAGGGCGTCCTGCTTGTGGCGCTGCAGTGTGGTGGTGATGCGGTAGCCGCCGGTGGCCAGGGTCTTCTCGTCGAGGATGCCGTTCTGCTCGAGGTACTCCTTGACGGCCTGGACGATGTATCCGCCCTGGCCGGACAGTCCACTGACGGGCTTGGCCGGCGGCGGCGTCGGGAATCTCATGGCGGTGCGGCCCTCGGAGCTGAGCCACTTCTCCTTGACCATGCCGCCGAGTACGTAGTTCCAGCGGCGGACCGCCGCCTTCCTGTTCTCGGGGTGGGTGGTGATGTCGTACGCGTTGGGGGCGTTGAGGAGCGAGGCGAGGTAGGCGCCCTGTGCGACGTCGAGGTCCTGGACGTCCTTGCCGTAGTAGGCGTGGGCGGCGGCCTGGATGCCGTAGGCGTTGCGGCCGAAGTAGCTGGTGTTGAGGTAGCCCTCGAGGATCTCGCTCTTGCTCTGGTTGCGGCCGAGTTTGACCGCGATGAAGAACTCCTTGACCTTGCGTGTGACGGTCTGTTCCTGGCCGAGGTAGTAGTTCTTGACGTACTGCTGGGTGATGGTGGAGCCGGACTGTTTGCCCTTTCCGGTGACGGTGTTCCAGGCGGCGCGCATCATCGCCAGGGGGTCGATGGCGGGCGCGTCGTAGAAGTCGCGGTCCTCTGCGGCGAGCACGGCATGCTGGACGGCGAGGGGGATCTTGTCGAGGGAGACGTTCTCGCGGTTGACGTCGCCGTCGCGGGCGATGTGGGTGCCGTCCGCATAGAGGTAGACGTTGGTCTGTTTGGTGGCCGCGGCGTTGGCCGGCGGGATGTCGACGAGCAGGTAGCCGGTGACGAGGCCGCCCATGACGAGCAGTGAGGCGACGAGCAGGGCGCCGACCGTGACGCGCCAGGTGGGGACGGCGCGGCGCCATCCGGTGCGCTCGGGGCGGGCCTTGCGGCCCTTCTTCCGGGCCGAGTGCTCCGCGCAGGCCGCGGTTGGCGCAGGTTCCCCCTTGGGCAGGTCTTCGGGGTCGTCGTCCTCGGGGCCCTTGCCGTCGGGCCCGTGGTCGGATTCCAGGGCCTCGGAGTCCTCTGGGCTCTTGTCCTTGGGGGGCTCCAGGGCCTCGGGATCCGCGTCCTGGGGTTCCTTGTCCTCTGTACCCGTGTCCCCGTCGTCCGGCGGGTCGGCTGCCGTCGCGTCCTGGGGTGTCCAGTCCTGCTGCTGCGGCTCGTCGCTCATGGCACCCATACTGCACTTTTCGGTCCAATAACCCCCGTATCCGGTCACATCTTGTGCCGGAAATCCCCTCGCGGCGGCCAGTCGGGGTCGGCTAGGGTCGGGCGCTTTGGTGCCCGGACGGTCGCGTGGGGGGAGCTGCTGTGAGGCTGTACGCGGTCGTTGCAGCGGGTGGGTTCCGGCGCTATGCGACGTACCGGGTGGCGACGGCGGCGGGGGTTTTCACCAACACCGTTTTCGGCTTCATCCTGGCGTACACCTATATAGCGTTGTGGGACGAGCGTCCGCGGCTCGGCGGTTACGACCAGTCGGAGGCGCTCACCTATGTGTGGCTGGGTCAGGCGCTGCTGATGACCTGCGCCATGATGGGCGGCGGCTTCGAGGACGAGCTGATCGAACGTATTCGTACGGGAGACATCGCCATCGATCTCTACCGTCCGGCCGATCTGCAGCTGTGGTGGCTGGCGGGGGACCTGGGGCGGGCGGCGTTCCATCTGCTGGGGCGCGGCATCGTGCCGATGATCCTGGGGGCGCTCGCCTTCGATCTGGCGCTGCCCGGTTCGCCGTTGACCTGGGTCGCCTTCCTGGTGTCCGTGACGCTCGGCGTCGTGGTGAGTTTCGCCGTGCGTTTTCTGGTGTCGCTGTCCGCCTTCTGGCTGATGGACGGTGCCGGGGTGATGCAGATGTGCTGGCTGGCCGGCCTCTTCTTCTCGGGGATGCTGCTGCCGCTGAACCTCTTCCCGGGCGTGCTGGGCGACGTGGCGCGCGCACTGCCCTGGTCGTCGCTGCTCCAGGTCCCGGCGGACGTGTTCCTCGGCAAGCGCGCGGGCTGGGGCCTGGTCGAGGCGTACGCCTTCCAGGGCGGCTGGGCGCTCGTGCTGCTGGCGGCCGGGCGGATGCTGCAGTCGGTCGCCACCCGCAGGGTGGTGGTCCAAGGTGGCTGAGGCGCTCAGGGCGTACGGGCTGATCGTGGCGATGTGGGTCCGTTCGACCATGGCGTACCGGGTGTCGTTCGCGATGACGACACTGGGGAACTTCGCGGCCACCGCGTTCGACTTCCTCACGATCCTGCTGATGTTCTCCCATGTGGACGCGCTGGGCGGCTACTCGCTGCCGGAGATCGCGTTCCTGTACGGCACGACCAGCACCGCCTTCGGTCTCGCCGACCTGGTGATGGGCTCGATGGACCGGCTGGGGCGGCGGGTACGGGACGGCACGCTCGACACGCTGCTGGTGCGGCCGGTGCCGGTGCTCGCGCAGGTCGCCGCGGACCGGTTCGCGCTGCGCAGGCTCGGGCGGATCACGCAGGGGCTGCTGGTGCTGGGCTACGCGCTGGTGACCCTCGAGATCGAGTGGACCGTGGCGAAGGCGGCGATGGTGCCGTTGATGCTGCTCTGCGGCGGGGCGATCTTCGCTTCGGTGTTCGTGGCCGGCGGGGCGTTCCAGTTCTTCGCGCAGGACGCGGCCGAGGTGCAGAGCTCCTTCACGTACGGCGGGAACACGCTGCTTCAGTACCCGCCGTCGATCTTCGCGAAGGACCTGGTGCGCGGGGTGACGTTCGTCGTGCCGCTGGCCTTCGTCAACTGGATGCCGTCGCTGTACGTGCTGGGCCGTGAGGACCCGCTCGGCCTGCCCGACTGGTTCGCCCTGCTGCCGCCCGTCGTCGCCGCGGGCTGCCTCGGGCTCGCTGCGCTGGCCTGGCGGGTCGGGCTCCGTTCGTACTGCAGTACCGGCAACTGAAGGGAGGAGGCGCGAGGCATGGATTTCATCGAACTCGAGGGTGTGGAGAAGGTCTTCGGCATACGGCGCAAGGTGGGCCGACTGCGCAGGGAGAAGCACCAGGTGCGGGCGGTGGACGGGATCAGCTTCACCGTGCCGCGCGGCGAGATGGTCGGCTACATCGGCCCCAACGGCGCCGGCAAGTCCACCACCATCAAGATGCTGACCGGCATCCTGACCCCGAGCGGCGGCCGGCTCCGGGTCGCCGGTATCGATCCGTCGCGTGAGCGGACCCGGTTGGCCCAGCGGATCGGCGTGGTGTTCGGGCAGCGCACGACGCTGTGGTGGGACCTGCCGCTGCGTGACTCGTACCGTCTGATGCACCGTATGTACCGCATCCCCGACACCACCTTCCGGCAGAACCTGGACCGCTGCGTCGAAATGCTCGACCTGGGCGAGCTGTTGGAGGTGCCGGTGCGTCAGCTGTCGCTGGGGCAGCGGATGCGCGGCGACATCGCGGCCGCGCTGCTGCACGATCCCGAGGTGCTGTATCTGGACGAGCCCACGATCGGGCTCGACGTGATCTCCAAAGCGAAGGTGCGGGACTTCCTGCGCGACCTGAACGCCGAGAGCGGTACGACGGTCCTGCTGACCACGCACGACCTGACCGATATCGAGCAGTTGTGCAAACGCGTGATGGTCATCGACCACGGGCGGCTGATGTACGACGGCGCGCTCGCCGGGCTGCACGAGGTGGGGGAGAGCGAACGGACCCTGGTGGTGGACCTCGAGCGGGAACTGCCGCCGATCGAGCTGGAGTCCGCGCGGACGCTGAAGGTGGAGGGCCCGAGGCAGTGGCTGGCCTTCCCCGCCTCCGCGTCGGCGGCGCCGCTCGTGGCGGCGCTGGCCGAGCGCTACCCGTTGGTGGACCTCTCGGTGCGGGAGCCGGACATTGAAGCGGTGATCGCCAAGATGTACGCGGAACGCTCGGTCTGACCAGCCCGTTTGGCCAGTGCTGTGACCGGAAAGGTTCACCGGCTCGCGACGCCCGGCACGACACCTCGCTGCGTTGTCGCATCACCCAAGTACATCCAGTACGCGGGAGATCCTCCGCCTTGCGATGCACCGCACCGGACGCCGCGAGCTTTCCGGCAAACCTTTCCGGTCACAGCATTAGGCTGACGGTATGACGAGTAAACCTCCTGAGATGCGTGCCTCCGATGCCGAACGGGAGCGGGTCGCCGAGCGGCTGCGGGACGCGGTCGCCGAGGGGCGTCTCGACATGGACGAGTTCGAACAGCGCCTGGACGTGGCGTACACCGCGCGTACGCACGGCGAGCTGGAGCCGCTGGTACGGGACCTGCCCGCGCCCGGCTCCGCCGCGGCCGCGCCGGCCGTGGCGTCGACCAGGAGCGCTTGGACGGAGCGCATGGGCGGCCCGGCGACGTCGAAGGTCGCCTTCGCGTTCTGGGGCGGGTTCAGGCGCAGGGGGACCTGGACGATCGGCCGGAGGTTCACTGCGGTCACCCTGATGGGCGGGGGCGAACTGGACCTCCGGGAGGCGCGTTTCGAGGACCCTGTGACCGTGATCGACTGTGTCGCGATCATGGGCGGGGTCCAGGTCGTCGTGCCGCCCGGTCTGAACGTCGAGGTCAGGGGCATCGGCCTGATGGGCGGCTTCGACGAACACGGCAGGGTCGAGGCGGAACCGGACCCGGAGGCCCCGCGCGTGATCGTCAGGGGCCTGGCTCTGATGGGCGGGGTCGGCGTGGAGCGCAAGCGCACGAGGGCGGAGAAGCAGCGCCTGAAGCTCGAGCGCCAGGAACGGAAGCTGTCGAAGGGCGATGGCGGCAAGCAACTGGGCGACGGGGCGTAAGCCGCCGGGGGGCGCGGTCGCGTCGGCGTGCGCGTCTGTTCCCGTTCCCGGCCCGCCCCGGACCTGGGCAGCCCGGGACCCGGGCCGGCGCTTCCCGCGGGTTCGGCGCCGCTTCACGTACGGGGCCGGGCCCTGTAGCGCGCTGCGCACGGGGGTTCGGCGCCGCTTCACGTGCGGGGGCCCGGGTTCTGTAGCGCGCTGCGCACGGGGGTTCGGCGCCGCTTCACGTGCGGGGGCCCGGGTTCTGTAGCGCGCTGCGCGCGAGTGGTCCGGTGTCGCTGTGCGTACGGAGGTCGTTCGCGTCGGACCGCCGACCGCCGACCGCCGGCTATCGGTGCGCTGCCGGGTTCCCCGGGGACCCGGTGCGGCGCTTCGCGCGGGGGCCGGCGTCGGTTTCCGAAGCGGGCCACCCTGGGCGCGGTGCGGCGCTTCGCGCGGGGTCCTCGCATCGCCCTGCGGCGTGGCGCCGCGGAGATGCCCCCACCCACGGCCGGCCTGGCCGTAGGGCGGGTTCGAGGCGCGGGCCCCGGGGGCGGAGCCCCCGGAACACCGCCCGTCGGGCGGGCCGGGTCCGGGCGGAGCCCGGTTTCGGGAAGGGGCGGGGTGGGGGCTACAGCACCGCCAGGTCCACCGCCGCGCCCATCCGTGCATACCCCGCATCGCTCGGATGCAGATGATCCCCCGAGTCGTACGCGGCCCTCAGCCGCCCTGGCGCATACGGATCACGCAGCGCCCGGTCGAAGTCGACGACCGCGTCGAAGATCCCGCCCGAGCGGACGGCCGCGTTGATCTCGAGGCGCTCCGCCTCCACGGCAGGGGTGCAGCGGGCGAGCCCGCCGCAGGGCAGCAGGGTCGAGCCGATCACCCGCAGTCCGCGTGCGTGCGCGCGGTCGGCGAGTTCCCGCAGCCCGGCGGTCACGTTGTCCGCGGTGGTCGCCTGCGGCGCGCGGAGCACGTCGTTGATGCCGATCGCGACGATGACGGTGCGGACGCCGGACCGGCCGAGCACGTCGCGGTCGAAGCGTTCCAGCGTGCTGGCCCCGCGGCCGTATTCGAGCAGCCGGTTGCCGCTGATGCCCTGGTTGAGCACGCCGTAGCGGCCGCCGAGCCGGTCGGCGAGGACGTCGGGCCAGCGGCGGTTGGTGTCGGCGGTGGAGGAGACGCCGTCGGTGATCGAGTCGCCGATGGCGACGACCGCGCCGCGTGCTTCCGAGGTCAGGACGTCGACCGCGGTGACGTGGTACCAGGAGAGGGTCTGCGAGGTGTAGGCGTCGCCCGCTTCTTCCTGCGCATGGTCGCCGTCCGCGATGTACGACGTCTGGCGGGCCTGCGGGTGGCTGGTGACCGGTCCGCCGGGGGCGGGGGTGTGGACGGAGATCAGCAGGTCGCCGTCGTACGGGATCCGTAGTTCGACCGGGTCGCTGACGACCCGCCCGCCGGGTGCGACGGTCGTCTCGGCCGCGCCGTCGAAGGTGAGCCGGCGCAGGGAGCCCGTCATGGCGGCCGGGCTCCCGTTCTCGCGCAAGGCGAGCGACGCGCCGGTGAGGTGCAGCGGCTCGGTGCCGTAGAGGTTGGAGAACGTGACGCGGGCGGCGGTGCCGCCGACGCTGGTGTGGACGACGTTCCGCACGGAACGGCCCTCGCGGCCGCTGGGCGCGCCGGGGGCGTGGGTGACGGGCGCGGCTGCGACGGGGCTGGCGGCCCAGGTTCCGATCCACTCGGGAGTGGAGACCGGGGGTGTACGGACTTCGGGGCGCTTCTTGACGGTTCCGACGCCGAGGTAGATACCGCCGCATATCAGGGCAACCGAGGTCATGAGGGCAGCGAGGTTCACATACCCCTGACGCTTATTCATGGACACATCATCCGGCATGGCTCGGGAACTCGATGTGCCGCCCAGGAGTACCTGATGTAGGGACGAGTGGTAGGGACATTGCGTACGGACGCAGTCGCGGACGGGTGGAGCGGATGGAACGTACAGAACGGGATCAGCCGGGCGTCTCGAGCGTCGCGGACGGCGTCGACGGCGTGCGGCGCCGGCCGGCCGCGTCGGCGGCCCTGCCGCCCTTCGCGTACACCGCGGCCGACGAGGAGAAGCGCCGCGGCGTGCGGCGCATGAAGGCCACGGCGACCGGTCTGCTGCTGCTCGTCGCGCTCATCTTCGTCCTCGCCACCTGGGCGAAGAACGAGGGCCTCGGCGGCTGGGCCGGTTACGTCGCCGCCGCCGCGGAGGCCGGCATGGTCGGTGCGCTCGCCGACTGGTTCGCCGTCACCGCCCTCTTCCGCCACCCCCTCGGTATCCCCATCCCGCACACCGCGATCATCCCCAACAAGAAGGACCAGCTCGGCGCCTCGCTCGGCTCGTTCGTCGGTGAGAACTTCCTGTCCGCGGACGTCGTACGGCTCCGGCTGCGCTCCGTCGGCATCGGCAGACGGCTCGGCGCATGGCTGGCCGAGCCCGCCCACGCCGACCGGGTCACGGCCGAGCTGTCCACTGCCCTGCGCGGTGCGCTGACGGTCCTGCGCGACGCCGATGTGCAGGCGGTCGTCGGTGAGGCGATCACCCGCCGTGCGGAGGCCGCCGAGATCGCGCCCGGCATAGGAAAGACGCTCGAGAAGGTCGTCGCCGACGGCGCCCACCACCGGGCCGTCGACCTGATCTGCAACCGCGCCCACGACTGGCTGGTCCTGCACTCCGACTCGGTGATGGACGCGGTCGAGGGCGGCGCCCCCGGCTGGACGCCGCGTTTCGTGGACAAGAAGGTCGGCGAACGCGTCTACAAGGAGCTGCTGCGCTTCGTCACCGAGATGCGCGACATGCCCGGCCATCCGGCGCGCGGGGCGATCGACCGCTTCCTCGGGGACTTCGCCACCGACCTCCAGTCGGACACGGAGACGCGCGGCCGGGTGGAGCGCATGAAGTCGGAGCTGCTGTCCCGTTCCGAGGTACAGGACGTGATCGCGTCGGCCTGGGCGTCCGTACGCGCGATGATCATCTCGGCGGCGGAGGACGACCGCAGCGAACTGCGCCTGCGGGCCCGCGCCTCCCTGCTGTCGCTGGGTTCGCGCCTTGCGACGGACAGCCGGCTCCAGGCGAAGGTGGACGGCTGGGTGGAGGACGCCGCGGTGTACGTGGTGACGACGTACCGGAGCGAGATCACCTCGCTCATCTCGGAGACCGTGGCCGGCTGGGACGCGGAGCACACGTCACGCAAGATCGAGGCGCACATCGGGCGCGATCTGCAGTTCATCCGGATCAACGGCACGGTGGTCGGCGCCCTCGCCGGCCTGGTCATCTACACGATCGCCCATGCGCTGGGCGCGTGACCGGCACGGCATCGTGCGGCGGCCCGGGCGGGCCTGACCGCGGCGCGATGCCGGACCGCCCTCAGCCGTTCCGTTCCAGACTCTGTGCCGTCACGTCCGCACCGTCCGGTTCGGTCCGCAGCCCCTCGGCCGACGTACCCGCATTCGCCACGAGGTTCGCCCAGGGGCGCCGGCGCCCGCCGCTCACCGCGGCGATGCCCCGCTCGTCGTACCGGGAGGTCGCCAGCGACCAGGCGAGGTTCCCCGCCATCAGATGGGCCATCCCTTCCACGTAGTGGTCGACGTGCCCCCGCACGTCCGCCGGCACGCGCCTCTCGCCCAGCGTCCGGGGAAGGGACGCGACGAGCGCGGTGAAGCGGGCGGTCCGCTCGTTGGCGAGCGTGGCGGTGAACTCGACGGCTTCCTCCAGGGTGCAGCCCTTCTGCTCCCGCAGGACGACGACGCTGTTGTTCACGTCCCCCACCGCCAGTTCCTTCACGAGGGAAACGATGTCGTTGACGAAGATCACCACGTCGGCGGTGATCTCCCGCATCTCCCGCAGCGGTTGGGAGCCGTGCAGGTCGTCCGGCAGCGTGTAGCCGCCGCACCGCTCGGTGAAGTCGAGGCACGGCTGGACCCCTATGGAGTGTCGCCTCAGTTCGAGGAACTGCTCCGGAGCGGGCAGCCGGTCCGCGTTCCGGTTGAGTGCCTCTCCTCGATGGGCGGCCATGTAGGCCAGCCAGTGCTCCCGGAACCGGCGCCGCCAGTGGTCCGGCCTCCCCGCGGTGGCCCGCAGCCAGATGTCCTGGAAGGACTGGACGAGCGGTGGATCAAAGGGGTGCGGGGCGGAGCCCGCACGCATGGTCCGTCCCAGCGATCCGACCAGCTGCTCGACGGCCACCGGGTGCATCCCCAGCCGGCCGTCGAACTGGTCGTCGAAGATGAAGAACCAGGCGTTGAAGTCGGCGGCGAGTTCGAGATCGCTGCCGGTGGCGTCGGGGTAGAAGTACGCCATCAGGCGCTCCAGCCGCAGCGCGTCGTACTCCGACGTCGCGGAGTCCCCGGTCAGCAGGCGCTTCTCCAGGATCCACTGGATCGTGTGCCGCCGCGCCCGCTCGGCGTGCGGGTTCAGGCGCGCGGGGAACGGAATCCTGATGGCCGCTGTGCGCCGGGTCGGATCCGAAGGAACATGAGAATGGCCGGAGTTCGTCGCGGTCGCCATACGTGCCCCCTGAGTCTCACGGTGTGTCCCACCGTCGGTGGTGCAGGTCCGACGTCTGCTCGCAGCCCACGAGGCTAGGGGCAGCACCGGCGCAGCGGGGGTGTTCGGTCGACGCGAATTGGCGCGAATTTGCGCGGGGCGCGTTCTCGTGCGCCTCCTTCTGAGGCGTTTAGGGCAGGAGGGGACAAACGCGGCGCCGGGGCAACCGGCATGCGCGCGGGTGCAGTTGGGGTGCCGAGGGGAGTGCGCGGCCTGCTGCGCGCTGGTACGGCGATACCGGACCACCTGGCCCCTCGTGGTCATAACATCCCTCAGGGGTCACGGAACGTCCTCGCGGGCGTACGCTTCGCGAGTACGCGCCACCGCTCGTGCGCTACCCGCTCCACCTGCACCACTCACGCGCCACCCACTCCACCGGAACCACCCCTGCATCACCCGTTCGCACACGAACCACTCAGTACGAACTGCTCAGTACGAACTGCTCACGCACCACCACCCCACGGACGACTCACGGTCGAAGGAACAGATGTGGCCCACTCGGGAGACCGGCCGGGGCGACCGCGCCGACTGCTGCTGGAACGTGACACGGAACTCGCCGCCGTGGATGTGCTGCTGACCGAACTCGGCGCGTCCGCCGGCGGTTCGCCCGCACCCGGCGCCGGCGGTCTGCTCGCGTTCGCGGGCCCTGCCGGCCTCGGAAAGACCACCCTGCTGACCGAAGTGCGCCGCAGGGCCGTGGCCCGGGGCTGCACCGTGCTCTTCGCACGCGCGGGCGAGCAGGAGCAGGGCGTGGCCTTCCACGTCGTGCGCCAGCTCGTCCAGCCGCTCCTGGCGGCGGTCCCCGAGAAGGAGCACCGCAAGCTCCTGGGCAGTTGGTACGACATCGTCGCACCCGCCATGGGCCTGGTCGCGGGCGCCGGCGACGGCACGCCCGACCCGCAGGGCGTCCGCGACGGACTGGACTGGATCGCCACCCGCTTCGCCGTCCAGCACGCGCCCCTCGTGGTGATGCTCGACGACGCCCACTGGGCCGACGCCGAGTCGCTGGCCTGGCTCACCGGCTTCGCGCCGCGCGTCACCGAGCTGCCGCTGCTGCTCGTCGTGGCGTACCGCTCCGACGAACTGCCGGTCGACGCAGCCGCGTTCGCCCGGCTCGCGGAACGCCACGGCTCCCACCCGTTCGACCTGGTCCCGCTCACCCCGGGCGCGGTCAGCCGCCTCGTCCGGGAGGCGCTGGGGGAGGAGGCCGAGGACGGATTCTGCCGCGAGACCTGGGCCGTCACCGGAGGCAACCCCTTCGAGACCGTCGAACTCGCCGCCAAGGTCGCCGACCACGGACTCAAGCCGCAGCTCGTCCACGTCCCCGAACTGAGGGAACTCGCCTCCGCGGTGAAGGGCAGCGGACTGATCGAACGGCTGGAGCGTCTCGGCACCTCCGCCGTCCGGTTCGCCTGGAGCGCCGCCGTGCTGGGCTCCGAGGCCTCCCGCAGCCTCGCCGCGAACGTCGGCGGACTCGGCGAGGCCGAATCCTTCGACGCCGCCGCCCGGCTGCGCGAGGCCCGGATCCTCGCCGATCCGCCGGCCGACGCCCCCGACGACGACCGGCTTGAGTTCTTCCACCCGCTGGTCGCCACCGCCGTCTACCGCGCCATACCCGCCGCGTTCCGGGTCGCCATGCACGGCCAGGCCGCCGCAGTCGTCTCGGGCGCGGGCCTGGGCGTCACCACAGTGGCCCGGCACCTGCTGGAGATGCACCCCGAGAGCGACCCGTGGGCCGTGCGGCAGCTGCGCGAGGCCGCCCGCGAGTACCTCAGGTCGGGTGCCCCCGAGGCGGCCCGGCGCTGCCTCGCCCGTGCGCTGCGCGAACCGCCCGCGCTGGACGAGCGAGCCGATGTGCTCTTCGAACTCGGCTGCTCCGCCCTGCTGACCGAACCGGCGACCACCGTCAACCATCTGCGGGCCGCACTGGACGAACCGGTCCTCGACCCCGCCCTGCGCGAGGCGATCGTCTACCGGCTGGCCCAGGCCCTCGGCCACTGCGACCGGATGGCCGAGGCCGCACAGACGGTCGCCGAAGCCGCCCGCGGAGCCTCCGACGCCAGGACCCGCCTGCACATGCAGGCCGAGCAGTTCATGTGGAACGCCTTCCGGGCGGACGAACAGGACTCGCCGGCCCGCTCCCGACGGCTGGCCCGGCTCGCCGAGCACCTCACCGGCCGCGGGCTCGCCGAGCGGTACATCCTGGGGCTGCGGGCCTGGGACGCGATGGTCCGCGGCGAGCCCGCCACCACCGCCCTGCACTACGCGGAGGAGGCGCTCGGCGAGGGCCTCGCCTGGACCGACGAGCAGTGGGGGTTCGAGGTCCCGGTCCTTGTGGCCCTGACCTTCATGTACTGCGACCAGCCGGGGCGCGCCGAGGAGCTCTTCAACAAGGGCATCGCCGAATGCGAGAGAAAGGGTTGGCGCGGCGCCCATCTGTCGTTCGGCTTCACCCTGCTCGGCTACATCCGCTACCGCCGCGGGCGCCTCGACGAGGCCGAGACCCTGGTCCGCGCGGGACTGCGGATCGCCGACCGGGTGGGCCACATGGTGCCCGCCCAGTACTTCGCCATCGGGATCCTCATCGAGATCCTGCTGGCCCGTGGCCGTACCGCGGAGGCCCACCGACTCGCCTCCACGTACAACTACGGTGACGTGGTGCCGAGCGCCGTCGTCTACCCGGACTCCCAGACCGTCTACAGCGAGCTGCTGCTCGCTCTCGACCGGCGCCGGGAGGCCGAGCAGGAACTCGCCAGGGTCGGCCTGCGGCTCGAACCGCGCAGCATGCGCAACCCCGCCTGGTGCCCCTGGCGGCTGCACCTGGCCCGGGCGACGGACAAACCGGAACGGGCCCAGGCCCTGGCCGCGGAAGGCCTGGAACTGGCCCGCCGTTTCGGCATCCAGTCCGCCATCGGCCAGGCGCTGCACACGATGGCGTCCGTGGCCGGCGACGCGGAACGGCTCGCTTTGCTGGCCGAGGCCGTCGAGCACCTGGAGCGTTCCCCCGCGAGCTACGACCTGGCGTGCGCGCTGGTGGACCACGGGATCGCCCTGCGCCGCGCCGGGCGCCGGAAGGAGGCGGGCGAGCGGCTGCACCGCGGCCTTGAGGGGGCCGTGCAGTGCGGCGCGGACGCGCTGGCGGCCCGGGCCAGGGAGGAGCTGGACGCGGCCGGGTTGTGGCCGCTCCAACTGCGCACCGCGGCCACGGAGTCGCTCACCGCGCAGGAGCGGACGGTGGCCGAGTGGGCCGCGCGCGGCTGGTCGGACGCGCGGATAGCGGAGGAGCTGGGCGCGCACGACCAGATGGTGACGCGTCTGCTGTCGGGCATCTATCGCAAGGTGGGGTCCGACCGCGCGGGACTGCCCCGGCTGATCGGACGCCAGGGCGGGGCAGTCCCCGTCGACCGTGACTGAGCCGGGCGCGCGCCCCGGGGCAGGGGCCGGATATGCGCTGGGCGCGTGAGGTCCCTGCCTGACGATCACGCGCCCAGCGCCTCTATGGGGAGGTGTAGAGGAATACGTACGGTGTGCCGGATGTGTTCAGCCCGATCCGGATTTCTCCGACGCGGCCCCGGTCCCGGGAGGCACGCCCCGGTCAGTGGCTGCGCCGGGTGACCGTCCACGAGGCCAGCGCCACTCCGGCGGCCACCGTGAACACCGCGGGCCACGCGCCCACCTTCTTGGCGAGCGGGTGCGATCCGGCGAACGCGGCGACGTACGCGGCGCTCAGCGCCGCCGCTGCCCCGGGCCCCGCGTCCTGATGCCATTGCCGGGCGGCCACTGCCCCGGCGGCGGCGAGGGCGACCCCGCCGAGGGGACGCTGCCTGGTCCAGCGGGCGACTCCGTACCCGCCGACGAGTCCGCCTGCCGCCACCGCTGCTGCGGGAACCTTGGCCATCGCTGTCGCCTTTCGTTCTTTCGCTGTCACGTCGATTCGAGTCTGAACGGTGCTCGTTCCCGGCCGTGTTCCGCTCGCTCCGGAGGCCTCGTTCCGCTCGTGCCGGTGGAGGAACCGACCCGCACCGGCGCCCGAGCCGGCCCCGGACGAGTGGCGGAACCGGCCCCGATCAGTGGAAGAGCTGGCCCCGGACCGCCCCGTCCGGGAACTCCTCGGTGTGGATGTTGGAGTAGAAGCCCCACGGGTTGTGGCGGATCTCGTTCACCAGCTCGGCCTTCTGGTGCTCGAGCCGCCCGGAGACGGCGAACAGTCCCTCGGGCACCGGCTTGTCGAAGAAGCCGAGCACCACGTCGCCGTTCTTGCCGAAGTCGCCCTTGTGGACGTGTGCGGCACTCGGCGCCTTGATGTCGACCCAAGCGAGGGAGAAGTCGACGTTCGTGCCCTTGGGATGCAGGAACGTCACTGCCTTGCCATCGCGGTCGTTGACCTTCGTCGCGTCGTTGTCGGCGACTTCCTGGGCACCGTTGGCCAGGGCGCGCAGCTTGCCGCCCTTGATGATGTGGAGCGGGTTGATGTTCTTGTGCAGCTGCTTCAGCTGACCGCGCACCGCCCCGCCGGGGAACTCCTCGCTGTGCAGGTTCATGTAGAACCCGGACGGATGCTCGACGATGCTCTTGGCGAGCGCGGCGTCGGTGACGGTCGTGTGCCCGGCCGCCGAGTGCAGCGACTCGGGCATCGTGCTGCCGAACAGCGGCACCTTCACGTCGCCGTTCTGCCCGGCGGCGCCCTCGTGGATGTGGCCCTGGCTCGGTACGAACCCCTTCCACTGCATCGCGAACACCACCCGGTCGCCCTTCACCTGCACCAGGGCGACGGCCTTGCCGTCGGGGTCGTTCACCGCCGCCCCGGTCTCGTCGGGCACCTCGTGCGCGCCGGTGAGGACGGCGGCGAAGGTGACGGCGCGTCCGTGGCTGGGTTTGGTGAACGTGGAGGCAGCGGTCTGCGCGTTACTTCGGCCCCCTCCGTGACTGTCGTGTGCGACGGCTGGGACGACACCGGCCACGGCCAGCACGAGGGCGGCGGCCGGCACGGCGAGAGTGCGCTTGTGCATTGCGAATGAACCTCTCATTGGGGGCCGACCGGTCGTGGTCGGTCGGGGTCTTGTACGAGCCGCCCGCGCACCTCGTTCAATGGCAGAAACCGTGGATTCCGTTGAACAGCCGGTCAGTTGAGGCCGTACCTCCCGCCGTACGCACCGCCCGCTCCCGCCCCGGAAGCCGAGGGATCACACCATGCGCACCACCCGGACCAGCGACCGGCCCAGCACCCGGACCAAGGCCTTGATCGCAGCCCCGCTGATGGCGCTGGCGCTGCTCACCGCGACCGCGTGCGAGGACTCGGACGGCTCGGGCCCGTCGTACGGCGCGGGCACCGCCGAGCAGCCGGCGGACCGGCAGGCACCGGCCGAGCAGCCTGCCGAAGCGCCGCCGAAGGAGCAGCCCGACGCCGAGGAGCCCGCCGCCGACGCACCGCCGAAGCAGGCGCCGGCGCCCTCGATCTCGGTCCGTACGGCCGAGTCGGATCTCGGTACGATCCTGGTCGACGACCAGGGCCGTACCCTCTACGGATTCACCAAGGACAAGCCGGGCCAAGCCAACTGCGACGCCGACTGCATCGCCGTCTGGCCCGCGCTCATCTCGGCCAAGGACGTGACGGCGGGCGAGGGAGTCGATTCGTCGCTGCTGAAGGAGATCAAGCTCGGCGCGGGCGCGGAGCAGGCCGTCTACGGCGACTGGCCGCTCTACTACTACGTGGGCGATGTGACTGCCGGCGACGTGAACGGCCAAGGGCTGGACGACGAGTGGTTCGTGATCGCGGCGGACGGCAAGCTGATCAAGTCGCAGGCGTGACCGGCGGGTTCCCTCCCTCCTCCCGCGGCTGAGCTGACCACCCCGACGACTACCGCTGAGCCCCCCGGCCGCCGGGCCGGGCTCACTCGCAGCCGACCCCGTCCCCGTCGCGGTCCAGGTGCCGCCCGTATCCGGGATCCCCGACGCGGACGGGCGCGGCTCCGGCGGCCCGCGCGGCGGAGCAGTTGGCGTAGTACGCACTGCCGGACCCGCCTCCGGTCGTACCGCCGCCGCTGCTGCCGCCACTGCCGCCGTTGTACGGTTCGCAGCCCACTCCGTCCCCGTCACGGTCGAGATGCGACCCGAACCCGGGGTCCCCCTCGTGGATCGGGGCGGCTCCGGCAGCGCGGACGGCGTCGCAGTTGGCGTACGAGACCCTGGGCTTGGCCTTGGGGGTCGGTGTCGGGGTCGGCTTGGGCTTGGGCCTTGTGACCGTGATCCGTACGACGGCGGTGGCCGCCAAGGCCTCCTCCGCGGCGTCCTTGCCCGTCACCTCGACGCGATAGGTGAATTCGTCCTCGCCCCCGTACCCGGCGGTGGGTGTGTAGGTGATGCTCGTGCCGTCGACCTCGGCAGTCCCGTGGCTCGCGGGGCTGTCGACGGTGAGCGTGAAGTCCTCGGCCTGCCAGACGTCCTCGAGCGGCGCGAAGGGCGCGTCGCCGAGGGTGGCCGTGTCGTTCTCCAGTACCTCCACCACGATTTCCTTGCCGGCGTCGGCGCTCTCCTCGTCGTCGACGAGGGCCAGTCCGGGCTTCGGCGAGGGCGTCTGTGTCGGCTCCTGTGTGGCCGCAGTGCTCGACACCGTCGCAAGGGGCTTGGCATCCTCACCCCCGTCCCCGCCGCACCCGACCAGTGCCGCGGCCATTCCCATGACACAGACGGCCGGAACGATCCGTCCGCGAGCTCTTTTTGCTGTCATTGGCCCCCCAAGGCTGTTGAACAGAAAACGAGGGGCCGAGCATGTCATTCCTGTGAGTGAGTTGTGGGCAGAGTTGGAGAAGTTGTGACGAAAATGTGCGTGCCGCTGAGGTGGGGACGAGCAGCCGCCGCCCCCACTGCCGGGTGCCCGCCCGTTTCGCAGGCGCTACGCGTCGGCTCGTTGGCCGCCCGTCCGCACGGGCAGGCCGCAGCCCAGTCGCGCGAGGACCCGCCTGCGCAGCAGTTCGTACTCGTCCCCGCGCCGCCGCGGCCGGCCCTCGGGCCTCCGGACGGTGCGGCCCGCCGTGACCGTCTGACCGAGCCGGAACTGGTCGCGCGTGAGGTCGATCTCGAGGCCGCCCGGCAGCCGGTTCCACCAGTGGTAGCCGTGCTGCCTGCCGTCCAGGTGCACCTCGCCGACGACGAGGTCGCCGCCGAGCAGGTCGTTCACGATCAGAGCCGTGACGTCGCACTGGCCCAGGGCCGGGTTGTCACCGCTCCAGCCGGCGCGCTCCAGATCGTCGGGCGAGCAGGTGTCGGCGGCCCAACTCGCGCGCAGGGCGTTCTCGATGCCGGTCAGGGTCGTTGGGGTCGTCTCTGCAGGATGCCGTGTCCGACTGACAGCACGGACAGCCCTGACAGGAGTCGTCGATGGCCGTACGCCGGGTCGTGCCGCCCAGCGATGCCGCATTTCAGCTGCTGCTGCCGCCGCCGCTGCTGACCTGGATCAGGGCGTGGGTTCCGCTGGTGCGCCATGCGTTGCCGCTGGATTCGAGGGCGGCGAGAACGACCCGCTCCAGGCCGACGATCACGTCGGACTTCAGGGTGCGCAGAGTGGCCACCGGCCCGGGGAAAAAACCGGTCCGCTCCGCGAACGGCGTTGTCGGCTCCCACAGTTGGTCGCCGACGAGGCGACGGTAGTTCAGGTCGCCCTTCAGGACGGTCACCGTGGCCCCCGCGAACTCCTCCCGCAAGCTGTCGGGCATCGCGCTGTACGGGAACGGTGCGCAGAAGAACCCGTGCGCGCGGACCTCGAGCCGCCCGTCGGCCATCGCGGCCCAGAGGCGCTGCCCGATCTTTGAGGCGTACGCCGTCGCCGGGGCGCTCATGAGCCGGCGCAGGCTGTCGACGACGTCCGCCATGGTGGCGTCGGAGACGTAGTACGGGTACGGCTTGACGTGCAGGACGACGTCGGCGGCGCGCCCGGCGTGGAGCAGGTGGTCGATGAGTACGAGATCGGGGATGAGTTCCCGCCCCGCGTTGTCCGCGACGACGTGCACCGTGGCGGCGCGGCCGACCGGCAGCAGCGACCAGAGAGCGTCGCTGTCGTCGGCCACGAGGTGGGAGTCGACGCGCGCGGTTTGAGCGGCGCCGCCGGAGTCGAGACCGAAGCCGAGGTCGGCGCGGTTGCCCCACAGGGCCGCGCCCAGGTACGCCGCGGCCTGGACGTCAGCGGGCCGCCCGGCGAGCTCGTCGAGGGCGGCGAGTTCGTCGTCGACCGTCGCGCTGCGCAGCTCGGCCGCCTTGAAGGGGCCGAAGGGGTCGATGCCCTGCCAGGGCCCGGGGGAGAAGTAGCCGAGGGCGCCGAGGAGTTTGCGGTAGAAGTAGCTCTCGGCCCACAGGAACGGCACGTCGAACCACGACCGCCCGAAGTGCCCCTGGCCCCAGGCCGCCCATCGCTCGCGATCGTGGGCGCCCGCGTCGAGCGGCTCGATGACGCCGTGGGCGGACTCCTCGAGGAGCGCGTCGAGCGCGTTGTGCTGCGCGGGCCCGAGGGGGAAGGCGTCACGGACTTGCTGGATGAGCGCGGGGTGCCGCTTGGCGAGGACCCCCCAGGCGAACGACCCGGGTTCGTTGCTCAGGATCACGGGCGCGCTCACCGGGTCGTCGTCGGCGCTCGGGGGTGTCGCGTCTGTGGTCATCAGGCTCTCCGAGGATGACAGTGCTAGCCGAGTCGCTGCTCGCGAACCGCCGAAGCGAAGTGAGTCCAAACTGGGGCGCTGATGCGTAGTTGAGGGCCACCTTTGTGCTTGGAATCCCGTACTGAGGCGCTGTACGCGGCCAAGTGAACCTCGACGCACTCACCGCCGGACCCGTTGCTGTAACTGCTCTTGAACCATCCGTCGCCGTGGCTGGGTGCAGTATTGGTGCTCGGGGGCGTCGCGAATACGGTCATCAGGCTCACGTACTCCTCGGTCGGTTGTTGCGGGCCGCGGCTGCTGCGGACCATCATGCCGACGGACGGCCGCGGCTTGGTCGTCCCGCGCCCAGGCACATCCAGGCAGAGTGGCGCCGGTGAGGTCGCCGACGCACGCCACGCGACCGGCACCCCGGTCACATCAGATGGCCCTCGATGACTGCATCAACGAAGTTCTCCCAGGCAGGGCCGGAGAAAGAAAGATGAGACCGGCACGGGTTCTTGCTGTCGCGTACGGCAGTGCCGACAGGCATCCAGGCGGCCTCCACACACTCGGTTCCGCTTCCTCCGCTGTACGAGGACTTGAACCAGTGAAGGTCGTCGCGATCCATTACAACTCCCTGCAGACCCGGTTGAGGAGCGCGACCGACGAGGGGATGTCCAACGCCTGAGCACGCAAGTAGTCGAACGCCAACTTATAGCGTTCGAGTTCCTCGGGCTTTTCCATGAAGAGCCCACCTCCGATGATGTCCACATACACGACGTCCAGTTCGGGGGCAGGGCCTCCAAGAACCACGAAACTCCCCACGGCCGCGGCGTGTGCGCCGCTGGCGAACGGCAGTATCTGCACAGTGACATGGGGCGAGTCCGTGAGCGAGAGCAGGAGTTCCAGCTGTTCGCGCATGGCCGCCCGTCCACCCACCGCGCGTCGGATCACCGCCTCGTCGATCACTGCCCAGATGTGCGGCGGATCTTCGCGGGTCAACAGCTCCTGGCGCTTCATGCGGATGTCGACCATGTGCGCGATCTCCGACTCGCTGCACCGCATCTCCGAGGCCCGGTGGACGGCTTCCGCATACGGGCGCGTCTGAAGCAACCCGGGGACGTACATGCACGCGTAGTGGTCCTCGCGCACGACCTCGTCCTCGAGCGTGAGCATGAGATTCATGGACTCGGGGATCGGGTCAGCCAGGGACCGCCACCACCCCTGGATCTTCGCTCCTTTGGCCAGCTCGACCAGAGTCTCCCGCTCCTGGACCGTGGCACCGTACTCGCGGCAGAGGGCGTCGACGGCCGGCCACTTGACGGTGCCTTCCTTCGTCTCGTAGCGGCTCAGGGTCGCCTTCGAGATTCCGACCCGCGCTCCCGCCTCTTCGAGAGTGAGCCCCTTGCGCTCCCTCAGTCGCCTCAGGTCCGCACCCAGTTGCCGCCTACGGGTTGTCGGTCCAACTGCCATGTTCAGGGCCCCTCGTGTCGGTCCGTCCGAGCTTGCACGCGACGTGGTGCCGAGGCAAGCCGGCGTGCGCCCGGGGCGTGCAGCGCCGTCCCGCGCTACCGATGAGGTGAAGTGAGAGTTCCATTTTGAGAGTTTCACTGTCACTCTGGGTTGGGAAGCGGCTACCCAAGGCTGTCGTGTGACTTTCGGGAGGGTTCATGGAAACGGGTGTCTGCACGATCGGAGTGGTGCGCAAGACCTGGGAGTTGCCGTTCCCCGTGGAGGCGAGGGAGTTGGCCGGCCTTCGCCGCGTCGTTCGTCATCATCTGGAGCTCTGGGGTCTGCCTGCGATCGCTGATGCGGCCCAGCTGTGTGTGTCTGAGCTCGTCACCAACGTGATCCGCCACGTGGGGAGCCAGACGCCGACCACGCTCGCGTTCTCCATGAACGGCACCAGGTTGCGTATCGAGGTGCGGGATCCCGACCCAAGAGCGCTGCCCACCCTGCTCGCTGTCCAAGCGGACGATGAGTCGGGGCGTGGCATGGCGCTGGTCAACACGATCGCGGATCGGTGGGGCGTCGTGCTGCACGACGACTCCAAGGTCACATGGTGCGAGCTGAAGACCGGCCTGGTTTCTGCGGGCGGACACGTGGGTGGTGACAGCGTGGAGCGGGCCGAGGCCCTGCTCGGGCTCTGCATGGCCACCCGTGAAGTCGGGTTCCGCCGCGGCGGTCCGCTGAGCGTTGCCGTGGCGGAGGAAGCGGCGATCGATGTGATCGCCGACCTCCTCCTCTGGCTTCGGGCCCACGGGTGCGATCCGGACGGGGCTCTGGACCGGGCGCAGACGCACTTCGAGGCGGAGGACGACGCTTGAAGCCCATTGTCTCGGCCGTCGCCGCCCACCAGACCTCAGCCGGCCAGGATCTCCGAGAAGAAGCCCAAGTGCGGATCATCCGGGGTGCCGACGAGCAGTGCGCGGTCGAGCAGGATGTTGTTGTACTCGCAGCTGGTCTCGGGGAGCATCGCGCAGGCGTGGCAGGCGGCCAGGTTCGTGCCACCGGGACCGGAGGACCCTGTCTCAATGCACAGCGGATCGACGGAGCACCAGGAGGCGCGTTTCAGCGCCGAGCTGAGCGCCTCGGCGAGGCGGTCGGGCTCGCCCTGGGCCACCACGCCGCCGAGACTGCCGGCGGAGTCGCTGGTCGCCGTGTAGATGAGGAAGCCGGACATGCCGGCGTCCGCGTACAGGCGCTCGCGCAGTGCCCCTGCCGGATAGCCGGCGTCCAGACTCCACTCGTTGATCAGCACATGCGCCAGGGTGTGCAGCAGCACCATGCGGGGCGTGGCAGGCGAGGGCGGCACGTCCGCGGCGTCGGCGGACCGTTCCCTGAGTATGCGTTCGTGGTTGGTGCGCATGAGATCCACACGGCCCGCAGCCGCGACGGACTCTGCCCACTCGTCCAACAGGCCCTCGTCGAGGCGTACGAAGACGCCTTCGCCGTGGACCTCCATCGCCGGGAGCCAGTCCGTCGGAGTCAGGGACAGGGCCGCTTCGTGCCCCTCGGAACTCGACTCCGGATCAGCGACGCGAGTGAACGCCTTGAGCGCCCGTACCTCCCGGAGGCGCTTGACCAGCATCGGACTTCTGACGCCGAACGGATCGAGGGCGGCCGGGTCCGAGACCGGCGGCTCGCAGATGAACTGCTCGTCACGCCCCTTGTCCCGCAGCTCGTTACCCGAACAGAGTCGCTCGTACTCCTGGCGGCGCAGCGCCTGGTATCGACTGGCCGAAGGGGTGTCCGAGCCGCCCTCCGGGGTCGGGTCTTCCTCCTGCTCGGCCTCCAACAGCTCCATGACGGCGTCGACCGAGACGGCGTCGTCGCCCTTGAACGCCCCCATGAGATAGATCTCGATCTTCTCGCGGGTTCCGAGCGTGCGCAGATTCTCCCAGTGGTCCGTCAGTTTGTCGGCGAGGCCGTCGCTCCACGGCGGGATGGACAGCGCGGACTTCAGCACCGGCTGCCAGACGGCCGACGAACCGCGCTGAAGCGTACGTGGCGCTTGCTTGCAGAACTCGGCAGGTGCCCCCTCCAACCAGGGGCGCCTGCCTTCGCAGCGCACATCGAGGTCGGTCAGCGCCGAGCGGCGGAAGGCACCCTCCATGGACACCTCCGGCACACCACAGGTGCACGAGATGAGGATCGAGCGCAGCGAGGCGCTCTGCCCGGAGAAGCGCATACCCAGCTGCCCGCCGCAGCGGCCCGTCGCGCCTTCGTCGCGATTCTTGCGGTGCAGCCACTTCCAGTACGGGAAGTCGTCCAGATGCCCGTCCTTGCAGGCCACGACGAATCGGGACGGCACGAGCGGCTCGTCGTCGCAGTCGGTGCAGACGTTCTTGCCGACGGGCGGGTTGAAACCACGCACATGCTGGAGGGACTGACACTTCGGGCACGAGTGCCACAGAGGGAAGCGTCGGACGCGGACCCCGTCCTTACTGGTGTCCTCGGATGCCGGGGGCAGCCTGAAGTTGCTCACACCCAGGACGCGGGCGAGCCGGTGCTCGTGGATGGTCGGGGCCTCTTCGAGGGACCAGCTCCGGTGGGCCTCGTCGATGCCGGAGACGATGAACGATTCGTTGTCGACGGCGATGAGCGATCCGACGCCGTACGTGGTGATCATCTGAGAACGGCGGACCGAGCCGCGGCGGGGGAAGGCGAGTCGCGGTGCGGCCGCTGTGCCGGGGGTCCGACGGCTGCGTCGTCCGGGGGGCGGGGTCATCGGGAGGCCTCCATGAAGAGAGCGGACTCGGCGTCGACGTCTCGCAGGCTCCACAACGTGGACCAGGCGCCGGCGCCCTCGGACTCATCGTCGAACGACTTGAGCAAGGCGGGGGTGGGATCGCCACGGCGGGGCGCGTACAGCAGTCCGCCGTATGCGCCGGCCATCTTTTTCCAACGCTCGACGAATTCGTCGAAGGCGTCGGAGGTGGCCTCCAGCTCCTCGGGGGAGACCTTGGACACGCGGCTCGTCAGCAACGGCTTGATCTCCGCGGACAGGCGATCCGCGTACGTGTCGATCCGGCCGGCGGCATCGTCCTCACGGGCCTCGGGGATGAGGATGCGGGCCAGGGCCACCACCACGGCGTGCAGACCGCGGTCGCGGGACCGGGCGGAGAACGGTGTCACGGACGTCGACTCCACCTCGCGATAGAGCGCGGAATGGAAATGCAGGAAGCTTTCGTAGTGAGAGCGGTCCCGAGGACGCATCGAGTTGAGCATGACGGCGACCAGGCCGGGATGCGCGCGGCCCACACGGCTCGTGGCCTGGATGTACTCGGCAGTTGTCTGGGGCTGACCCATCACGGCCATGAGCCCGAGGCGATCGACGTCGACGCCGACGGCGATCATGTTGGTGGCCAGGAGGACGTCACGGACGTCCGGGTCCGGGTAGCGCTTCTCGATCTCCTTGAGCCGGGCCGGGATCAGGCTCGCGTCGACCCGGCTCGTCAGCTCCGAGTATCGGTTGGAGAGGCGCACATCGGTGTCGTCTCGGTCGGCCAGGAGCCTCAGGTAGTCCTCGACGTCGTCGTTCACCTGGAGCTCGGCGGCCGACAGCAGGCGGAGGCTGTTGAAGTAGCCAACCAGTGTCCAGTACGCGTCACGGACCTCGTCGCTGGTCTCCGTGCACATGGCCTGGTGGAGAAGTGCGGCGTACGTACGGATGAGCAGGGTCGACTGGCTCGTGCCGGGGGCTAGCAGTCCCACGTATCGGCGACTGGCCTTGATCCTACGGTCGGTCTCCACGGCGAACCACGAGTCCCGTGCGTCCAGACCTGCCGGGGGGAACTGGTGCACGTCCCGGTCGAAGAGATGCCGCCCCTGTTCGGCCGCGCGCCGAATGGTTGCCGTGGAGGCGATCACCTTCGGCTGGTCGGCAAGGGCATCGACGGCCGTCTCGTACAGGCCGGTCAGCGTGCCCAACGGGCCGGAGATCAAGTGGAGTTCATCCTGGACCACCAGCTCGGGTGGTGGAGTCGCGTCATCCCTGCGGTCCAGGTTGAACAGAGCAGCCGTCTCCTTGCGCCACGGCATGGAGGCGAACTTGTCGACCGTGGCGATGACAAGGGTCGGACGTGCCTTGTAGACGGTCTCGTCGACCAGGTGCACCGGCAGACCGGAGGCGAAGTCGCAGTCGGGGCCTGGGCAGCGCACGTCCATGCGGACGTCGTCCTGATCCACGAAGTAGTGGTGGGCGTCGAGGGCCGTGCCGCACCAGGGGCAGGCGTGGAGCTGAACCGGATTCTCCGTCTGAAGGGTCTGCCCTCCGCGGAGCTTGACCAGCTTGTTGTCAGCCGTCGCGAGGTCGTTCGGCGTGGCCGACTTGCCGACCCACATGCCGATCGAGATGCCCTCGTCGCCCAGTCGGTCCGGGCCGTTGCGGCGCATCCGCTCCATCGCGCAAATGAGGATCGTGGCGCGCTCGAACTGCTGAAGGGTGAGCAAGCGCAGGGTGTACCGCATTAGCACGGTGACGCCTCCTCCATCGACTTTGCGGCGCAGCCGGCGCAGGAACGTCGTGAAGGCGATCAGGCCGAGGTAGGCCTCGGTCTTGCCACCACCCGTGGGGAACCACAGCAGGTCCGAGACCTTGCGGTCGGGATGGTTCGGGTCGTCGATTCCGCTCAGACACAGCAGCATGAACGCGATCTGGAACGGTCGCCAGCGCTGGGCCGACAGATCCGGCTCACCAGTGCGGCCGTCCTTCACCCAGGCGCTGCGCGCACGCTGCTCCGCCATGGCCCGGTTGGCCAGCCGAAAGGCCTCCATGACCTGCGGCTTGTCCGCCAAGAGCCGGATCCCCCCGCGCATCCGGTCCAGTGCCTCGCGGCAGTCATCGAGCTGTACGCGAGCAGGCTCCTCGTAGGAGGTTCCCGTGAGCGCCGCTGCCTCCGCGGTCTTGGCTTCGATCCACTGCTTGTAGCCGATGGCCAGTCCGCGCAGCGCGGCAAGCACCTCTGCGTCGGGGCGCTCGGCGAGACCGAGCATGCCGAGCGCCGAGTTGTCGATCTCCGGGTTGGAGTCCGTCAGCAGCACTTCGTGCGTGGGCAGGAACTCGGATCGGATCTCGCTGATCGCGGCAGGCCTTATGTCGGTCAGACCGACCGGTGGCGGCGTCCAGTCCCAGTGGGCAGAGCATCCGTGACCCACCGCGAAGGTGGGGGCGTGGCGGTATAGCAAGCGGCTCGTGGCCAGTTCGGGATCGACCGCGGACAGAGCGGCCGGGCGTTCTACGAAGGCCGACGCGCCGTTGGCCGCCCGAACTCGGAGGCCGGGCTGGAACAGGGCGAACGCGTCCTGGAGGTCGCGCTCGCTCACGACCTCTGCGTTGATCAGAGTGACCGTGACCGTGACGGTGACAGTGCCGGAGGACGCACCGGTCCGCCGCACGAGGACGTGCAGCTTCACCTTTCCATCGGGAACGAGCTCCTCTTCATGAACACCTGGTCGTGTGATGTCGACATGTGTGTCCGGCAGCTCCAGTTCACGGCGGCGCCAATGCTCGCGTTGGTCACCGATGGTCCGTGCTTCGGCGCGTCGAGCGGACATCGGTCGGCCTTCGGCGTCCTCGGGGGTGTAGGCAGCGGCTCGCGCGGAGACGACGATCTCGGCGCACAGCTCGGGCGCCACGGCGAACGTCAGGCCCATGGCGGACGGGCGTCGGTCACCGGAGGTGGGCGGCTCCACGGAGTCACCGGCGTCCTCGGAACTTCGGGTGCCGAGCTGAGGGGCCTCGTCCAGAGCGTCCTCCGCGTCGGCGAGCCCCTGCTGCTCCTGGCGAGTTTCGGGGTCGGCGGCTCTCGGATACAGCACACCGATCGGGTAGCGGGTGATCGGGGCGTCCTGGGTGAGCACCTCGTGCGGATCGTCGCCGGCCTCGACCTCCGGTCCGAGAAGCTCGCGGCGGAGCCGGGCCACCAGTTCGTCACGGACCCTGTAGTGCTCGCCGTGCGGGTTCCTCGCGTGCGTCATCCCTGTTCCTCCCCGGCGCCTCCGCCGCGTCGATACTTTCCGATCCCGGTGATCCGAGGGGCGATCCACACCCCGTGGGTGCCGAGCCCCGCGTTGGCACCGGCTGCCGTGCTGCCTGCGACCGTCTCCAGCGTGTCCACCCGCAGGCCGACGATCTCGGCGGGCCATGTCACGTTCCACGAGCGCGAGATCGTCTCCACCGCGTGCAGGTCCCGGCGGAAGCGCTCCGAGGCCTCGCCGATGATCCGGTCGCGGTGGACCAGGTCGTACGGAGGGCTCTGGTCCGGTGCCACGGGCAACGGATGACGCATCCGCAGCGCCACCGTGTCGCCCGGCCTGATGTGCTCCAGCAGATAGGTCTGTGTCTCGGCAGCCGACGTGTTCGTGTCGTGCGACCCGGGAGGCTCCTCACGGTGGATGTCTCCGGACGTCGCCTGGATGCCGTAGCGCTGATAATTTTTCCAGCCGCCCAGGTACCAGCGTTTGGTGGGGCGATGGCGTCGTATGCGGGCGGTGTCCGGGCCCGTCACGTGGTACAGGTCCTCGCGGGTCCGCGTCATGGCCACGTAGAGAGCCCGTGCCTCGGCCGGCACATCGAGATCCTCGTGCGCCTTCTGCAACTCGGTGATGGACGGAGGTGACAGCAGCAGTACCCGGTCGTACTCCAGGCCCTTGGCCCGGTGCACAGTCGAGACGATCAACCGAGCCGTCTCGGGGTCACCTAGCTCGTCGGGGAAACGCCCCTCGGCCACCAGGCGCCGCACGGCGGCGACGTCGACGTTGCCGCGGCCGGTGCGCCGAGTTGCGGCACGCAACGACCGCCAGCAGCGCTGGGGCTCCACGCCCGAAGGCAATGGGATCGCCGCGAGCAGCTCCAGGAAGCGCGCCTCGGTGAGAGTCAGAGACTCGGATCGACGCAGCAATTCGGCGACCCAGTGCGGCACAGGGCGGTCCTGCAGCGAACGCTTCAGTGCGTGCTCCACCCCGTGCTCGTGCAGGAGTTCCGAGACGACGAGCGCTTGACGGTTGTCGCGGGTCAGGACCGCGCAGGTGTCGGGGAACGTCTGCAACGCGCCCAACGCGAACCCTTCGGCAAGGTCGCCGATATTCGGCAGGCCGAGCAGCCGGTCGCGCAGTTCGGCATGGAGCGTCGCGGCCGCGGCCGCCTGGCCGCCGGGGGAGACGGCCATGTTTTGCAGGCGGGAGCCGAGGTCGAGGGCAGCGCGGGCATCGGGGCTCTTCGCCCGGAAGTTCTCGGTCAGACTCAGTTCGACAAGGTCGTCGTAGGACGCTCGCAACCAGAGGAAGAACCGATCGGTCTCACCGGCGCGCTCCGTCGGGTCGTCGATCTGGAAGCCGTAGATGCCCTGGGCGCAGTCGCCGACCACGGTGAAGCCGCACGAACGCTGGAAGCGGTCGAGCAAGGCCTCCACGAGGTCCCGACGGTCACCCACCAGGTCCTGCGCCTCGTCGATCACCACATGAGAGGGAGCGCCCAGCTCGCCGCCCTCCACCGCGCCCTTCTCGATGGCGCGCGTGGCCGAGCGGATGCGCTCGTCGAAGCTGCGGGCCGCCCACTCCTCGTCGGGGTAGGCCCCCACCAGGAGCTGGTACGCCCACGAGTCGAAGGTCTGGACCCGAACCTTGCGGGCCCGGTCGCCGTGCCGGGCCATCCGGTCCCGCAGCTCACGGACGGCCGCGCGGGAGAAACTCAGGACGAGGATCTCGCCCGCCTCCAGTGCCTCCTCGGGATCCTCGTGTCCCACCAGGGCGTCGAGACGCCTCACGACCGTGTGGGTCTTGCCGGACCCGGCTCCCGCGGTGACCAGGAGACGGGTATCCCAGGGGAGTTCGACCACTGCTAGCTGTTCGTCAGTGAGCGGAGGGCTGTCGCCGTAGGCGTCGGTCACTTGCTGCTCCACAGGTGCTCGAACTGGGTGAAGGCGAGGCCGGTGTCGAAGTTCTGGATGTTGTCGCGGACGTTGAGGATCAGGCAGGTCTCCTCGCCGCCGTTGAGAGGCCCGCGCAGGCCGCGCCCGATCATCTGCTGGTAGACGTTGGGGCTGTAGACGGGGCGGGCGACGACGACGGCTCGGGTGGCGGGGGCGTCGAAGCCCTGGGTCAGGACTCCGTAGTTGGTGAGCACACGGGTACGGCCCGATCGGAAGTCGTCGATGCGTCGGCGACGGTCGTTGGCCGACGTGGTGGAATCGACGGCGGAGGCAGTGATCTTCAGGTCGCGCAGTTTCGCGGCCAGGTACTTCGCATGGTCGACCGATGTGGCGAACACCAGCACCGGCCAGTCCTTCGGCATGTCCGAGATCTCGGCGATGATCCGCTTGTTGCGGTCGTGGTCGTCGGCCAGACGCTGCTCCGCCGCACGCGACAGAATGCTCAACTGCTCGGCGCGCTCCTTCTCCTCGCGGGTCAAGGTGATCGTGCCGCCCTGCAACAGACGGTGCTCCACCTGCGCCAGCATGCCGAGAGCCTGCAGCTCGGCATACGCGTCGTCGCCCGCGAAGACACCTTCGTCCAGACGTCGGCCACCGAAGCGCTTGACCAGCCGGCGCGTCTCGTCCTGGTTGGTGTTGCGGAACGGCGTGGCGGTGAGCCCGAGGAGGTGGCAGTCGGTACGGGAGGCCGTCAGTCCCAGATGCGTCAGGATCTCGGTGTAGCGGGGAGTGATGGCGGTGTGCGCCTCGTCGACGATGACCAGGGCGGCATCACGCAGCCAGGAGTAGGCGTCGGCGGCGAGACAGTTCGGCTGCTGGAGCTTGGCGTCCGTAGCGACGACCAGCTGGGGGCGGTCGATGACCGGGCCCGCCTCGTTCGTCGACCACAGCCGGTTGATCGCCAGCGGTGCATCCGCGCCGACCTTCTCCCAGACGAACTTCCAGCTCTGTACAGCCTGTTCGCACAGCTCCTCGGTCTGGGCGATCCACAGGATCGGCCCGTCGAGCCGGCCCACCTGCTTCACCCAGCGGATCACGGCCTCTGCGGTGACACGCGTCTTGCCCGCACCGGTCGGCAGGGACAGCATGCCACGCTGCGGGACAATCCGGTCCAGCATGGTGAAGACGTTGGCGGCCAGCCGCTCCTGGTAGTCGTGCAACCGCGGAAAGTGGCGCGGTCCGTCCACGTCGATCCGTGGATCCAGGGACGGCGCCCGGAATCCGGCATAGGCGTCCGGAAACCCGTACTCCGCAACGAACGCCACCGCGCTGGACGCACCGGTGAACGACGACGGGGCATGGCTCGGACAGCGGCTCTGCAGGTCACGGGCGTGCACCTGCAGAACGCTGTCTCCGTGCGCGTTGACCGCCATCTGCGCGATGCGCCGGTCGTCGGGCTCGGCGTCGCCGTTCTCCGCACGCTCTCCGTCCATGAGCCCGGCCGGCAGGCGGTCGCGCAAGGTCTCTGCACCCAACAGCAGCAGGAGCTTGTCCACCACGTCGTCGGCGTCACGCACGGCCTTCAGCGTGCTCTGGACCTTCTGGTCCTCCTCCTGACGCTGCTGAGCCTCGAGAACCTGCCGACACCCGACTGCGCCCATGCGCCAACGTAGTTCCCGGTCCACGGCCATCAGGGCGTCAAGCCGGTCGGCGGGTTCCAGCACGAGGACTGTCGACCCCTGGAGGCTGCTGCTCAGCGTCGTGGGATGCATGCCCGTGGGGGTGCGCTTCACCTCTTCGAGGACCTTGCACCGCTGCAGCGAGTACTGGTCCACTTTCGAGCCGTGCACCTGTCGCAAGGTGGGGTAGGCCTCCTTGAGCGGGATCGGCTCGCCGGCAGGCTCGTGTCGGGTCTCGCGACTGATCACGTCGGCGTACGGGAGCATCCCCCACTGCTTGACCAGCAGCGCGGCGTCGTCCGCCGACGCGGCCAGGAGGGCGGGCTGCCCCTCGGAACGCAACTCCCGGTACTCCTCGTGCGACGAGGCGACAGCTATCTCGCCGTCGGGCCGCGTGCCCCACTCGTCACCGATGCGACACCTTGTGAGTGAGTCGTCGGGAAAGGCCACCTCAAGACGCGTCAGAAGAACGTACGTGTTGCCGACGAACACGTCGTCCTCGCTGTGCTGGAGTTTCTCCACGAGCTGCTCCCAGAAGGAACCGGGCACCTCGTCGACACTCGTGGCCAGACGGAGCTTGCGGGCCTTCTCGGCACTGATCTGCGCGACAGGCAGGACACCGCTGTATGCGGAGAGCTGAGGTCCGACCGCCTCGGCGAGGGGGCGGACTCCCTGCGAGGTCGGGACAAGACCGTGCTGCTTGAGCATCCAACGCATGGGCGAGGCCACGGCCTGGCGGGTGCTGACCTGCGCCCCCACCTGCAGCGTCCAGTTGTCGATGAGTGCGTCCTCGGGGAGCACCTTCAGGAAGTTGGCTCGTGCCACGTTCGAGAGCGCGGGCAGCAGGTGCAACGGTCCGCCGACCGCGGCGCCCTCCAACTTGATCCGGGCGAGCGTCGGGCGGGCCGCCTGGTTGGGCAGCGTCGAGCAGTATGCCTCGTGCATGGCCTCGCGGTACTGCTCGAACCACGGCTCCCGCTCGGGGCGGTGTCCCCCCGAGGGCCGGTCGCGCAATCCCACCTCGCGGAAGAAGGACATGTCGTCGGAGTGGAACCGGACGTCGACGGCGGTGGAGGGGTCCGACTCCGCCGTCACGACCGGGCCGGGCAGCAAGCAGTCCCGCATGAGTCGGGAGCTCCCGTCCGCGGTACGCACGTACAGCGTCGATCGCGGGTCGGGCACGCGCCGGATCACCTCGTGCGACAGATGGCTGCTGCCGGCCTGGTGGAACAGTTCCCAGAACCGGGTCCAATCCTGCGGTCCGTACGCGGTGAAGCCCTGTTCGAGGACGCTGACGAAGCGGCCTCGGACGTCGGCATCGCGGATGCCTAGCACGCCGAGGACGCTCGCGAGGGACGGGTCCTCGGACAGAGCGGTGTCGACGTACACGAGGGACTCACGCAGTCCGTCCTGATCAGTGCGGCGGAACACCTTGCCGACGACCGGAGCCACCATGCCGTGCTCCTCGGTCAGCACGATCCGTGCGGTCCGGGCGTCGTTCGCGTGCGGCGAGGACGACTGGACCATGTCGGCGACGATACGGATGGCCGTGGCGGACGCCTCGGGAGCGCCGTCGGCGACCAGTGCTTCCAACCACTCCCGTACCGATGCGCGTTCGCGCCTGGCGGCCTTGAGGATGTGCTCCACCTTGCCGGCCCGGAGATCCGTGGCCTCCACGGACGGGTGCAGCCAGTTCGTGGGTCGGCCGGGGTACGAGTTCCACATGGTCAGCCAGCGGACCAGCGACTTGTTGTCCTTGCCCAGCGGAGGATGGATGTTCAGGTCGCGCGGCAGGCGCAGTTGGCCGTCCTGGTCCGGTAGGGACGGGCAGTGGGCGGTTGCCTTCCAGATGTTCTCGGTGAGGTAGCGGTCGGCCCAGCTGACGGTTTCCGAGTCACGGGAGCGCCCCGGAAGCAGCGGCAGGTACGCGGCCGGGTCCTCGGCGTGCGTCAGTCCGGGCAGGGATTCGACCACCAGTCGGGCGGCGACCCGGATCATCTCCTGATTGAACGGGGAGGAGTCCAGCAGGTTCTGCCGGTCCTCGTTCGTCTTCCACGCTCCGTTGAGGATCCCGCTCAGCGTCATCTCGTACTTGGTCGGGAAGAACGACCAGAACCTTCCCCGCCCCTTCGGGGTGGACATGAGCCCGGTGGTGGAGTCCTTCTCGTACTCGCGCACGGCCCACGAGATGTCGAGGGAGACTCGGTCGTGCAGCTCCCCAGCGCTCGACCGGGCAGCGGAGGTCGGCTCGTGGTGGAGCGTGAACACCCGCCAGCTGCAGGCCGACGGGTGCCGGCCGGGGCGTTCCTCACGCACGGTGTGCAGCTCCTGGTCACGCTCGACCGTGAGGGTCCGCCGCACGACAGGGCGCGGACGACGGTCCTCCAGGATCACCTTGGCCACGTGCGGCGAGAAGAGCTGGAATCCGACCGGGAACTCCTCACGGCTGCCGGTCGACTGCCCCCCGTGCATGTCCTGGCCGAGCCGATCGGCGGCGCCGTCGAGCAGCGGGAGACGAACGACCGTGGTGGCCCAGTTCAGAAGTTCGTCCAGCACGGAGTCGGCGGCGCGCTCGGCGGCGTCGTCCAGCGGGCGGGCCATGCGCAGTACCGGAGTCTCGAAGGTCTCGCCAAGGCGGGCCGCGACCTCGGGGACGGAACGAATCTGCGCCTGAGCCCACTCGCGATCAAAGCCGAAGCTGCCGTCACGGCTGAAGAACTGCGGCGCGTCGGTCACGACGAGCACGGATTTCACGCCGACCCCGAAGCGTCCGATCTGGCCACCGCGTTTCCGCGACATACTCATCCGGAGAATCGTCTCGGCACCTTCAGGGGTGACGGGCGTCCCCTCGTTCGCGCAATACAGGTGCGTGTCCGTCAGAACGACGTGGGCGGAGCCGCCGGGCTCGGCGGCGATTTCGTCTGCGGCGTTCTGGACGAGTTCGAAGAGCTGTCGATCGCCGTATCCACCCTGGGTGATCCGCCTTTCTCCGTTCGCGTGCTCCGGAATGAGCCCTGGATCGACGGCATACGTCTTGAGAACGCGGGAGGACTGATCGACCACGGTCTTGAGCACGGGGGTCAGTTCGGAAGGCACAGGACTCCGATCCTGGTGAATGACCTGGTGACTGACAAGAGGTCAGGCGCCTTGGCATGTGCGGGTGATGACACGGACGCAGTTGTGGTGACGGTGGTTCCCGAGGGTGTCGGCGCGACTTCGGAGAAGTGGAATACCGGCCTCGTTAAGGGCATGACAATACGTTCGGCGAGAATCGCGCATGAGGGATTGGGAAATGCAATGAGGCGTGTGGAAACAGGTCGGCACGCCCTTGCCTGTGAGCCGCTGAAAACTGCCAATAGGAAAGCGGCACACTTCTACCAAGGTTTCGGAGAATTGTTTCTTCCGAGACGGGTGGGGCCGCTGGGCAGGACCGTACCCGGCCGTGCCGACGGTGCGCAAGGGGGTTCGAGAGGACTTTTGATCGACGAGGGGAATCGGGGCAAGATGAGTAAAGTTGGGCAGATGTCGACTGGAGTCACGCTCTGACGGTCAGAAATGGGTGTCAAAGGTTGTTTGACAGGAGGTGCGCTGTCAAAGACGTGGGTATGGTGGGCCTTCTTGTCCGACGTGAGTGGCGCAGGATCCGAGAGCAGGTGACCGTGGAAGCAGGCGAGGACTTCGGTCCGTGGCTGGCCCGGCAGTTGAAGCTTGCCGACATGACCCAGACCGAGCTGGCGCAGACGGTCGACGTGACGCGTGCGGCGGTCTCGGCGTGGATCACCGGGCGAGCCGCCCCCAGACCCGAGACGATCGAGCGAATCGCTGCGGCCTTGAACACCGATCTGGCGACGGTGCACACCCGCACGACCGACACCCAGGCCGGCCTCCCCGTCGGCTGGTACCACCGTCCGGGACATGCCGACGGTGGGCGGGAGTTGGGCAACGCCGCCGCGTTCGCCTTCGACGCGGACGTGTCGGTGCTGGCCCGAGAGACGTGTCAGAACAGCCTCGACGAGCGGCTCGCCGTCAACGGCCAACCAGTGCGGGTGCGTTACACCCTGCACGAACTCACCGGTGAGACGCTCGCGCGGTTCCGGGAGGCAATCCAATGGGACGACCTCTTCCCCCACTACGAGGCGGCCGCCGCGCAGGAGCAGAAGGTCGGCCGGGTCATCGACGCCGGCCTGCGGGACATGTATGAACACGACCGTCTCGTGCTGTTGCGCGTGGACGACTACAACGCCGCGGGGCTCACGGGTGACGATTACGGCGACGGCCGCTTCGCCGCGGTGGTCAGACGTCAGCTCGACAGCCACAAGTCCGGTACCTCCGCGGGCGGTTCGTACGGCCTGGGCAAGGCGACGCTGTGGGCCACCAGCCGCTTGGGACTTGTGCTCATGAACTCAACGTTGTCCGAACCGCACGAGGGGCGGACCGAGCGTCGCCTCGTCGGGCGCCTCGACCTGCCGTGGCGTCAGGTCCACGGCAAGCCGTGGGCCGGGCCGGCGTGGCTGGGCCGGCCCGACCCCGACTCACCGGGTGCGGCCGTGGCGCGCTCCTGGTGGGCGGACGAGGAGGCCGTCGAGGCCCTCCACCTGAAGCGCGAGAGCGGTGAACCCGGCACCTCGTTCCTGATCGTGGGCGCCCACGACGTGGCGAGCCTCGCCGACGACAGCCCTGCGGCCGACGCCGACGAGGGCGAGGACGAGGACAGCATCCAACGGATGCATCACAGGCTCGTGCGGGCCCTGGGCAAGAACTTCTGGGCCGCGATGACCGGCGGTGGAGACCAACTTCCTCTGCTGGAGGCCTCGGTGCGTACTCTACGCAACGGCGAGGTGGTCCTTGCGGAGAAGCGCGTTGACCCGACGGACACCCAACCGTCCCGCACACGCGCTCTGAAGGCGTTCCTCGACGGTACGACCGTGGAACAGCTCACGGAAGCCGGCCAGGTGGCCGCGGTCACCGTGCCTCTCAACCTGCCTGCGCGGGGGAGTGGACGTGCGTCTCTGGGGGAGCACCGCGCAGTGCTCCTGGTGACGGATGCGGAGGACGCCGACGGCAGGCCGAATCGTGTCGCGGCGATGCGCGGCAACCGAATGACCGTGCGGGACGTCGCCGTTCCCGGTCTGCCGTTGTCCGTCAACCCCTTCCAGGCTGTGCTCCTGGCCGGCGACGCCGCGGGCCCACGGGCCCCGTTCGCCTCCGAGGCTGAGGAGTTCCTGCGTGCCGCCGAGCCGCCGGAGCACAACAAGTGGGGCCAGACAGAGGAGTTGACCCTCACCTATTCGCCCTCTGCATATCGGCGTATCGCCTCCCTCACCCGGGAGACCAACGCGGCGATCAAGGAACTGGTGGCCCGTCCCAAGAAGCGGGCCAAGGCCGGGGGCGGGCGCCTGGCAAACAAGCTGACCGTCGGTGCGGTCAAGAAGACACGCAGGCTCTCGGCGGCGACGCTGCCGGTGCTGGAGGAGTTGGACGCTCAGGTGATCGACGGCGGAGCCTGGCAGGTGATCGGCGAGATCAAAATCCCCGCCGGCGGCCACGCCTGGCGGCTCACCCCCGTGGCCAAGTTCGACGTGCGCTCCGGGCCGCGTCCCACGATCGAATGGGCTGAACTGGTCGGAGTGGACAACTGCCAAGTGGTCGACGGAACGCTGCGCTTCGACGAGGCACGCACCGCGACGTTCCGCGGAGTGACCGATCCCACGACCCACGCCGTCAGGACGAGCCTGAGCGGTCTCGTCGTCGAACTCCGCGTCGGTGAAGGGGAGTCGCTGTCATGAAGGTCTTCCCGTACCCGCGCCTGCGCGGAACGGTCTCCCTGCGGGTGGACGCGGCGAGAGTCAAGGCGGCCGAGCAGCCCCGCGAGCAGCTCGACTCCCGTGCGCGCTCCGTGGTCGAGCGTGCTGTTGCGCTCGGCCTCGCGGAGACGGAGGACTGGGAGGTCGCCACACTGACCGTGTCGGCGTCGATTCCGTCGAAGGCCACCGAGCCGGGCGGCCCTTGGTCCGACGTCGCGGTGGTCGCAGTGCTCACCGACCGGGCGACCAACACCCGCGTCACCTCCAAACTCGCCCCCGAGGCCGAGGGCGGTCGTGAGTGGCGCGGTGAACTGCAGGTTCTGCGCGCCGACCTGTTCGACCGCGCAACCTTGACGGTCCAGGTGATCGCGACGGTCGACGGCGTGCCCGGCCGGATCATCGCGGAGGCCTCCGACGACTGGGTCATCGACGTGAGGAGCGACACCCCGACAAGGGAGCAGAGCTTCGACATCCAGGAAGTCGGGTTCACCAAGGGGCCGCGCTGGCTGCAGAACTTCACCGATGCCCCGTGGATCGTCAACGCATCGGGGAGGCTGCCCACAGTGCACATCAACACCGACTTCGAGGGCATGACGGATGTCCTCGGTGCCCAGGGACGGGGTCCCGAGGGGCTGGTCAACGAGCTGCTGGTTTCCCAGATGGCCGCCGACGTGTGGATCGCCGTGTTCCACTCGGCGATCGGCGACCTGGAGATCGAGGACGACGGCACTCCGTTTTTCCCGCACGGGTGGCAGGGCGAGGTGCTCAGGGAGATGCTGCCCGACGTCGTGCCCGACCGGAGTCTGGAGGACGCCCTGCGTGAGGTGCACCGACGTCGTGTGGGTGTGACGGGATGGACCGAGCTGCAGCCGCGTATCCAATACGCGGCGATGCGAAGGGCCGAGGTGGCCAGGGCGCTCTCGGAGACAGTACGAGGTCTGGACAAGCTCAAGCGTGAGGACGAGGCATGACGGAGAGCCCAGAGCACCTGCCCGAGTACCTGTCTCGCCTCGCAGACGAGGAAGCGGCGAGGTTCATCACGGACGGGCTGCTGTCCGGGAAGGACAACGTCCCGGCGATCGCCCTCAATCAGGCCGCCGAGCCGCTGCCCGAGAGCCCTCGTCATCGACTTCGCGTCATACGGGACCTGATCGACGACGCGATGTACATCTATCGGGACGACAAGCCGACGAAGGTGGACGCCTGGCTCGCGCCCCGTCTGCACGCGGTGCTTCGCCTGACGCGCGTGGAGGCCGCCGACCCTGCGCTGTGGAACTACCTGGCCCTCGGAGCCGCTCCCGACTTCGTGGTCTGGCGACACCTTTCCGAGTCGAGCAGGACCGTCAGCGCCCGGTACTTCAAGGGCCCCCACTACAAGCAGGCATTCGCCCGACTCTGGTGGTCGGCCGAACTGTTCCGCAACGGGCCCGACTACGAACCGGTCGTCACCGCCTGCGGCAACCAGGACATGTTGAACACCGTGCTGAGACTGGACGTCGTCGACCACCGGCCCACGGCCCAGGCGCTGGTCCGGTTGCTGAAGCGGGAGGTCGTGCGGACGGGTCGTGAAACGAACGCCCTGGCCAAGGTCGTCAACACAGCGGCTGCGACCCTGATGTACGACGTGATCGCGCCGGACGTCGAGCGGGACGCCGGGGTCGTGCAGAGGTGGATCGACGAGGGTGAGATGGGCCTTGCCGTGCACCACCGCCCCCTCCCTGCCGGGCCTGCCGAGGAGCGCGCCCCCGAGGATGCGGTGGAGCGCCTGGCGGACTACTTCGCGGAGCTGTTCGCGGACGCGCCCGTTCGTGGGAGGGATGCGAGCGAGGAGGCCCCGGAGGAGGTCTGATCAGGGCTGCGACCTACAGAGCGGGTGGGCGCCAGGATTTCAGTGCCTCGATCGCCCGTTCCTTGCGGTTCTCGTCCAGCCCCAGGGCCGCGCACAGCACGTGCACGGCCAAGAGCGGCGGGATCGCGTTGCCGATCTGCTGCGCGACATCGGCGCCTCGCCACGGGTACTCGACCGGAAAGGTCTGCAGCAGTCCGGCCTCACGGAACGTGAAACGGTCCTGTTCCGGACCCAGTTCAGGCTCGCCGTCCGCGTTGTAGCCCTTGAGGTCGTGCACGGTGTTGCGGCGCACCTTGCCGGTGACCGTGGCCGCCGGCGCGTCGGAGGCGCGGAGTCCTCGGTTCTTGGGGTCACCACCCGACCCGTAATTGGAGCGGACGACGAAGTCCGTGGAACGCGAGTCCTTGAGCGTGTCACCCATGGAGACCCATGGCTTCACCGATCGGGAGGCGGGGGCGTCGAAGAGCGAGCTCTGCCGGAGGGTGGAGACCGGCGATGTGGGTTCCTGCACTGGGGAAAGGCGCTTGGCGCCCTTGCGATAGCGCTGATGTGTCTCCGGCGGGAACTCGACAGTTCGGCCTCTGCCGTCTCCCCGGTGACGGGCGATCAGCACCGCACGGCGACGTGTCTGCGGGACCCCGTACTCCTCGGTGTGCAGGATCTCGCACTCGGCGTCGTACTCGAGTTCGCGAAGGATCTCGCGGTACTTCTTCCACACGGGAAGGACAGTGGGGACCTGCTCCAGTACCACTACCTCGTAGGGCTCGGACTTGATCTTCTTCTCGACAATCCATCGCAGGGGTTGGAGCACGAGCCCGGTGCGCTCATCGGCCCATTCCAGTTCGACGGCTCTCCGCTCCACCTCCGCCCAGGCCTTCTCCAACTCCTCAACGGTCGCGCTTTCGCCCACGAGCTGAGCCAGGTCCGTCACCTCGTCGAGGGCCTTGTGCCCCTCCCGATTGCCCGCCACCGAGTAGGTCTGGCAGGGCGGGCCTCCGGTGAGGATGCGGGCGGAGCGGACCTCCGGATCGAGCGGATTCACTTTTGCCACGTCACCGATCGCGGTGGTCCGTAGACCAGCCGCGTTCCGGGTCGCGCGAGTCGACTGCTCCCACTCGACACCGATTGCGGGGACTCCGAGCATCTCAGCGGCGATGTCCAGGCCACCCGGCCCCGCAAAGAGGTCGACGATCTCGGGTGCATCCTGGCTCGCGTCCGGATGATGTGCTCGGGTCATGAGGTGGAAGTGTAGCCGGCGGCAGGTGGTGCGCACCGCGTGTACCATGCGGCTGCTCGAGAACCCGCGACTTCTGGCCCGACCTGGGATTTCAACGTTCAGGAACGAAGTGCTTGCGCGATGATCCGGCCGAGCGCCTCACCCACCGGCGGAGGGGAGGCGTGGCCGATCTGCCGGTACTTCGACGTCTTCCTCCCCGTGATGATCCAGTCCACGGGGAAGGCCTGAAGTATGGCCGCCTGGTCGACCGTGATCTTCTTGAGCGGGGAGCCGGACGTGTCCGACTCCTGGGTCCCGTCCCGCCCCGGCACCTCATCGCTCAACGCGCCGGCGTTGATGCCCATACGGGCCCAGGCCTTTTTCGTTCCGCTGGGCCCGAGGTCTGCGCCCCCGCGATTCTCGGAGCCGCCCACGAGAGTGGGTGCCACGCGGTTTGCCTGTCTCACCCACTCCTCGACCTCGGTCCAACCACGTGCCGACATCGAGTCGCGCAGGGCCTCACCCACGGTGAGCTGTCGGCCCGCGGTGGGTTCCGGTGGGAGGAACTTGTCGGAGAACGGCTGTTGCAGGGCTACGAGTACGCCTTGCTTTCGATCTTGTGGGATACCGAAATCGGCGGCGTTGACCACGAACCATTGGAGTCCGTAGCCGAGGTGCAGCAGCTCCTGCCGGATGAAGTCGCGCACCTCCTCGAAGGCAGCGCCGTCCACCAGCTCCGGCACGTTCTCGATCAGCAGAGCCCGCGGACGCACGGCGTGGGCGAGGTAGATGGTGGCTTCGAGGAGGCGGAGCTCCAGTCCCGTTTCCACTCGTTTTGTGGTGGCCGAGGACTTGACGCGAGGCAGACCGGCGGACAGGAGGTCCACGTCGTAGCTCACTTGGTGTTGCTCGAGCGGATCGAAATCCAGGAGGTCCATTTCGAGGACATTCCATGACGGCCTGTTGTGCCGAAGGGTCTCGCAGGCCTGTCTGTTCCTGTCGAGGAGAAGGACAGGATCAAACCCCGCCTGCTCCAGGCCCAGCGCGAGTCCTCCCGCTCCGGAGCAGACGTCGACCGAAGTCAGCCTCCCCACTGCATCTCCCTCATATAGGTTACGGAAGCGTCCCGGGCGGATCCGCGTACCTTCTCGGCGGGCCTGAGTGTTCAGCTACGTGACCTTGACTCGAGGACGGTGGCCCTGACCGCGTTCGCCACGTCGCCGGGCACCTCGTGCTCCCAAAACCGGAGAACCGTCCAGCCCGCCGCCCGCAAAACCTCGGTCGTTTCCCTGTCGCGGGCCATGTTCTTGTCGAGTTTGGCCCGCCACCACTCCGCATTGGCCTTGGGATGGGTCGCGTGTTGAGGGCAGCCGTGCCAGAAGCAGCCGTCGAGGAAGATCGCGACCTTGTACTTGGGGAAGACAATGTCGATCGTGCGGCGGGGCATGCCGGGTACCGGGACGTGCACGCGGTAACGCATGCCCGAGGTGTGCAGCAGTCGTCGAACTGCCAGCTCCTGAGTTGTGTCACGAGAGCCCTGGCGGCTCATGCGGGCGGAGACTGAAGCGGAGGACGGGACGGCATCGGGCACGTGTGTATTGTGCCGGCGGACCGGCGGCGGCGTGGACAGGTGCCCGATGCCCGGCGTGCGGCGAGTGGTTGCGCAGTCGGGCACCGAGGCCGCTCGGCAGCTCGAGACCGGTGGCGAGATCTCAGTCCTGCCCCCCGTGGCAGTCCCGGTACGCGCTCCCCGACCCGCACCAGCACGCCGCCCCCCGCGCCGGTGGCCACGCCGCCGCCCGTCCCCGGGCCGCCAGGGTCGTGGCGTACTGGGGGAGGAGGTCCGTGTTCGCGGGAGAGGACTGTTCGGAGGCGGCGAAGGCCTCGTAGGAGGGGACCGTCGCCGTCACGATGCCCAGGTTCTCCGTGCCCGTCGCTGCCAGGTCCCGCAGCGAGGCCTCGATGTCCGTCAGGTGGGCCGCGTGGGTCGGATACTCGTTTTCGAGTACCGGGTACGCCTCGAGCAGCTCGGTCAGCTCGGACTCCGGCCAGTGCAGCACCGCGACCGGGAAGGGGCGGGACAAAGCCGAGCGGTAGGAGCCCAGTTCGGAGTGGAGGCGGGCGATCTCGGCCCGCAGCTCGGCCGGGTTGTCGGAGCCCAGCACCCACAGGCGCTTCGGGTCGTGGAGCTCGTCGAGGGTGACGTCCGGGGTGTGGTCCGCGTGGACGCGGTCGGCCGTGGCGTCCCAATCGTCGTGGGGCAGGCCCAGCATGCGGCGGACGCGGTGGCGGCCCGAGAGCAGGGAACGCGTGGCGTACGGGACCGCCTCGTCCCCCTCGGCGAGGAGGATCGTCAGCGCCGTCGAGAAGCACTCGTGGGAGGCTTCGAGCTCGTCGTGGTTCTCCAGCGTCTCGGCGATGATCTCCCAGGGCGCGGCCTCCGTCGGGGCCGCCGCCTGGATGCCGTTGATCAGGGCGCGGGCCTCGGCCTCGTGGCCGTACTCCCAGAGGTTGGCCGCCTGGAACGCCTTGACGAGCAGCGGGTGCTCCGGGTTCTCGGACGCCAGGAGGCGGTCGTAGAGGCTGGAGGCGCGGCCGCGCTCGCCGGCCAGTTCCAGGTGGGCCGCCGCCTGGAGGAGCAGCGGTTCCTGGTCCTGCGGATACTGGTCGGCGGTACGCAGCAGGCGCTCGGCTTCGGCGATGTGGTCAGCAGGCGTGTCGGGGCGCATGCAGCACACCGTACTGCTGTACAGGGCAGGGCAGCAGAGGACCCGGTGGCCTTGACCGAGCGGGGACGGGGTCGTGTGCGTCGCGGTGCTGGTGAGTTGAAGGGCGCCGCCCTACCCTGCGCCCGTGCGATGGCGGCGGGAGCGGGAGCGGGAGCGGGCGCGGATGCGGGTACGGCGGCGCGGGCGCGCGCGGCTCGCACGCGGGCTGTGGGCGGGCGCGGAGGTTCTCGTCACCTGCGGGGTCGTCGTGCTGCTCCTCGTCGTGCACCAGCTGTGGTGGACCAACCGGCAGGCCCAGGAGGGAGCCCGGCGGCAGGTCCGGGCCCTGGAGCAGGAGTGGGGGCGCGCGCCCGCCGCGGCACCCGAACCGGCGCCGGAGAACGGGACGGTGGCGGAGGACGGTACGGAGGCGGGGACGGGGAGCGGTGGCGCGGGCGAGCCGGAACGGGAGCGGGCGCGCGAGCCGTCGCCGCCGCGCTGGGACCAGGCGTACGCCGTCCTGCGCATACCCCGGCTGGGGGTCGTCGCGCCCGTGGCCGAGGGGGTCGGGAAGAGGGGCGTCCTCGACAAGGGGTACGTCGGCCACTACCCGGGCACCGCGCAGCCCGGCCGGGCCGGGAACTTCGCCGTCGCCGGGCACCGCAACACCCACGGCGAGCCCTTCCGGTACATCAACCGGCTCCGGCCCGGCGACACGGTGGAGGTCGAGACGCGCGACGGCGTGTATGTGTACGCCGTCGACAAGGCGCTGGCCAGGACGACCCCCGGGGACACCGGGGTGATCAACACGGTTCCGCGCAGCGCGGTGCGGCCCGCCGCGGGGTACGGCGCGGCGGGCCACTATCTGACGATGACGACGTGCACGCCCGAGTACAGCTCGAAGTACCGGCTCGTGGTGTGGGGGAAGCTGACGTCGATGCGGCCTCGGTGATCGCCGCGACCGAGCGGTCCCGGTGGGCGCCGCGACCGCCGACGGGGGCGGGTACGCGGCCTGCGACGGGGGCGGGTACGCGGCCTACGTGAGGCCCAGCTCCTCGCAGTCGGCCTTGATGGCGGGGGCGCAGATCTCCTGCACCGTGTAGAGGCCGTCCTGGACGATCGTTTCCTTGATGTTGTCCTTCGTCACCGCGACGACGGGGATGAGCACGGTGGGGACGGACTTGGCGGTCGCGGTGTCGATGTCCGTGTGGGCTGCCGCGCCGAGGGTCATGTGCCTGGCCAGCAGGATGGCCATCTCGGCGGCTGATGCGGCCTCGGGGGCGTACTGCTTGTAGACCGTCATGTACTGATCACCGGCGACGATGCGCTGCACGGCGGCGAGTTCCGCGTCCTGGCCGGTGACCGGCGGGAGTTCGGAGAGGCCGGAGTCCTTGAGGGCGGCGATGATGCCGCCGGCCATGCCGTCGTTGGCGGAGTAGACGCCCGCGATGTTCTCCGCGCCGAGGGACGTGATCGCGCTCTGCATGTGGGCCTTGGCGTTCTGCGGCTTCCAGTCCTCGGTGTCGTATTCGGGGCCGATGTTGACCTTGCCGTCGAGCTCGGTGTGGGCGCCCTTCTTGAACATCGCCGCGTTCGGGTCCGTGACGGCGCCGTGCACCATCACGACCTCGCCGGTCTTCGCGTCGTCTCCGAGGGCCTTCAGCAGAGCGGTGCCCTGGACGTGGCCGACCTGTTCGTTGTCGAAGGAGACGTAGGCGTCGATGGGGCCCTCGGCGAGGCGGTCGAAGGCGACGACCGGGATGCCGGCCGCATCGGCCTTCTCGATCGCGCCGGCGATCGACTTGGCGTCCACGGCGTCGACGATCAGCACGTCGACCTTTTCCTCGATCATGTTCTCGAGCTGCTGCGTCTGCAGGCCGGCGTCCGACTTCGCGTTGGCATAGACGACGGTGCCCTTGCTGTTGGTGAGCCGTGCTATCCGCTCCTCGATGACCGGTTTGTCGAACTTCTCGTAACGGGCGGCCTGGTTCTCGGGCAGGAGCAGACCGACGACGATGTCGTCGCTCAGTCTCACGCCCGGTTCGTCGGAGCCGCCGCAGCCCGAGAGCGAAACGGCCAGCGCGGTGGCGGCGGCTGCACCAGCCGCACGACGCAGATGTGCGTTCATCAGTTGTATTCGACCCTCCCTGACAGGCCGCGCAATTTCGGCCGAGGTGGCCCAAAGGCAACTCTGTGACGAAAGAAGCGTCAAGACATGCACGATGAACGTGATGGCAACGTGATTCTGTGTAACCAAGCGTCGAAGTGCGTGTAGTCGTCACTGGTTCAGATACGGGAATGCGCGGTGCGTTCACGTGTTCGGGAACCGAGCGCGGCTGCCGGACGTATAGAGAGACGGAAGCGCGAACACATCACTGCGGGGGAGGGGCGCATGGCCGGTCGTGCAGCCCTGCTGTTCCGGCTCGCAGCCCTGCTGTTCCTCCTTCTCCTCGAGATCCTCCTCGTCGACGGCAGCAGCATCTCGGCCGCCCTCGCGCTCGCCGCGACCGCCACCGCTGCCGCCGGCTCCGCCCTTGTCGTCTGCGCCGTCATCAGTGCGCGCTGCGCGCCCGCCGTGCCGCGCACGCGAATACGGACCGCCCTGCGCGACCGGGAGAGGCGAACTGCCTTCCTGCCGCAGCGTGATCCCGACGCTCGTGGGCGCAGGCGCCCCCGAGCGCCCGGCCGTCTCGTCCTGACGGCCCTGTAGGCAGCACCGGATACGTCACATCGGTCCCCTCGCGGGTCGTCATGCCGTCATGTCTTCGTTCCCGGCACGACGAGACCCCCGGAGGGCTCACCCATGTCCGTTTTCGCCACCCTGGTCGAGCAGCTCGCCGGCCTCCTCCAGCCCCTGTTCGCCGCGTCCGCCACCGCCGCCGCGATCGTCGTCTTCACCGCGCTCGTACGGCTCGCGGTCCACCCCCTGTCCCGCGCCGCGGCCCGTGGGCAGAAGGCCCGCACCCGGCTCGCGCCGCAGCTCGCCGAGCTGCGCACCAAGCACGGGAAGAACCCGGAGCGGCTGCAGAAGGCGACGACGGAGCTGTACGCGAAGGAGAAGGTGTCGCCGCTGTCCGGCTGCCTGCCGAGCCTGCTCCAGCTTCCGGCGTTCTTCCTGATGTACCACCTGTTCTCCAGCGCGGAGATCGGCGACGAGCCGAACGGGCTGCTCGGCCACGCGCTCTTCGACGCACCCCTCGGAGACCGGTGGCACGACGCCCTCGCGAGCGGCGGGGTGTTCGGCGGCGCGGGCCTTGTGTACGTCGTCCTTTTCGCGATCGTCGCCGCCGTCGCGACGTTCAACTACCGGCGTACCAAGCAGCAGATGGCGGCGGCTCCTGTCCCTGTGGCCGGTGCCGGCGGGGAGCAGCTGCCCGGCATGGGGGCGATGGGCGCGATGACCAGGATCATGCCGTTGCTGTCGTTCGCCACACTCGCCACCGTCGCCGTCGTGCCGCTGGCCGCCGCGCTGTACGTCGTCACCTCCACGACCTGGACGGCGGTCGAGCGGGTCTTCCTCTACCGGGACATCCCGGCACCGGTGGCCCAGCTCTGACGCGGTCCCGGCGCAGGCGCAGTCCGGGCGCCGTTCCGCCGCTGGTGGTGCGCCGTCGCAGGGGCGGTCAGCGGGCGCGGGGCGCGTACATGATGACGGCCATCCCCGCGAGGCAGATCAGGGCGCCGATGATGTCGTAGCGGTCGGGCCGGTAGCCGTCGGCGATCATGCCCCAGGCGATGGACCCCGCGACGAAGACCCCGCCGTAGGCGGCCAGGATGCGACCGAAGTCGGCGTCACTCTGGAATGTCGCGACGACGCCGTACAGGCCGAGGGCGATGACGCCGCCGCCGATCCAGAGCCAGCCCCTGTGCTCGCGCAGGCCCTGCCAGACGAGCCAGGCGCCGCCGATCTCGAACAGGGCGGCGACGAGGAAGAGGACGACGGAGCGCGCGACGGACATGGCAGCGACCCTACGCGGGCCGCTGTCCGGCTCCCCGGCCGGTTGGCTGCTGGTTGGCCGCCGGCCTTGGCTACCGGGCCGTAAAGGTCCAGGTTGTGAACAGGGTCTTGTGGAGTGTTCGTATGTCTTGGAGGATCAGCCAATCCTCCGATCCGCCGATGGCCGCACCTGTCGGGCCGGGCTCGCACTCGACCAGGGGAGACAGACCATGAAGTTGCTGCGTGTCGGTACGGCAGGCGCCGAGCGCCCCGCGCTGCTCGACCAGGACGGGACGACCCTGCGTGACCTGTCCGGTCTCGTCACGGACATCGACGGAGACCTGCTCTCCGACGCCGCCGCCCTCCACCGGATCAGGGCGGCGGCCGAGGCCGGTGACCTGCCCGTCCTGGATGCCGCCGGGCTCCGCGTCGGCCCGCCGCTGGGCCGGATCGGCAAGGTCGTGTGCATCGGGCTGAACTACCACGACCACGCGGCGGAGACCGGTGCCGCGACCCCCGCGGAGCCGGTCGTCTTCTTCAAGGCCGCCGACACGGTGGTCGGGCCGAACGACACCGTGCTCGTACCGCGCGGCAGCCGCAAGACCGACTGGGAGGTCGAGCTCGCGGTGATCATCGGAGGTACGGCCCGCTACATCGAGGCGGACGAGGACCCGATGGCGTACGTCGCCGGGTACGCGGTCGCCCACGACGTCTCCGAGCGTGAGTTCCAGATCGAGCGCGGCGGCACCTGGGACAAGGGCAAGAACTGCGAGACCTTCAACCCGCTCGGTCCGTGGCTCGTCACCGCCGACGAGGTGCCGGACCCGCAGGCCCTGGGCCTGAAGCTCCGGGTCAACGGCGAGCTGAAGCAGAACGGCACCACCGCCGACCAGATCTTCCCGGTCGCCGAGGTCGTCCGCTACGTCAGCCGGTTCATGACGCTGTACCCGGGCGACGTCATCAACACCGGTACGCCGGCAGGTGTGGCGCTCGGGCAGCCCGAGCCCAAGCCGTACCTGCGCGCCGGTGACGTGGTCGAGCTCGAGATCGAGGGACTGGGCCGCCAGCGGCAGGAGCTCAAGGACGCGTAGCGCGCCGAAGGCGCGTAAGCCCAGGACGCGCTCAGGCCCCGGCCCCGACGTGCTCGGCCACGCCCGACGCACGGGTGCACGCCCCGACGCGGTGGGCCACGCCCCCGGCGCGCGGGTGACCACACCGGCCACGCGGGTGTCCGCTCGCGTCCGCTCCGGCGGATGACCACACCGGCGGCCGCATGGCCCGTCGGCCGAGTGCCGCCGGGCCGGCCCCGCCACGGCGCGCCCGAGCGCTGAGCGCACGGGCAGCGTCGGGCAGCGCCTGGGCGCACCGCCGCCCACGAGACGGGGGTGGGGGGGGGGGGGGGGGGGGGGGGGGGGAGAGAACAAAAAAAGGGAAGGAAGGGTGGGGGAGGGGACAGAACGCGCCCCCGCCC
>NZ_JBVHTA010000009.1:79254-203493 GCF_055566095.1 Streptomyces sp. NPDC027962
TTTTTTTTTTTCACAAAAACAGCCATCGGAGGTTTCTCTCTCTGCCCCCCCCCCCCCCCCCCCCCCCCCCCCCCCCCTCTCCCCCCCCCCCCCCCCCCCCCCCCCCCCCCCCCCACCCCCGGAACGGGCTCAGGCGGTGATGAAGCGCTCCAGCGCCTCGACCACCATCGCGTGGTCCTCCGCCTGCGGCAGACCGGAGACCGTAACCGAGCCGACGACGCCCACACCGGCGATCGTGATCGGGAACGACCCGCCGTGCGCCGCGTACAGATTCGGGTCCAGGCGCGAGGACTCCTCGAACGTCGTGCCCTTGGCGCGATGCCGCGCCCCCACCAGATACGAACTCTCGCCGTACCTCTCGACGACCCGGCGCTTGCGGTCGATCCACGCGTCGTTGTCGGCGCTCGAACCGGGCAGGGCGCAGTGGAACAGCTGCTGGGCGCCGCGGCGGATGTCGATCGCGACGGGCGCCTCCCGCAGGTGCGCCATCTCGACCAGCATGCTGCCCAGCGCCCACGCGTCGGAGTGCGTGAACCGGCGCAGCGTCAGCCGGCGCTCCTGCTCGACGATCTCGTCGACGGTGAGATGCGGGATCGAGTTCATCGTGCTCATGCGGTGACCTCCACGGTGACGGTGATCCCTTCACGGGCGGAACGGCGGGCCGCCTCCAGCACGTCCAGGGCGGCGGCGGCCTCCTCCGCGGTGACCGGCGGAGCGGTCTTGTCGCGCACGGCGGCGGCGACCGCCGCGTAGTACGCGGGGTAGTCGCCCGGCACGGTCTGCACGGGAACGCCCCCGCCGGTCAGCGGCGACTCTCCCGCACCGACTCGGCCCCACATCGATTCCGGCTCCACGCCCCATGCGTCGCCGGGCGCCGGGCGGCGTCCCGCACGCAGAGCGTCCTCCTGCGGGTCCAAGCCGTACTTCACGTACCCGCCCGTCGAGCCGAGAACCCGGAATCGGGGGCCGAGCTGAGCGGTCGTCGCGCTGACGTACAGATGCGAGCGCACGCCGTTCGCGTGCGTAATCGCGATGAAGGTGTCGTCGTCGGTCATCGCGCCGGGGCGGCGCACGTCCGACTCCGCGTACACCCGCGCCGCCGGGCCGAAGAGGGTCAGCGCCTGGTCGACGACATGGCTGCCGAGGTCGTACAGCAGGCCGCCGATCTCCAGCGGGTCGCCGGACTCGCGCCAGCCGCCCTTGAGCTGCGGGCGCCAGCGCTCGAAGCGGGACTCGAAGCGCTGTACGTCGCCGAGCTCGCCGTCCGTGATCAGCTTGCGCAGAGTCAGGAAGTCGTTGTCCCAGCGGCGGTTCTGGAAGACGGACAGTACAAGGCCGCGCTCCGCGGCGAGGGCCGCCAGCTCGCGTGCCTCGGCGGCGGTGCCGGCGATCGGCTTGTCGACGACGACCGCGAGACCTGCCCCGAGGGCGGCGCGGGCGATCGGGACGTGTGTCTTGTTCGGCGAGGCGATCACGACCAGGTCGAGCTCGTCGGCGCGGGCCCACAGGTCGTCGGGGGAGGCCTCGAAACGGACATCCGGGAACTCGGCGCGGGCCTGCTCCTGCCGCTCCGGGGAGGACGTGACGACCGTGTCGAGGACGAGATCGTCGGTGGCGGCGATCAGCGGGGCGTGGAAGACGGAGCCCGCCAGGCCGTAGCCGACGAGGGCGACGCGGAGGGGAGAGCCGGTACCAGTCATGAGAAACACTTAAGCAACGGTGTTGCCAAAGTGCAAGCGCTGCGGAGAATGGCAGGGTGAACAGGACCATGACGGGAGCCGGAGCCAATCTGCCCGCGCTGCGCAGCCACAACGCGGCGCTCGTCCTCGACCTGCTGCGCACGGCGGGCGAGGGCGGTATCAGCAGGCTCGAGCTGGCCGAGGGCACGGGGCTCACACCGCAGGCCGTCAGCAAGATTGTCGCCCGGCTGCGCGAAGAGGGCCTGGTCACGGAGGCGGGCCGCCGGGCGTCGACCGGTGGCAAGCCCCGGACGGTGCTGCGGCTCGTGCCGTCGGCCAGCCACGCGATCGGTCTCCATCTGGACCGCGACGAGCTGACGGTCGTCCTCCTCGACCTCGCCGGCTCGCGCGTCGCCGACCGCACGGTGCCGATGGACCTGGGCGCGGGCGCGGAGGCGGTCGTCGCGGGCGCGGCGGCGGAGACGGATGCGCTGCTGGCAGGTGTGAGGGCGGCGGGCGCGGCGGAGACGGAAGCGCTGCCGGCAGGTGTGAGGGCGGGTGCGGGCGCGGCGGCGGAGACGGATGCGCTGCCGGCAGGTGTGAGGGCGGCGGGCTCGGGGTTGCGGGTGCTCGGGGTCGGCGTGGCCATGCCGGGGCCGTTGGATCACCTCCTCGGGGTGGCGCAGCGGGTCACCGGCTTCCCGGAGTGGGAGGGCTTTCCGGTGCGGGACGCGCTCGCCGCGCGGCTCGGGCTGCCCGTTGTCGTCGACAAGGACACCAACGCCGCCGCCCTCGGCCTCGCCCTGCGCGGCCCGGGCGGCTCCTTCGCCTACCTCCATCTCGGCACCGGCCTCGGCGCCGGTCTTGTGCTCGGCGGCGCGCTCTACCGTGGCGCCCGGACCGGGGCGGGCGAGTTCGGCCATCAGGTCATCCAGCTCGACGGGCCACCGTGCACCTGCGGCAACCGCGGCTGTATCGAGGCGCTGTGCCTCGCCGCCGTCTCCCGAGGCGACATCGCCTCCGCCGCCCGTGTCCTCGGCACCGGCGCCACGAACCTCGTCGAGCTGCTCGACATCGACCGGGTGCTTCTCGGCGGTCGTGTCGTCGCCGCTGCCGAGGACGAGTTCGTACGAGGAGTGGCGCGGGTGCTCGCCGCGCGCACCCGCGTCCCCGTCGTCCCCGCCGACGGCGGCGCGCACACCGTCGCGGACGGCGCCGCGCAGCTCGTGCTCGCCCCGGTCTTCGGGCGGTCGGAGGCCGTCGCCCCGCCCTCGTCCCAGCACCGGCCCGCGTCCCAGCACCGGCCCGCGGCCAATCACGGCGGCGCGGAAAAACGCTGACACGAGGGGCGTTGCGCCGCTGATCGGCCGTACGGCGCCTGCGGCGGCCGGGCGACCGGCGCAGCATGGGATCGCCCGGCCTCGTTCGGGCGATTCCGGCAGTACGCGAGCAAGCAAAGGCCCTCCTCATGCGAACGAGCAATGCCCTCGCCTTCGGAACCGCCACGGTGCTGATCGCGCCCGCGGTGATCAGCGGACCGGCCGCCATGGCGGCGGCGCCCCTCCGTACCTCGCTCGCCTCGCCGCTCGCCGGGCCTCCCGCCGCATTCCGCGCGGCGGGCCGGCCGGAGGACCGCGCATTCCGCGCGGAGGAACGGTCGGAGGAGCGGCCCGGGGAAAGCCCCGCCGAGCGCGCGCCCACCTGTGGCAAGGCGTCGGACCCGAACTTCCCCATCAAGAGCCGCATCCACGGCGGCCCCGCCACGGTCCGGGCCGGTGGCGGCTTCCGGTCGTGGTCCGTGGACCTGACCAACACCACCCGCGAGGCCTGTCACCGGATCCACCCGGTGCTCGTCCTCACCGCCCGGGACCGCGGACTGACCGGCGACCGCGTCACGCTGGAGTTCTACGACGAGGAAGCGGCTCGCTGGCGTCCCGTCACGCTGGAGCGGACGGCGGAGGACGAGATCGTCGGCGCCTTCGACGACGGCTTCCTCGGGTTCGTCGTACCGGCCGGCGGGACGGTCACCGTACGGACCAGGCTCTCGTTCGCCGCAGGCACCACCCCGAACACGGTCACCGTCAACGCCGCGATCGTGCAGCGCCAGGGCGACGACGGCGACTGGGTCGGGGAATCCGGCGACTACCGCTTCGCCGTCGTGGAGGGCGACGCCCAGGGTGACCGGGAGGACGAAGGCGAGGCCGTGAAGCCCACCCCCGAGCGGCCGGGCAGGGAGCCGGCCGCTCCCGCCTCACAGTCACCGCGGAGCAGCGCCGACCAACTGGCCACCACAGGTTCCGACTCCCTGACCCGTATCGGCGTCGGTTCCGCCGTGATCCTGCTGGCCGCCGGGCTGCTGGTCCTGGCGGCTCGCCGGCATTTCGGACCGCGCCGACGCTGACCGTCCGTTCACCGGCGTCTGCGATCACCCGGCGGGTGGACTACCCGAACGACCAGGCGCCCGGCGCTCCCGTGCTCCGGCAGCCGGAGCACGGACGCATCCCCAAGTACTACGCCGTCAAGGCGCGCATCTCCCAGCTGATCGACGAGCTCGGCGAGGGCGGACTGCTGCCGCCCGAGCGGGCTCTGGCGCCGCGGTTCGAGGTCTCCCGCGAGACCGTCCGCCAGGCGCTGCGTGAGCTGCTGCTGGAGGGACGGCTGCGCCGGCAGGGCCGCGGCACGGTGGTGGCGGGGCCCAAGCTATAGCAGCCGCTCTCCCTGGCCAGTTACACGGAAGGCGTCCGCAGGCAGGGACGCAGGCCCGGCCGCAGCCTGATCACCCTGGACCGGTTCCCCTGTCCCGAAGCCCTCGCCGCCGAGATCGGCGTGCGGCGCGGCGAGCCCGTGTGGCACATGGAGCGCGTGCTGCTCGCGGACGACGAACGCGTGGGACGACAGGACGAACTCGGGGCAGTACGACTCGACGCTCGTCTCGTCGGCGTACGACGTCTCCGGGAAGAGCACGGTACGGCTGGACTTCACCACGTTCCACCGGCAGGAGGGCAGCCAGAGCGCCAGGGTGCCGGCCTCCTTCAACGGCGGTACGCCCGCGGTCGTCAGGAGTTACACCGCCGATGTGGTCTCCCAGCCGCAGTCGCTGAGTGTCCCGGTGCCGGCCGGGGTCTCCAGCGTGAGCTTCCGCTGCCACTACACCGGCGCGAACAACTGGTACTGGGTCATCGACGGAGTCAAGATCGAGGCATTCTGACCGCCCTGGGCAGGCTTTAGGCTGGGGGCGTCGCCACAGCGCAGTCGCGGCGCCCCAGCACGCACACATGCACCGGCAGGAGTCCGTCTGATGGCAGAGCGCAAGCCGATCGAATCCTGGCTCACCGACATGGACGGTGTCCTCATCCACGAGGGCGTCCCGATTCCCGGCGCCGACGCGTTCATCAAGAAACTGCGGGAGACCGGGAAGCCGTTCCTGGTGCTCACCAACAACTCCATCTACACGGCCCGCGACCTGCACGCCCGCCTGGCCCGCATGGGCCTGGACGTCCCGGTGGAGAACATCTGGACCTCGGCGCTCGCCACCGCCCAGTTCCTCGACGACCAGCGGCCCGGCGGCACCGCCTACGTCATCGGCGAGGCGGGGCTGACCACGGCGCTGCACGACATCGGATACATCCTCACCGACCACGACCCCGACTACGTGGTCCTCGGGGAGACCCGCACGTACAGCTTCGAGTCGCTGACGAAGGCGATCCGGCTGATCAACGCCGGCGCCCGGTTCATCTGCACCAACCCCGACAGCACCGGCCCGTCCACCGAGGGCCCGCTGCCGGCGACCGGCTCGGTGGCCGCGCTGATCACCAAGGCGACCGGCAAGGACCCGTACTTCGCGGGCAAGCCCAACCCCCTGATGATGCGGACCGGCCTGAACACCATCGGCGCCCACTCCGAGACCAGCGCCATGATCGGTGACCGGATGGACACCGACGTGCTCGCCGGGCTCGAGGCCGGAATGGAGACGTTCCTGGTGCTCACCGGCTCCACGACGCCCGCCCTCGTCGACCGCTACCCCTTCCGGCCCTCCACGGTGGTCGACTCGATCGCGGACCTCGTCGACCGCATCTGAGCAGGTCGGCCCCTTCACCGGACTTCGGCTGCCGCCCCTGCGGATGCGGAAACGACCCAGACGCGTGACCCTGTCGGCAGGAGGTTCACGATGCGTACTGGTTCCATAGCTTTCCGTGTGGCAGGGGTGGCCGCCGTACTCGTCATGGCGCCCGCCACCGCCGCATTCGCCGGCAGCTCCGTGAAGGCCACGGTGAACCCGGCGGCCACCGCGCCGGACGGCAAGGTCGAGATCCGGGCCGTGGGCTGCAAGGGCAGGAACGGGGTCGCCCGTTCCGACGCCTTCGCCCAGGACGCGAAACTGACGACAAAAGGGTGGGGTGACGGCTGGCTCGTCGGCGCGGCGAAGCTCAGAGCGGACGTGAAGCCGGGTTCGTACGACGTCCGGGTGCGCTGCGACTTCCGTGACCACCCCGGAGCCGGCCGCGTCACCGTCGACCGCAACCTGCACAAGGCGGGGGCCCTCGCGGAGCCGTCGAAGCCAGAGCCGCGTCCGTCGGAGGGCGAGCGGCACGATGAATCGGACCACGCGGACGAGCAGGACGCGGACGAGCAGGACCACGAGCCGCAGCCGCACGAATCGCCCGTCGCCCCCGTCAGCGCAGGCGGCGGCGGTGCTGCCGTCCTCGCGGCCCCCGTCTCCACCGTCGACAACGACGAGGCGGGCCCCAGCACTCCGCAGACCGTCGTCGGCCTGATCCTCGCGGCCGTGGCGGCGATCGCCGTGGCCCTGCGCAGCGCCCGCCGCCGGCGCCGTACGAACGCCGACTGACATGTCCGGCACCGACGCTCCGGCCGCTCCGGCCGCCGGCAACGGCCGGCTGTTCACCGGAGTCGTCTGGGCGGTCCTGGTCCTCGTGCTCTGGCTGTGGGGGCGCGACGCCCCCGGCGCCCTCAGCGGCAGCTCCGCGCCCACCACCGGCGACATCGCCGCGGTGGGCCGCCCGCCCGGCATCCCGATGCCACCCGCGCACCAGCCGGTCGACGCCGCGCGGCCGAGCCGCGTCGCCGTTCCCGCCCTCGGCATCGACGCGTCAGTCGTCGCGCGCGGCCTCGACGCCCAGGGAGCGGTGGACCCGCCCCCGTACGAGACGCCCAACGTGGTCGGCTGGTACGGCGACGGCACCCGCCCCGGGGAGCCCGGTGCCGCGCTGCTGGTCGGGCACGTGGATACCGAGACGAAGCCGGCGGTGTTCTACGGACTGAGCGCCGCCCGCCCGGGCGGGAAGATCGAGGTGACCCGGGCCGACGGCTCCGTCGCGGAGTTCACCGTCGACGACGTCCGCGTCTTCGGCCGGGACCGCTTCGACCCGCACAAGGTCTACGGCCCGCACCAGGAGGGCCGTGCCGAACTGCGACTCATCACCTGCGGCGGCGCGTTCGACCGGGACAAGGGCACGTACACGGCGAACGTGGTCGTCTCGGCGTATCTGACGGGCGTCTCCGAAGCCTGACCGACGTCCGTGCCCTCAGGGAGACCGTCCGGGTCGCCATGGAAAGGTTCAAGGCCCATGACGGATGCTGAGCTCCCTCCCGTGCTGCAGGACGCCCTGCGGCGGGTGGCGGAGCACCTCGGCAGGTCCCTGTCCGAGGCTCCCGGCGGGGACGTCCGCCGGGAGCTGTACCGCGCCGCGCTCGGATCCGACACGGTCCGCCCCGCCCTCCTGGACGCCGTCGGGCCCGAACCGGACGGCGCGCTCGTCTCGGGCGTCGTGGGGTACAGGCCCTGGAACGGCTCCACCGCGGTGAGCGGCACACCTGGGACACCTGGGACACCTCGCGGCGTCTCCATGAACGGAGACTCCTGGCCGTGCGTACCACCTGGCACTTGGGCCGTCCCCGCCCTGACCAGGGCCCCGGGCAGGGCCCCGGTCGGTGTGGCGCCGGAAGGCGTCACGGTACGCGTACGAAGATCCGGCGAACCTCGAGACCGTCGGCGGGCGTGTGCCAGGATGGTTCGACCGGTCCGGTCCGGGGAGCTCGGGCGCCGGACCGAACGCAAAGTGCACCAAGGGGGAGTGGATGTACCGCAGTTTGGCCGGCCGGCGTACCCGCACAGCTGCGGGTCTGGCCGCCGCGGGGGCGGTGCTGCTGATGGCGGGCTGTTCCTCCGGCGGCGACGGCGGCGACGGCGGCGAGGACAAGGGGCCGGTCGTCAGCCAGCAGCCCAAGGCGGAGGACCCCTACTGGGTCAACCCGGACGGAAATGCGGCGAAGCAGGTCGCCGCCTACCGCGACGCGGGCGACACACAGAACGCCGAACTCATCAAGAAGATCGCCGAGCAGCCCGTCGGCGAATGGATAAGCCCCGACAAGCCGGAGGCGGAGGCCAAGGGCTTCACCGAGGCGGCCGCGGAGGCCGACCGTGACGCCCTGCTCGTGCTCTACAACATCCCGCACCGCGACTGCGGCCAGTTCTCCAAGGGCGGCGCGGCCGACGGCAACGCCTACCGGGCCTGGGTCGACAGCGTCGCCAAGGGCATCGGCAACCGGCGCGCCACGGTGATCCTGGAACCGGACGCGGTGCTGCACCTGGTGGACAACTGCACCCCGCAGGAGTTCCACGAGGAGCGGTACGACCTTCTCAAGGGCGCCGTCGAGCGGCTGAAGCAGCAGCCCGCCACGAAGGTCTACCTGGACGCCGGCAATGCCGGCTGGTCGAACCCCGACGCACTCCAGGAGCCGCTGAAGCGGGCCGGCATCGAGCGGGCCGACGGTTTCGCGGTGAACGTCTCCAACTTCTATCCGACCGGCGCGAGCAAGCAGTTCGGCAGGAAACTCTCGGAGAAGACCGGCGGCAAGCACTTCGTCATCGACACCAGCCGCAACGGCAACGGTCCCTACACCGAAGGCGATCCGGCGGAGAACTGGTGCAACCCGCCCGGCCGTGCGCTGGGCGAGGCGCCGACCACCAGAACCGGCGACCCGCTGGTCGACTCCTACCTGTGGGTCAAGCGCCCCGGCGAGTCCGACGGCGACTGCAAGGGCGGCCCGAAGGCCGGCGAATGGTGGCCCGAGTACGCGCTCGATCTCGCCCGGAACACCAAGTAGCGGGCTGCTCGTACGGCAGCGTCGACGACGGTGTCCTGACCGGAGAAGGTGCCCGCACCACGCGTGACGCGGACACAAGGGGGCCCGGCAGCCGGGGACGCGCTGCCGGGCCCTCCTCCCTGACGGGGTCTACGGGACCTCCACCCACACCGCCTCGGACGGTGTGCCCGCCTCGTCCGTCACGAAGAACATGTAGTGCCCCGACGGGACCAGCGCCCGGTTCTCGGGAACGGTGATCTCCACGCCGTTCGCGGTCTTCTTCATCTCCAGCGCGATGGAGCGCTGGTCGACGTCGGTGACATGCGTGACAGCGCTCGGCCGCATGAGCTTCGCCGTCTTCAGGGCCTTCTCGCTCTTGACCTCGAAGGTGCCCTTCTCACCGCGCTCGACGGTCTTCGGGCCACCGGTCACCGCGGGCTTGCTGCCCCGGTAGAGGTAGGGCGGTGTGTAGATCTCGATGCGCTGCTCGAAGACGCCCGGCCGGGTGTTGGCCGCGTCGGAGAAGAGCGAGTCGGAGCCGAAGATCATGACCCGTCCGTCGGGCAGCAGCACCGACCCCGAGTGGTAGTTGCGCCCCACCTGCGGGTCGGCGACGCGCTTGTAGGTCTGGGTCTTCGGGTCGTACGTGCGGGCCTCGAGCACGTTGGATCCGCTGCGCCCGCGGTAGTCCTCCGAGCCGCCGGTGACCAGGACGGTGTCGTCGGGCATGAGCGAGGCGCTCGGGTAGCGGGTGCCCTTGTCCAGCGAGGGGCCGTCCTTGAAGCGGGGGTTGTCGGCCTTGAGGTCGACCAGCCGGGACTTCTCGCTCGACTTCTCGGACTCGCCGACGCCGCCGCCGCCGATGACCATGAACTTCTGGTCCTGCGCGGGCGGCAGCATGACCGTCGCCGAGGTCTCCATCCGGTCGGGGTCGGACAGGCCGGGGATCTTGTTGAACTTATTCGTGTCGAGGTCCCAGACGCCGGGGTCGCGGCCGACGTCCGCCGGCCCGTAACCGGCGTTGGAGCCGGAGTAGAAGAGCTTGCCGTTGTCCATCAGGAAGATCGCCGGGTAGGTGGGGAACTTCCGTGTGATCCCGGTGTACTCCCAGGTCTTGGTCTTCGGGTCGTAGATCTCGTCCTTGCCGGGGACGATCTGCCCGATCTCGTCGAGGCCGGAGAGCGAGAGGACCCGGCCGTCCTCGAGGGTGGTCAGCGTCGGGTACCAGCGGGCCTCGTTCATGGGGTCGACGGGGATGTACCTCTCCGCGACCGGGTCGAACTCGTAGGCATCCTTGATGCCCTGGAAGTCCTTCTTGTCGAGGGCGAGCTTCTGGGCGATCCCGTAGACGTTGCGGCTGTCGGAGCCCTTCATGCCCTGGACCCGGTAGTTGTCCTCGGTGCCGGTCTCGTACTGCTTGCCGGACTGCTCGGCCTCGACGTAGATGCGGCCGAGCCCCGCCTCCGTGCGCAGGAAGGCGCCGGTCTTCGGGTCGAAGACCTTCTTTGCCTTCTCCACCAGGACCGGGTCCTTGGAGACGAACGTCTTGCCGTTCTCCTTGCCGGTGAACTTGGTGCCCGCGGGCAGGGTCTTGGGCGCGTCCGGGTCCTCATTGTGGACGATCATCAGGCCGCCGGCCTTGGTGACGTCGCCCTTGAGCTTCTCGTACCGCTTGGTGCCGCCCGCGACCAGCAGCTTGCCGTCGGGCAGCTGGGTGTGCCCGGCGCAGAACATGTCCTTGGGGGTGGGGATCTTCTTGAAGTCGTTCGTCTTCGGGTCCCACAGCACCGACTCGAACTTCTTCGCGTCGAAGTTCTTCTGGTTGTTGCCGGACCCGGCGATCAGCAGCACCTTGCCGGTGTGCAGCAGCGCCGCGTGAATGGTGTTGATCTTGAACTCGGACGGGACCTCGAGGAAGTCCCAGTGGCCGTTCTCGGCTTTGTACTCGGGCTTGTTGATCGTGTAGTCGTGGAACTTCTCCGACCCGAAACGCCACATGGCGGGGCCGTTGAACCCGGCGACCACCACGATCACCGCGGCGCCGATGGCTATTCGGCGGGCGCGGTTCCTGCGGTGGTTCGGCCGCGCGGGCATCGTGCTCATTTCTTACGTCCCCCAAGGGCGATCTGCATGGTCTGATCTGTGGCTGCGTCGGTGGCGGTGAAGTGGGGCCGCTGCTGCGGCACATGGCCGCCGCCGGAGCCGGGACCGGCGGGTGCCCCGCCGCCCGCATGACGCCGCCTGCGTTTCTTCTTCTCCGTGGCGATGCCGTGCCGCCAGGCGAAGATGGGTGCCGCCGTGATCAGCAGGGCCAGCGAGGCCCAGGTGATCATCGCCGGATGGTCGTGCCCGAAGTAGAACGAGGAGCCGAGTGAACCACCGAACACGGCGATGAAGAACAGATGGATGCGGAACGTCCCGAACAGGGTGTCGGGGCTGGAGGAGTCGCCCTTGGGGGTCACCACGAACTTGCTCTTGCGCCGCAGCACGGCGTCCATCAGCGAACGGGCGTAGATCGGCGCGGACAGCGCCGACATCACCATGCCGGCGAGGCCGCCGGAGCCTTCGGGCTCGTGCGGCGAGACGTTGTGCCGGCGGTTCCAGATGTAGAGGCCGATCTGGAGGGCGGAGGCGTTGCCGTAGAGCATCATCCAGATCGCCGGGTCGATCTGCACACCGGAGGCGCCCATGCCCAGGAACAGGGCGCAGCTCAGGGCCGCGAGGATCCAGTTGAGGGCCGACATCGGATAGAAGATGATCATCATCGTGTAGTTGAAGAGCTTGCCGGCCGGCAGCGTGCCGAACCCTCTCCAGTACTGCTTGAGGATCGTCTCGTACGTCCCCCTCGACCAGCGCAGCTGCTGGGTGAAGAAGTCGGTCCAGGCGGAGGGGCCCTCGCCGACGGCCAGCACGTCGGGGGTGTAGACGGAGCGCCATTTGTTGCCGGTGTCCGGGTTCTTGGCGCGGTGCATCTCGAAGCCCGTGGCCATGTCCTCGGTGATCGAGTCGTACAGCCCGCCGATCTGCTTGATCGCCTTGATACGCACGGCGTTGGAGGTGCCGACGAACATGGGCGCGCCGTACCGGTTGCCCGCGCGCTGGATCAGCGCGTGGAAGAGGAACTGCTGGGACTCGGCCGCCTTGGTGACGAACGTGTCGTAGTTGCCGTAGACCTGCGGGCCGATGACGAAGCCGACATCCGGATCGCGGAAGTAGCCGAGCATCCGCTCCAGGTAGTTGGGCATCGGGACGTGGTCGGTGTCGACAGAGGCGAAGAAGTCGTAGTTGCCGCCGTGGGCCTCGAGCCAGGCGTTGTAGTTGCCGTGCTTGGTCTTGGCCCGGTGCGCGCCCTTGGCCTGGTTCCACTTGGCGACGCCCTTGCGGGAGAAGTGGTGGACGCCGAGACGGGCGCAGACCTCCTTGACCGCCGGGTCGTCGCCCTCGTCGAGCAGCCAGACGTGCATCAGGCCGCGGTGGCGGATCTTCACCGCCGCCTCGAGAGTCTTCGTCACCATCTCCAGGGGCTCCTTGCCCGGCACGAAGGAGGTGAGGAAGGCGACGCGGGTGCCGGACTCCGGCACCACGGGCACGGGGTCGCGTGCCACCAGCGTCGCATGGGCGTTGGACAGCACGTTCATCGTCCGGAACAGCTCGATCAGGCCGATCGAGACGAGCATGACGATGTCGAGGGCGAGCAGCAGGTCGTTCTGCAGGTTGGGGTCGCGCTCGGTCCAGTGCTGCGGCTGCATCAGCCAGGCGAACAGGCCCAGCGACACCAGCGGTGCGGCGCCGAGCAGCAGCGCCGCGCGTATGCGGTGGGGCTCCTGCGAGATCAGCGAGCGGTACTGCACCTTGTACGGTTTGGTCGCGTCCGGCTGGGTCAGGGGGCCCGCCAGTCGGCTGTAGTGCTCGTAGTCGTAACGCGGCAGCGTCACCTTTTTGGGCCGCAGCCGCGCCGTGGCGGCGCGCAGGTGCGCGGGCACCCGGAGCTGTGTGGTCCGCGAAGGGTCGTTCGGCTGCCCGGCGCCGTCCGGCGTCGACATCATGTGTCATCCCCCCGCACGCGTGGTTGGCACGTGCAATGGTCGGTTGTGTCACCCCGGGGCCGCATGGTCCCCTGTTACCTGCGATCCCGGGCGCGTCAATGGTGGCTGGCCACCGTCCCTACAGACATGAAACGGTCACCTGTCGGTTGCATGATGCCCGTCGTGTGTTCGGTCCGTGAACGGGCCCCCGGCCCTCGGCCCCGGCATCGGGAACGTCCCCGCCGAACCGCCCCCAACTACGCAAAAACGGGCGCCCACTTGGGGCCACCGGCTCCAGCATAGGTTCTCGGAGCCCCGTCATGATCGCAAGGGCGGAACGGGCCGGTAAACGGCCATACGCGCGCATTGGGGTGCCCTTGTGACGGGGGTTTCCGGCCGGTAGGTCTTGGCCGAAAATGATCGTAGGTGTGACTGTGCATACGGCGAAAGCCCCCTCGTCCGTGACGAGGGGGCTTTCGCTCCGCGTGCGCCGCCAGGGACTCGAACCCCGGACCCGCTGATTAAGAGTCAGCTGCTCTAACCAACTGAGCTAGCGGCGCCTGCTGACCCGAGAAGTTTACCGGACGGCCCGGGGTGCTCCGCGCCACTGCGCCGAGCCGCACCGCTCCGCCCCGCCGTGTGACGTCCGACGCGCGCGACGGCCTGTCGGGTCATCATTTTTTCCCTTTCATCAGTCAAAATGCGTTATGCCCATACTGTAGGGACGGTGCCGCCCGTGAAACATCGTCAGAGAATCTCGCCGAGCGCGGAGGGGACGCGTATGGCTGCCGTACCGGCCTTCGAGGAGTTCGAGCCGGCCGACGACTGCGACTGTGCCGGGTGCGCCCACCGGCGCCGGGCCCTCGCGGCGGGGGAGCACCCCTCGGCACAGGGCTGCCGCGGAGCGCTGGTCCTGGTCACCGCAGCAGGCGTTGTGCTGGGCGCCACCGGGGCGAGCGCCGCGGCGAAGAGCGCGCCTGCGGCTTCCGTCCGGACGCACGGGGCGGTGTCGGAAACGGCGCCTGCGGCTTCCGTCCGGACGCACGGGGCGGTGTCGGAAACGGTGCCTCCGGCTTCCGTCCGGACGCACGGGGCGGCATCGGAAACGGTGCCTCCGGCTTCCGTCCGGACGCACGGAGCGGCATCGGAAACGGTGCCTCCGACCGAGCAGGGAACCACCTCGCCGCTGCACGGTCCGTCGGGCAAAACGATCACCGGCGCGAAACCGCTGCCCGCCATCACGCGCGCCGAGATCGTCAACCGCGCCAAGAAGTGGGTGGCCGCCAAGGTGCCCTACAGCATGTCGAAATACTGGACCGACGGATACCGCCAGGACTGCTCCGGCTATGTATCGATGGCCTGGAACCTGGCGAAGAACGAGTGGACGGGAAGCCTCGCGCAGTTCGGCCACCGGATCTCCCGCGAGGACCTGCAGGCCGGCGACATCCTGCTCTTCCACAATCCGGCCGACCCCGGGGGCGGCTCGCACGTCACGATCTTCGGCGGCTGGACCGACTACACGCACGACTACTACATCGCCTACGAGCAGGCCAAGCCGCACACCCGTAAACAGGCCACGCCCATGGCCTACTGGAGCCACTCCGCCTCCTACGTCGCCTACCGCTACAAGGGGCTGGTCACCAGCACCGACGGCGGCAAGCGGGAGGCCGCCGCCTTCCCTGGCGCGTCGGCCTTCGGACCCGGCGCGAACACCAAGTCCGTCGCCCGTCTGCGCGAGATGCTCCTGGCGCGCGGCGGAAAGCGCTTCTACCCCGACGCGGCGGGCAGCCGCTGGAGTGACGCGGACCGGCGCGCCACCCAGGCCTTCCAGGCCGCTCAGGGCTGGCGCGGCAAGGAGGCGGACGGCCTGCCGGGGCCGCACACCTGGCGTCTGCTGGTGAACGAGCAGGGCAAGGACCTCCCGGCCGCCGGCGCCGCCGGTCCGAAGAAGCCGCGGACCAAGGCGCCGTCCTTCCCCAGGCCGGACCACTTCCGGCCCGGCCAGACCAATGCCCACGTCATCCGGCTCGGCCGGCGGCTGGTCGAGCGCGGATACGGCGAGCACTACACGGTCGGCCCGAGCACTCGCTGGCGCGAGGCCGACCGGCGCAACGTCGAGGCGTTCCAGCGGGCCCAGGGCTGGCGCGGCAAGGAGGCCGACGGCCACCCCGGCCCGGAGACCTGGCGGCGCCTCTTCTCCTGACACCGGCCGGTCCTGACACCGGCCGGGCCGGCTCCCCGACAGACACGACGACGACAGAACAGAGCGACCAACTAAGGCGGCAGGCATGAACACCACGACGTCGGAGCCGGACGGCACCGTGCCGTCCGAAACCCCGCGGCGCAATTTCGTCATCGCGAGCGAGACGACGACCGAGATCCCGGTGCACCTGCTCTTCCGGGACGACGCAGGCCCCCGCGCCCTGCGCCCCGCCGTGGTGGCCCGGCGGCAGGGCACGGGGGAGCAGCCGAAGGTCGGCCACCACGAGCCGCCCGTCCCCCCGAAGTCCTCCGCCCGGTCCGCGCCGCCGGTCGACCCGGAGCTTGCCGAGCGGCCGGGGCCCGCGCTGTCCGGCTGGACCGCGCTGGTGGCGGGTGCCTGCTCGCTCGCGGGCATCGGCGCGGTGCTCTGGGGGACCGGTGCCGTGCCGGACGCGTTCGCGGCGCTGTTCGGGGCGACCCCACCGCCGTACCGGGGCATTGGGATCTGGCTGTGGTGCCTGCTCGCGCTCGGGGTGGTCCTCGCGCTCTTCGCCCTCGGCGGTCTGGGCCGCGGCCAGGTCGGACAGGCGTGGGTGCTCACCCTCTGCGGCGACTACCGGGGCACCGTGCGCCGCACGGGTCTGGTGTGGGTGAGCCCGCTGGTGCTGCGCCGGCGCGTCGATGTACGGATCCGGCACTGGCGCAGTGAGCCGATGGCGGCGGTCGACGCAGAGGGCACGGCGCTGCGGGTGGTGGTGCTGGTGGTGTGGCGGGTGAGTGACACGGTCCGTGCGGCGCTCGGCGTCGCGAACCACGAGACGTACCTGCGCGAGCAGGTGGAGGCGGCGACCACCCGCGTCGTCTCGCAGCTGCCCGCCGACGCGTTCCTCCCGTCGGTCCCGACGCTGCGCAACGCGGAGGCGGTCGGGAGCGCGCTGACGAAGACGCTTGCCGCGGAGTGCGCCGCCGTGGGGATCGAGGTCTTCTCCGCCCAGCCCGTGGTCGTCGAGTACGCGCCCGAGGTGGCGGCCGCCATGCAGCGGCGGCGGGTGGCGGCGATCGACGCCAAGCACCGCGACAGCGTGCTGACTTCGGTCGTGGACGCGGTGGACGAGACGGTGAGCCGGCTGACCGCGCGCGGTCTGGTCGAGCTGGACGACTACGAGCGCAGGGTGCTGGTGAAGGACCTGACCGTTGCCTTCTACACGGGTCGGGCCGGCGCGGTCGACGCCCCGTGATTGGTCTGGACAAGCGCAAGTACCGTCAATACATTGAGACTTGGTCTAGACCGGAAGATGCCCTACCGCACGCGTGCAGCAAGTGCCTCGGAACTCCCCCACGTTCTACTGGAGCCAAGCATGCGAAACAAGATAGGTGCGGCCGTGGTCGGCCTCGCCGTGACGGGTGCGACTCTGCTCGCCACCGGCAGCGCGAGCAGCCACGGCTACACCGACTCACCGATCAGCCGCCAGAAGCTCTGCAACAACCAGACGGTGAGCAACTGCGGCCAGATCCAATGGGAGCCGCAGAGCGTCGAGGGCCCGAAGGGCTTCCCGGCCGCGGGCCCCGCCGACGGAAGGATCTGTGCCGGCGGCAACGGCCAGTTCGCCCAGCTCGACGACCCGCGCGGCGGGGCATGGCCCACCACCAAGGTCAGCTCGGGCCAGAACTACACCTTCCGCTGGCAGTTCACCGCCAGGCACCGCACCACCGACTTCAAGTACTTCATCACCAAGCCCGGCTGGAACCCCAACCAGCCGTTGACCAGGGCGGCGCTGGAGTCGCAGCCGTTCCTCACCATCCCGTACGGCGGCCAGCAGCCGCCGGCCACGCTGTCCCACTCCGGCAACCTTCCCCAGCGGTCGGGCCGCCATCTGATCCTGGCGGTGTGGACGGTGCACGACACGGCGAACGCGTTCTACGCCTGTTCCGACGTGCAGTTCTAGCTTAAAGCTAGACCCGTCACGGACGCGGCGGCCCCTTCCGCCTGGGGTCGCCGCGGTCGTGTGCCCGTTGTCCCTCGCGTTCCTTCGCGTTGGATCACCAAACGCGGGCGCACCTGGCAGGATCATCGGATGACCGTTGAACGATCCCTCCGCAATCCGGAGGACCGCCCGCAGTCATGCTGATCGATCTGGAGAAAACCGAACAACTTCCCGGCGGCCTGTGCCTCGCCCACGCCCGCACCCCCATCGGCCCGGTGGTCGCCCGCTGGTGCGGTGATCCCGACGCGCTGCCCGGCCCGTACGACGCCGAGTGGACGGTCGACGAGGACGTGACCTGGCTCGGCAACACGCGCCCCGCCCCGGACCCGGCCTATCTGCTGTCCCCGCACCCGGGCGGTGTGCTGCTGCGGGGCCGGCTCGACGAGATCGCACGCGCGGCCGCGATCCTGGACCTCGCCGGAACGCGGATCCTGCTGGATCTGGCCGACCCGCTGCCCGAGGGGATCGTCGGGACGTGGATCGACGTACTCGCCGAGCGGGAGAAGGTCGCCCTGTATCCGTACGAGCTGTGAAATCCGTACAAGAGGTGAAGGACCGGACCAACGGACCCCGAAAACCCTGTGGGGCTTCTCGGTGATCCGAGAAGCCCCACAGGGTTGGTTGTGCGCCGCCAGGGACTCGAACCCCGGACCCGCTGATTAAGAGTCAGCTGCTCTAACCAACTGAGCTAGCGGCGCCTCTTTGTCTGCCGCTCGGCGGCCGACACGTAAATAGTACCTGGTCCGCAGCGGTGCTTCGGACCAGGTACAGCAGCCTCCGGAGAGCCCTATATCGCCAGGGAGAGCACCACCGGAGCCGCTCTGCGGTTCAGTGTGTCGGCCGCCGAGCGGAGCCGGTGGGCGTGCTCGATCGGGAGGGACAGCGCCAGGCAGCCCACCGCGGCGCCGGCCGTCAGCGGCACGGCCGCGCAGACCGTGCCCACCGCGTACTCCTGGAGATCCAGCACGGGAACGGTCGGCGGCTGGCTGTCCAGCTTGGAGAAGAGCAGACGCTCGCTGGTGATCGTCCGCGAGGTGAGGCGGGCGATCTTGTGACGGGAGAGGTGGTCGCGGCGGCCGTTCACATCGAGCTGGGTCAGCAAGCACTTGCCGACCGCGCTCGCGTGGGCCGCGGAGCGGAAGTCCACCCACTCGTTGACCTTCGGCGTGCGCGGGCCGTCGGCGAACTGGGTGATCTTGACCTCGCCGTCGATGTAACGGCTGATGTAGACGGCGGCGCCCACCGAGTCGCGGAGCTCGGTGAGGGTGTCCTGGAGCTTCGCCTCCAGTGCCTCCTGGCGCGTCGCGCCCGAGCCGAGAAGTATCAGCGAGTCACCGATCACATAAGCGCCGTCGGAGACCTGCTCGACGTAGCCCTCGCGGCGCAGCATCGCCAGCATGGGGGCGAGATGGCCGGTCGGCAGGCCGGTCTCCCGTGCGATCTGGACGTCGGTGACACCGCCACCGTGCTTGGAGATCGTCTCCAGGACGCGCAAGACGTATTGCACCGAGTGGAACGGCGCGGTCGGCTCGGGCTTCAGCGCCACGGTTTCCCCCTACCAGGTTGTTACCGCAAGCTTCCGTACCACGATAGCGGGCAAGAGCCGTTTGAGGGGCCGCTGTTGGCGCAAATGATGCGGCGCCCCAGCGCCATACGCTGGGGCGCATCGCATTGGCATATGCCAGTGGCAGACCTGCCCGACGGAGCGAGAGGTCAGAGCACCGCGCCGAGGAACTCGCGCGTACGTTCGTGCTCCGGATCGGAGAAGATTTTCTCCGGCGAACCGGACTCGATCACCTTCCCGGCGTCGAACATCAGCACCTCGTCCGAGATGTCACGGGCGAAATTCATCTCGTGTGTCACACAGAGCATGGTGATGTCCGTGGTGCGCGCGATGTCCCGCAGCAGGTCCAGCACGCCGGCGACGAGCTCGGGGTCGAGCGCCGACGTCACCTCGTCCAGCAACAGCACCTGCGGCCGCATCGCCAGCGCCCGGGCGATCGCCACCCGCTGCTGCTGGCCGCCGGACAGGTGCGCCGGCTTCGCGTCGCAGCGGTCGGCCAGGCCCACCAGGTCGAGGAGCTCTTTGGCGCGCTGCTCCGCCTCGTCCTTGGAGAGTCCGAGCACCCGCACCGGCGCCTCCGTGAGGTTGCGCAGCACGGACATGTTGGGGAACAGGTTGAACTGCTGGAAGACCATGCCGATCTTCTTGCGCGCCTCGCGGCGCTCCTTCTCCGCCGCCGGAAACAGCCGGTTGCCGTTCACTTGGATCGTGCCCTCGTCGGGGCTCTCCAGCGTCATCAGCAACCGCAGGATCGTGGTCTTGCCGGAGCCGGACGGTCCGATCAGCGTGACGTGCTTGCCCGGGCGGACCGTGAAGCAGAGGTCGTCGAGGACGGTGTGGTCGCCGAATCTCTTGGTGACGTTGTCGAACCGGATCAGTACGTCGTCGGCGTCGCGGGGGGTCGGGATCGTGAGGTCAGCGGACAAGGCGGCGCTCCAGGGCTCGTACGAGAAGAGAAGCCGGGTAGGCGATGAGGATGAAGGCGATGCCGATGAGGGTCAGCGGCTCGGTGTACTGGAACGTCGACGCGCTCTCCAGCCGGGACTGCTGCAGCATCTCCAGCACGCCGATCGCGGCGAGCAGCGGAGTGTCCTTGAGCATCGCGATGACGTAGTTGCCGAGCGCCGGGGTGATCCGGCGGATCGCCTGCGGAAGGATCACCGCGATCCAGGTGCGGTGGGCGGGCAGGCTCAGTGCCTTCGCCGCCTCCCACTGGCCGGGCGGCACGGCGTCGATACCGGCCCGGTAGACCTGCGCGGTGTACGTCGAGTAGTGCAGGCCGATCGCGATCGTGCCGGTGGTCAGGGCGGAGAACTGGATGCCCCACTCCGGCAGCACGAAGTAGAGGAAGAACAACTGCACCAGCAGCGGAGTCGTGCGGATGAACTCGGTCACGAGATTCACCGGCCAGCGCACGAACCGGGTCGGCGCCCTGAACGCCAACGCCCAGACCAGACCGAGCGTGAACGAGATCAGCGAGCCGAGCACCAGCACCTGCAGCGTGATCAGCACGCCGTCCCAGAAGCGCGGCATGAAGTCCGCGATCGCGGACCAGTCCCAGGTCACTTCGAAGCACCCCCCGCCACGGCCGTGCCGGCGAGCTTGTTCTCGGCGCGCTTGGCGTACATGCCGCCGAGCAGCCCCGGCTCCGGCTCGATGCCGATGTTCCGCTTCGTCTTCCGTTCCAGCGCCTTCATGGAACGCGTCAGGATGAACGCGAGCACGAAGTAGATCACCAGGCTGATGGTGTAGATCTGCGCGCTCTCCTGGGTGGCGAGCCGCACCAGGTAGGCGGCGAACGAGACGTCACCGACGCCGAGCAGCGACACCAGGGCCGTGCCCTTGAGCAGCTCCACCAGCAGGTTGCAGAACGACGGAACCATCTCGGGGACCGCCTGCGGCAGCAGGACCAGCCGCATCCGCTGCCAGGGCGTGAAGCTGAGCGCGACGCCCGCCTCGCGCTGGGAGACAGCCACCGAGTTCAGGGCGCCACGGACGATCTCGGCGCCGTACGCACCGTAGGACAGGCCGAGGGCGAGCACCGCGGCCCACATCGGCACCAGCTGCCAGCCCGCGAGCGGCGGCACCACGAAGAACAGCCAGAACATCAGGACCAGCGCCGAGGTGCCGCGGAAGACCTCGGTGTAGAGGCCCGCGAGGAAGCGGACGGCACGCGAGCGGTGGGTGCGGGCGATGCCGACCGTGAAGGCGACGAGAGCGGCCAGCGCCGCGCTGTAGACAAGCAGTTGAACGGTGATCCATATACCGGGCAGCACCCAGTTCTGCCAGAGTCCGGCTGTCATCGGCACAGCTCCTCGGCAGTGAGTGTGGTCATCTCGTTCTTCGTGAAGCCGAACGGCTTCAGGATGCGGAAGAGCTCGCCGCTCTTCTTCATCTTGTGGATCTCGACGTTGAACGCGTCGCGCAGCTCGGTGTCGGTGGGGCGGAAGGCGAAGCCGCCGCCGTCGATCTGCTTCTCGCCGTCGACGACCGCCGCGAACGGCTCGGTCGCCTCGGCCTTCGAGCTCTTCTTCACCACCTCGCGGGTGGTCAGCGCAGTGCCGGCGAAGACGTCGACGCGCCCGGACTCGACGGCGTTCAGTCCGGCCACCTGGTCCTGCAGGATGACGATGTCCTTCTCCGGGATGCCGGCGGCGACCGCGTAACCGATCTCCGCGTAGCCCGTTCCGGTGGAGAATTTCGCCTTGGCCTTCACCACGTCCTCGTAGCTGCGCAGGTTCTTCGGATTGCCCTTGCGTACGATGAACGAGTCGAGCATCTGGTACTCGGGGTCGGAGAAGATGACCTGCTCGCACCGTTCCTTGTTGATGTACATCCCGGCGGAGACGACATCGAACTGCTGCGAGTTGAGGCCTGGTATGAGGGACGCGAAGTCCGTTGCCACCGGCTGGATGCTGTCTATGCCGAGCCGTTTGAAGATGACCCGGGCCAGCTCAGGGGCCTCGCCCGTGAACTCGCCCTGGTCGTCGACAAAGCCGTACGGCACTTCGCCCGCAATGCCGAGTCGCACGGTTCCCTGCGTCTTCAGCCGGGCAAGCGCATCACCGGAGGAGACGCGACTGCAGCCTGCTGTGCCCGCGACACCGAGCGCCCCGAGGGCCGCGGTGCCGAGCAGCAGACTGCGTCTGCTCATCGATCCTGCTTGTCTTGTACGAGCCATGGGCGCGCGGCTACCCGAGTCCTCGCGGGGTATGCGTATGAAATGGCCGACCGATACCTGACCGTTGCCCTGGACAAGCGCGGAGTGCGCTGCACCGCCCGGCTGCTGTCCGACAAAGCCCCTCTGACCTGCGACGCCGTTTGGGACGCGCTACCGCTCGCCGGAGATGTCTACCATGCGAAATATGCGCGTAATGAGATCTACGCGCTGCTGCCGGCCTTCGCCGAGCAGGAGCCGCCGCTGGAGAACCCGACGGTGACCCCCATCCCCGGCGATCTGTGCTATTTCACTTTCACCGACGTGCAGTTGGGCACGGCGTCGTACGGCTACGAGGAGCAGGCCACCCACCGCGGCCGCCCCACCGTCGTCGACCTCGCGCTCTTCTACGAACGCAACAACCTGCTGCTCAACGGCGACACCGGCTGGGTGCCCGGCATTGTCTGGGGCACCGTCGTCGAGGGCCTCGACGAGATGGCGGAGGCCTGCCAGGACCTGTGGCGCGCGGGCGCGGCGGGCGAGACGCTCAGCTTCCGGCGGGCGTAGGCGCCGTTCGGTTCCCGGCAGGTGAGACGCTCAGTGTCCGCCGGGCACGGGCGCCGGAATCCGGGCCGTGCCCGACTCGTGGAGGACGTGGGCGGCGCGCAGCACGAGGGCGTCCGCGTGCCGGGGACCGACCAGCTGGACACCGATCGGCAGGCCGTCCTCGTCCACGCCGCACGGCACCGAAGCCGCGGGCTGCTGCGTCAGGTTGAACGGGTAGGTGAACGGCGTCCACCCCGTCCAGCGGTGGTGCCGGGAGCCCGCCGGCACCTCCGCGCCCGCCTCGAACGCGGTGATCGGCAGCGTCGGCGTGACCAGCAGGTCGTACGAGGTGTGGAAGCGGCCCATCCGCCGGCCCAGCGCCATTCGCGCGTCCACCGCCGCCAGATAGTCCAGGGCGCTGTAGCGCTCGCCGGCCGCGACGACCTCCCGCAGCCCCGGGTCCAGCAGCTCGCGCTGGTCCCTGCCCAGGTGCTGGACCAGCCGGGCGGCACCGGCGAACCACAGGGTGTGGAAGGCCTCCACCGGGTCCGGGACGTCCGGATCGGACTCCTCGATGTAGGCGCCGGCCTCTGCCAGCGTGCCCACGGCCCGCCGTACCGCCGCCGCGACCGAGGCGCGCACCGCCACCTGGCCGCCGAACGACGGCGAGTAGGCGATCCGCAGGCCCTTGATCCCCTCGCCCAGGCCCCCGGCCACCTCCGTGGCCGGCCCCAGGTGCGACCAGTCCCGCCAGTCCTCGCCGCTCATCGCGTCGAGCATCAGCGCCGCGTCGGCCGCGTCCCGCGCCATCGGCCCGGCGTGCGCGAGCGTCCCGAACGGGCTGGACGGGTACATCGGCACCCGCCCGTACGTCGGCTTCAGCCCGAGGATCCCGCAGAAGGAGGCCGGGATGCGCACCGAGCCCCCGCCGTCCGTCCCGACCGACAGCGCGCCCGCGCCCAGCGCCACGGCCGCCGCGCTCCCGCCGCTGGAGCCGCCCGCGGTGCGCGTGGGGTCGTACGGATTGCCGGTCACGCCGTGCCGCGGCGAGTCGGTGACGCCCTTCCAGCCGAACTCGGGCGTCGTCGTCTTCCCGAGGAACACGGCGCCGTGCGCGCGCAGCCGGGCCACCGACGGCGCGTCCTCGTCCCAGGCACCGTCCGCGCGGACCGTCCTCGAGCCGCGCAGAGTGGGCCCGCCGCGCTGGAGCAGGATGTCCTTCACCGTGACGGGCACCCCGTCGAGCAGCCCCTGCGGCTCGCCCCGATGCCATCGCCGCGCCGATTCCCCGGCCTGGGCCAGGGCCTCTTCCGCGTCGACCCGGACGAACGCGTTCACCAGTGGTTCCACGGCCTCGATCCGTTCCAGCGCCGCACGGGTCGCGTCGACGGGGGAGAAGTCGCCCTTCTCGTAGCCGGCCAGCAGTTGACGTGCGGTGAGGTCAGTCAGGCGAGTCGTCATGCATGGGGACGTACCCACGTTTCTTGTCGACCACGTTCGGCAGGGGCTTTCCGGCCGACCAGAGTTCGTACATCTCCACGAACTGCTCACCCAGCCGGTCCCGCCATCCGACCGTGTCGCCGCTCATGTGCGGGGACACGATCAGGCCGGGCACATCCCACAGCGGGCTGTCGGGGGCGAGCGGCTCGTGCTCGAACACGTCGAGGGCCGCGCCCGCGATCCACCGCTTGTCCAGTGCCGCCGCCAGGTCGCTCTCCACGACGAGCGGGCCTCGGCCCACGTTGATGAAGCGAGCCGAGGGCTGCATCAGATCGAAGCGCCGCGCGTCGAACATGCCGCGCGTGTCGTCGGTGAGCGGCGCCGCGCACACCACCCAGTCGGCCCGCGCCAGCAGCGGGTCGAGGTCGCGCACGCCGTGGATGCCGTTGCGCGCGGTGCGGCCGACGAGCGCGGTCCTGACACCGACCGCCTTGAGCATGCGCGCCACCGCCCGGCCGATGGGCCCGGCGCCGACCACCACGGCCCGCGTCCCGGCCACGCCCAGGCCCTCGCGGTGCCGCCAGCGCCGCTGCCGCTGGAGCTCCAGTGTGCCCGGCAGGTCCTTGGCCATCGCCAGGACAAGGGCCGCCACGTACTCGGCGATCGGGGCCTCGAAGATGCCGCGGGCGTTCGTCACGACGGTGTCGGATTCGGCCAGTTCCGGACAGAGCAACCGGTCCACGCCCGCGCTCGGGGTGTGCACCCAGCGCGGCCGGGGCCCGTCGCCGGGCCAGGCGAGGCGGACCGCGTCGGAGGTGAAGTCCCACACCAACAGGGCGTCCGCGGTGGGGAGTTGGGCGGCGAGCGTGTCTTCGTCCGCGTAGCTGACGCGGACCCGACCGGTGAGCCTGCCGAGCCGCGGAGGAGGGTCCGCGGCCAGTACGAGAAGTTTCGGTTCGGACATCGGGCGGAAACCGCTTCCTCACGTCTGACTTGTACGGATTGACCACGCTCGCACCCGAACCTACCGTCGTCAACAAGACACTTAGGGGGCCTGGCGATGGATGTCTCCTTTATCGGCGGACCGCAGCCGCAGCACGGCGTCGGTGTGGTTGCCCCGTTCGACTTCGCGCTGGACCGAGAGCTGTGGCGCTGGGTTCCCGACGACGTCTCGCTGAGGCTGACACGCACCCCTTTTGTGCCCGTCGGGGTCTCCCTCGACCTGGCCCGAATAGTGAGCGAGCACGAGACGCTGCGCGAGGCGGTGCGGGCCCTTGGGGCCTCCGAGCCCGAGGTCGTCGCCTACGCCTGCACCTCCGGCAGTTTTGTCGGGGGCATCGCAGGGGAACGCGCCATGTGCGAGGTGATGAACGCCGCGGGCGAAGTGCCCTCACTCACCACCTCCGGGGCGCTGCTCCAAGCGCTCGCCGAGCTGGGCGCCGGCCGGATCGCCCTGCTCACGCCCTACACCGAATCCGTCACCCGGGCGCTGGAGGAATATCTGGGAGAAGCTGGAGTGACGGTGACGGGCTGCGCCTTTCTCGGCCTGACCCGGCACATCTGGAAAGTGCCGTACCGGGCGGTGGTCGACATGGCGCGGGAGGCGGTGGTCGGCGCGGCCGACGCGCTGTTCATCAGCTGCACCAATCTGCCGACGTACGACGCGATCCCGCAGCTGGAGGCCGAGCTGCGGATGCCGGTGCTGTCCGCCAACCAGGTGACGATGTGGGCCGCGCTGCGCACCGTCGGCGTCCGCGCCGTCGGCCCCTACCAGGCACTGCTGATGGAGCCGGAGGCCCTGACCGGGACGCTGCCCGACGCACAGCCCGAGACACAGCCCGAAGAACAGGAAGGCTGGACATGACCACGGTCGGACTTCTCTACCCGGGACACTCCGCGGAGGACGACTACCCACGGCTCGAAGTACTGCTCGACAGCGACATCAGGCTCGCCACCGTGCACACCGACATCGGTGAGGACGCGCACCGCGTCGACGCGCTGCTGAAGATGGGATCTCCCGAGCGGCTCGCCGCGGGCGTCGAGGCGCTGCGCCTGGAGGGAGCCGAGTCGGTGGTGTGGGCATGCACCAGCGGCAGCTTCGTCTACGGGTGGGAGGGCGCGCACGAGCAGGTCCGCGCCCTCGCCGAGGCCGCCGGGATGCCCGCGTCCAGCACCTCGTTCGGCTTCGTGCACGCGGTGCGGCATCTGGGTACGCCGCGGGTGGCGATCGCCGCCACCTACCCGGCGGACGTCACCGAGCACTTCGCGGCGTTCCTCGAGAAGTCCGGCGCCGTGGTCGTCTCCGGCAGGGACGCCGGCATCCTCACGGCGGCGGAGGTGGGCACCTGGGGCCGCGAGGAGGTGCTGGAGCTCGCACGCTCGGCCGATCACCGGGACGCCGACGTGCTGCTGATGCCGGACACGGCCCTGCACAGCGTCGCGTACGTCGCCGACCTGGAGGCGGAGCTCGGCAAGCCGGTCGTCACCGCCAATCAGGTGACCGTGTGGGAGGGCCTGCGGCTGGCCGACCGGCGTGCATGGGCGGACGGTCTCGGCGCGCTGTTCGCCCGACCGGACCATGTGGCGGACCTGGTGGACGGTAAGTGATCGCGGATCTGATCGCGGCGTACCCCGACCGCGGCGCAATTCGCGGCGGAACCGGCCTGAGGGAATAAACGGAGAGACCCTCCTGTTGACTGTTCGACGTAGTACGACAGACGCAGGAGGGCACCACCGGTGAACACAGACGCAGTGGACGAGATACGAGGCACGGCGGCCGGACACGCCCCCGTGCCTCTGTCCGTGCTCGACCTCGTGACGGTCGGCAGCGGACGCACCGCCACGGACGCGCTGCGCACCAGCGTGGACATCGCCCGGCTCGCCGAGCGCCGCGGCTACCACCGGCACTGGGTCGCCGAGCACCACTCCATGCCCGGCGTCGCCTCCTCGTCCCCGGCCGTGATCCTCGCCCACCTGGCCGCCCACACCGAGCGCATCCGCCTCGGCTCCGGCGGCGTGATGCTGCCCAACCACGCGCCGCTGGTGATCGCCGAGCAGTTCGGCACCCTGGAGGCGCTCGCCCCGGGACGCGTCGACCTCGGCCTCGGGCGGGCCCCCGGCACGGACGGGGCCACCGCGGCTGCCCTGCGGCGCACGGACCGGCCGAACGAAGGCGCGGACGACTTCCCCCAGCGACTCGCCGAGCTGACGCGCTTCCTGGACGACGACTTCCCGGACGGGCACCCTTACGCCCGTATCCATGCCGTGCCGGGCCCCGTCCAGGCCACCTCGCCCGGCGGCATCCAGTCCCCGGCCCGTCCGCCCGTCTGGCTGCTCGGGTCGTCCGGCTTCAGCGCCCGGCTGGCCGGTGTGCTCGGGCTGCCGTTCGCCTTCGCTCACCACTTCTCGGCGCAGAACACGATCCCGGCGCTGGACCTGTACCGCGAGTCCTTCCGGCCCTCCGCCGTGCTCGACGCCCCGTACGCACTGATCGGCGTCGCGGCGCTCGCCTCGGACGACGAGAAGGAGGCCCGGCGCCAGGTCCTGACGGGCGCGCTGTCGATGGTGCGTCTGCGGACCGGCCGGCCGGGACTGATCCCCACGCCGGAGGAGGCGGAGCAGTACGCATTCAGCTCCATGGAAAGGGAGTTCGTCGACAGCTGGCTGAGCAACGTGGTGCACGGCACGCCGGACGCGGTACGGGCCGGCCTGGACGACCTCCAGAAGCGCACGGGCGCGGACGAGCTGATGATCACGGCGAACGCACATGGCGGGGAGGCGCGCGTGCGCAGCTACGAGCTGATCGCGGACGCGTACGGGCTGGGGCGCTGAGCGCCGGCCGCCGGAGGCGCCGCATGTGCCCCGCCGCGCCGCGGGTCCGGGGCGGACTCAGCCCGGGGCCGCCGCTCGCGCCGGTCGCGGGTCCGCGCCGAGCATTTCCGCGATGCGGTCCGGGCCCACCGCCCGCGAGTACAGCCACCCCTGCCCCGTGTCGCAGCCGATCCTGCGAAGCCGGGAGGCCTGCCCCGAGGTCTCCACGCACTCCGCCGTGACCGTCAGCCCCAGCCGGTGGGCCAGCTCCACCAGAGCCTGGACGATCGTCTCGTCGGCCGGGTTGGCGTGGGCCTCGTCCTGGAAGCCGCGGACAAACGTTCCGTCGAGCTTCAGTACGGATACCGGCAGTCGGCTCAGGTACGCCAGGTTCGAGTAACCGGTGCCGAAGTCGTCGATGGCGATGTTCACGCCCATGTCACTGAGGGCCTGCAGCGCCTGGAGCGGCCGGCCGGCGGAGCCCATCACGGCCGACTCGGTGAGCTCGAGCTGCAGCAGATGCGCGGGCAGGCCCGTCTCCGCCAGGATCCCCGCCACATCGGCGACCAGATCGGAGTCCCAGACCTGCCGCACCGCGACGTTGACGCTGACGAACAGCGGCGGCACGTCCGGGTGGTCGAGCTGCCACTGCCTGGCCTGCCGGCACGCCGTGCGCAGTACCCACTGCCCGAGCTGCACGATCGAGCCGTCCTCCTCGGCGATGGCGACGAACCGATTCGGCGTGAGCGTGCCGAACTGCGGGTGGTTCCAGCGCACCAGCGCCTCCACGCCCCGTGTCACCCCGTCCGCCATGCCCACCAGGGGCTGGTACTCGAGCGTGAACTCCCCGCGCTCCACCGCCGGACGCAGCATGGACGAGAGGGCCTGCCGGGTCATCCGGTGCGCGTTGCGCTCCGGGTCGAACAGCGTCCAGCGGGACTTGCCGTCCTCCTTTGCCCAGTAGAGCGTCGTGTCCGCGGCCTGCATCAGCCCCGTCGCGCTCGTGCCCGCCGCCGCGCGCTCCACCACGCCGATCGATGCCGAGACCGAAAGCCGCTGCCCGGACAGGTCGAACGGCTGCCGGAGCGCGGCCAGCACGGACCTGGCCAGGTCGGCGACCTGTTCCGTGCCCGTGGAGTCCTCGACGAGGATCGCGAACTCGTCACCGCCGAGCCGTGCCACCAGATGCCCGCCGCTGCGCCCGCCGTTGTTGGCCTCCGCGCACTCCGTCAACCGGGTGGCGACGGCCGCGAGCAGCCGGTCGCCGACCCGGTGCCCGAGGGTGTCGTTGACGGCCTTGAAGCCGTCGAGATCCAGGTAGCAAAGACCGATCCGGCCCGTGGAGCCCTGGTCGTACGGGGACGACTCGAGCGCGGCGGAGAGCCGCTCGAAGAACAGGGTCCGGTTGGGCAGCCGGGTCACCGGGTCGTGCATCTGGAGGTGGCGCAGCCTCGCCCGCAGTTCGCGCCGGTCGCTGATGTCCGAGACCGACAGCAGCACGGTGGTGCTGTCCGGCACCGGGGCGACCGTCACCTCGGCCCACAGGGCACGCCCGTCCGGATGCTTGAGGCGGCGCGTGCAGCGGAACCGGGAGCGCCGGCCGCGCAGCACCTCGCGGTAGGCGTGCCAGGTGCGGGCGTCGGAGGCCAGGTCGATCAGGTCGGCCGCGTACCGGTCGCGCAGCTCCGCCGCGCCGGTGCCCAGCAGCGTGGCGAGGGCGTCGTTGGCGCTGATCACCATGCCTTTGCCGTCGACGACGGCCATGGCCAGCTGTGCCGCGTTGAAGGCGGCCCGGTAGTCGCGCAGTTCGGTGGAGCTCCGGCCGAAGCTGTGACGCTCCGTGACCGGCTGTCGGATGCTTCCGGGGACTGCGACGCCCGCGGGCCCTTGTCCTTCGGAGGTTCCGCTCACCGCTCACTCCCGCAGTGCAGTTGTGTCGTACAGGGTCGTACAAATGTGGTCGAGGGATGGCCCGCCGAGGCAGTCGGCGAAGAAATCCAGCAAGAACTCGGGGAAAGTGTGCCGATCATAGGGGCAGCCGAGGTGGCCGTTCCAGCGTGACCATCATGCGACAGGGCCTCCAGGGGTGACGGTCGATCGTTTCTGCGCGGGTCTGGACCGGGCTCTGTCGACCCCTGACCGAATGTGACTTTCCGTGAGCCATCGGAGTGTCGTCAGGTCTCGGCCCGGCATCGGGCGGGTGTCAGGTCGGTCACCCGAGTGGGGCACCGGAACAGGGCGTACCACCAGAAAACATCACAGGGTGGGTGAGGCATCCCGCATTCCGCAGCCGGAGGTCTACGTGGAGGGTCAGCTGTCGCCCGAGGGAACACTCGGGAGAGTGGAACGCGGGCGTCTGCGAAGCGCCGCGGCCGCCCTCACCTCTCTCATGGCGTTCGCCGCCACCTCCCTCGTGGCGGGCCCCGCCGTCGCCTCCACCACCGGCGGCCCCTGCGCGCTGCCCCGGACCCCCGCCCACCACTCCCTCGGCCTCGACACCTGGAACGGCGCGTACACCCGGCCGGCCACCCGCCTCGACGCGGTCATGATCTTCCTGTCGTTCCCGGACTCCGAGCCGCTGTACACGCCCGAGGAGCTGGCCGCCGACCACTTCCCCGCCACCAGCGACTTCTTCCGCCAGGCTTCCTACGGGAAGTTCGCGCTGCGCTCGCATCCGCTGAACGAGTGGCTGAAGATGCCGAAGCCCTCCGTCGCATACGCCATAAAGCGCGACTGGGAACCCGAGCGGCGAGCCGCCTACCTGCGGGACGCCGTCGCCGTGGCGGACGCCCAGGTCGACTTCTCCGCGTACGACATCGTCTACCTGGTCGCCGACCCCGACGCCCCCGGCGTCGACTCCGACGCGACCAAGGTCGTCAATTTCGACCGGCCCCTGCGGGCCGACGACACCGACATCAGCCGGGTCGTCACCGTCTTCGAGCGCCACCCGCCGGACCGCAACGTGCTCGCCCACGAGACCGGACACGTCTTCGACCTGCCCGACCTCTATCACCGGCCGGAGGACGGCAACGGCGACTGGGACACCCACGTCGGCGACTGGGACGTCATGGGCAGCCAGTTCGGACTCGCCCCCGACCTGTTCGCCTGGCACAAATGGAAGCTGGGCTGGCTGACCCGCGCCGAGGTGCTGTGCGTCACGGCGGAGCCGGGCGGCGACTTGGTGACCCTCGAACCGGTGGCCGCCGCGCCCGTACGCGGCGGGAGCATCGGCACCCGCCTTGCGGTGGTGCGCACCGGCCCCGACGCCGCGCTCGCGATCGAGGCCCGGGGAGCCACCGGCAACGACGCGTACACCTGCACCGAGGGCGTACTGCTCTACCGGGTCGAGGGCGGGACGGCGTCCGGCGGCGGGCCCATCAAGGTCGTCGACACGCACCCGGAGACGGAGGCGTGCTGGGAGGAGTCGGTCTACCCGCCGCTCGCGGACGCTCCGCTGGGGGTCGGCGAGACCTTCACCATGCCGGGGCCGCCGGGCGGACGGGCGCGGGTGGAGGTCGCGGAACGGACGCAGACGGGGGCGTGGACCGTGAAGATCACGACTGCCTAGTGCCGTGACCGGCAACACGGAAGAGGCCCCTCGCTTTCGCGAGGGGCCTCTTCCCGTCTGTGCGCCGCCAGGGACTCGAACCCCGGACCCGCTGATTAAGAGTCAGCTGCTCTAACCAACTGAGCTAGCGGCGCCTGCTGACGTCGTAGACCTTAGCATCCTGATCGGCGCGAGGAAAAATCGATACCCGCACCTCTGCGGAGGCCTTCGCACGCACCGCCCGGACGCACGCCCAGAGCAGGACCTCGGGGCCCGGGAGCCAGGGCTGACGGGTGTCGGGGGCGATCAGCCAGCGGGGCTCGGAGGTGGTGTTCGCCGGGGTCAGGGGCGGGACGGTGACCGCATCGCCCACGCCGTGGCAGAGCAGCGGCGGCACGGCGTCGCCCCACTCCTCCCAGTCGAGCAGTGACGGCAGACGCTGCGCCGTGCCGGGCGCGGCGAACAGCATCGTCCGGCCCCGGTGCATGGCCACAGGGCCGGAACCAGGCCCCTCCGTCCACAACCGGTCGAGCATCCGCCGCCCGAAGATCGCGGGGACGTTGACGACGTCGAAGACCGCACCGCAGGGCAGCACGGCGGGAGCGGTGGGCCGCGCCTCCCACTGCGCGAGCGCGGAGCGCGGATACGCCTCGGCGGAGGCGAGCCACCCGGCGCCGGGGGGTGTCACGCGGGCCGCCAGGTGCTCCTCGACGTCAGGGAGGACGGAGGTCGGCAGGGACGGGTCTCGCAGCCATGCGGTCATGTCTCCAAGACTTACCCGCGGTGACACTGCAATTTCAGTTGGTTGACGGAAACGAGGACAGGGTGGGGCGGAGGGGAGTATCTTGCGCGCCCGGCATATGCGGAGTGATGTTGACGGCGGCGCATGGGGAGTGTGGGGCGTGGGCGTGCCCGGGGGCGAATGGGTCCCGGACCCCGGTCCGGTGGCGGCAGGTCCCGGACCCCGGTCAGGAGGCGGCCGGTCCCAGGCCGGCCGGGCCCGTTACGTGATCCCGCCGCGCAGCAGGTCCGTGCCGAAGTCGATCATTTTTCTGGCGTAGTCCTCCGACCAGCCCGCACGCTCCCCGATGTCCGCCGGGGTCAGGCGGTCGAAGCGGCGGGGGTCGGCGAGCTGGGCCGCCGCGATGGCCTGGAACTCGACCGCGCGGTCCGTCGCCGCGCGGAACGCCAGCGCCAGCTCCGTCGACCGGGAAAGCAGCTCGCGGGGATCGTCCATGGACTCCAGGTCGAAGAAGTGCTCGGGGTCGGCGGCAGCTTCCGACGGCTCGAAGAGCAGCGGGGCCGGCCGAGTCCTGCGCTCGGTCGTCCGCTCGGGTTCCGCCATGTCCGTACTCCTCCTCGCTTCACGGCCCGGTGCTCCTGGGCCGCCATCCATTGTCCCGCTCCGCGCAAGACCGCCTCACGGGCGCCAGGCCACGCGGTGTTCGGCCAGGTGGGAGAGGACCGCGTGGTTCGCCTCCCAGCCGTCCGGGAATTTCACGGTCACACCCAGCTGCACCGGCTCCGTCGAGGGGTGCTCGTCCAGGAGCTCGCCCACACCTTCCCGGCACACGACGATGCATGCGTGCCGGTGGCGTGAGGCGAGGACGCACAGGCGGCCCGTTTCGAGGTGGAAGGCCGTCGCGTCGGGGCGGCCCGACAGGGGGTGGAGTACGACGGTCACGTCGTACTCGCGGCCCTGGAGGCGGTTGGCGGTGTCGACCGTGACACCGGTGACGCCCAGGTCCGCCAGCGCCGCCCGGACCGCCGCGGCCTGGTCGCGATGGGCCGTGCCGACCGCGATCCGGTCGGCGGTGAGCGGCACCGGGTCCTCCGCGCGCTCGGAGACCGCCGCGCCACCGCGGTCCAGGAGCCGCCGGACCACCAGTGCCACGGCCCGGACCGCCTCGGGATCGGTCCGCGGGGTGCGCCGCGTGGGCAGCTCCAGCAGCCCCCACCCGGACTCGGCCGCCTCGTCGAGCACCCGGTCGGGGCCCGAGCCGTCGGAGGGGACGCCGAAGGTGAGCCGCCGGTCCCCGGCTCCGGTGCCGCTGCGGAACGGCGTGTACGGATAGAACGCGTCGGACACCAGCGGCGCCGCCGACGCCGGCAGCCGCCAGGAGACGGGCAGCCGGTGCTGAGGCAGCTCGGGGTTGTGGGCCAGCAGTGTGGAGACCGCGCTGGCCGACGGGTCGTACGACAGCCCGGCCCACTGCTCGGAGCCGACGACCGAGAACGGGTCCAGCTGGCCCGGGTCGCCCACGAACAGTGCCCGTTCGAAGAGCCCGGCAACGGCGAGCAGCGCGTCGGAGCGCATCTGGTAGGCCTCGTCGACGATGGCGTGCCGCCAGGGCTCGACGCCTTGCACATGGGCCCACTTGGCCGCCGTGGAGATGACGACGTCCAGGCCGGCGAGGTCCCCCGCCTTCGCCGACTTGCGCACGTTGTCCAGGCCGTCGAGGGCCTTGTCGTAGGGATCGGAGTCGTTCGAATGGAGGCGGCCGACGGGGAGCTCGGGCTCCTTCTCCGCGAGCCGCAGGACCAGGTCGTCGACCTGTGCGTTGGTCTGCGCGACCACCATCAACGGCCGCCCGGCCGAAGCCAGTTCGAGCGCCGCGCGCACGACGAGCGTGGACTTGCCCGCGCCGGGAGGCGAGTCGACGACAACACCCCTGGCGGAGCCGTGCAGGGTGTCGTGCAGGATGTCGCCGGTGGCGCGCGCGGCCTCCGCGGCAGGATCGAACGTCACAGCAGGTCCTCCGGGGTGACGAGGTCGGGAATCTCGGCCGCATCGGACCGCGGCGGACCGCCGTGCGTCCAGGGGGTCTCCTCCGGGCCGGGCAGCTTCGGCCCGCCCCGCTGGTCGTGCTCGAAGAGCGTCCACGCGACGTGGTCCCCCTTGGCCGGCACGGACCCTTCCGCGGGCTCCTTGGAGCGCCCCATCCGGTCGGTGACACGCAGCACCAGGGTGCCGTCGCCCTCGTACCGTACGAACTCCGCGGTCTGCGGCTTGCCTTCGAGCGAGCGATGGACCTTGACCCCCTCGCCGAGGTGCGGGCTGTCGTCGGTGCGGACGGTGACCAGGGGGCGGGGGCTCGGCCGCTTCGACTCCGACCAGGCCATCTCCACGTCGAGCACCTCGGAGACGAACGCCTCTCCCGACAGGCGGCGGCCGGCCAGCACCAGTGGATCGTCCAGCGCCTCCTGCGCCTCCAGCTGCGCCTGCGCCGTTTCGCGGGCCGCGAGCTTCTGCGCGGCGGTCACGGCGTCGTCGCGCCTCGGCTGCGGCGGTTCCCCGGCACGGACCCGGTCGCGGTGCGCCGTGAACGACCAGCGGTCGCGGGTCCAGCGGTCGCTGACCCGGGCGCCCTCGGGGAGCTCGCGCAGGAGGCCGACGGCACGCCACACGGCGTCCCAGGTGGGCCGGGTCCGGCTGAGGACCAGGCGCCGGATCTCGCTCTCGGCGCGGTGCAGCTCGCCGAGCCGTGCGTCGGCGCTCTCCCCGTCCTCGGCCGTCGCCAGCAGCTGGCGGGCCCGGTCGTAGCGCTCGGTCGCGGGCGCCAGCAGCTTGTTGTCGAACGCCGGGTCGGTCGCCGGTCCCGCCGGCGGGCAGAGCAACTGCCCTTCCCCGTCCCGGCCGAGCTCGGCGCGCAGCGCCGCCTCGGCGCCCGACTCCCCGTCGGGCGGGTCGATCCATGCGAGCAGTGCGCCGAGGTGCTGGTCCTCCAGCGACGACTGGCCGGTCGCCCAGTGGCGGCCCAGCAGGTCGGTCGCGGCGAGCAGCAGCGAGGAGCCGGGCACACGGGCGCGCTCCCCGTAGTGCGTGAGCCAGCGGCCGAGAAGGGGCACCCGCGGGGGTGCCGGGTAGGGCGTATCGGGGTCCTGGTCCGCCGTGCGCCGAAACCGCATCGAGCGCCCCAGCAGCCGTACGAACTCCACGCCCGCACGGCTCGGAACGATCAGCTGTGGCGCGTCCGCGCACAGTTCGGTCTCGACGGCGACCTTCTTGCCGGTCTCGGCGTCGGTTTCCTTGCGCTCGACCAGCTCGACGTCGTCCCCGAACCCGTCCACATACGGCAGAACCACGTCGGCCAGCTCGGCCAGGAACGCCGAGCGCAGGTCCCGGTCCCGGGGCTGTGCCACGACCAGCAGCCGCGGCTCCTCGGCGTGGGTCCCGACCAGCGCGCCGAGCGGCGCACCCGCCTCGCCCGCGGTGGTCAGGGGTACGACGACGAGCGGGCGCTCCGAGAGGTGCCGGTGGCGGACGGACGCCAGCAGCTGCGCCCGGCCGCGCTCGACGGCCTCCAGCCGGGCGAGGGTGGCGATCAGCGACATGCGCCCGCCTCCTGCGTTCTGTCGGCGGGGTCCGGCCCGCCGCGCTGCGCAGGAGGCCGGTCCGCGCCGGCCGGGGTCCCGAACGCGCCGGTGAGGGCTTCCGCCCGAAGCGCCGCGGCCCGCCGCAGCGCCGCCACCGCCGGGTCGTCCGGGTCGCCCGCCTCTCCACGCGCCGCCGCCAGCACGTCGCCGACCGTCGTCAGACCGCCCAGCTCGCCGCGCACGGAGCGGCCCAGCGTCTCCACCGCACCGGCCCCGCGGGCCCGCTCACGGCAGTGGAACGCCAACTCGCACGCGGCCAGGCACTCCGGCGCGTACGCGTGCGGGACCGACTCGACCGCGGCCGTCAGCTCCTCGGACGAGCAGCTCTTGACGTCGAAGGTGACGCCGTCCGGCAGGGTGGCCGCGATGTCCTCGACGCGGGTGAGCCTCGCCAGCTGGCGGCGGGTCACCGACAACTGCTTGCGCACGTCGACGACGGACGCGGTCGGCAGGTTGGAGAAATCCTTGGGGCAGACCAGCAGAACACCGTGCGCGACCCGCGCGCCGTCGGTGACCGAGGCGATCCGCTCGAGCGCCAGCACGTACACCGCGGCCTGGCGGGCGGCCGCGCCCACCTTCGCCGCGTCCGCCGACGCGTCGATCATGGGGAACGACTTGATCTCCACGACCGTCCACCGGCCGTCGGGATGCACGACCACCGCGTCCGGCTCCAGGTAGGCCGCGGACCCGGCGACGTCCAGGGCGAGCAGCGGGTGGTCGAGCAGCGTCCAGGCCCCGGCCGCCGTGGCCTCGCGCAGCGCGAGGGCCGTACGTGCCGCGCGGCCCTCGGGGCCCGCCGCCGTCAGATCCGGCACCAGGGCATCGGACGGATCGTCCGGGCCCAGCAGGCGCAGCAGCTCCTTGCCGCCGTCGGCCTTGACCTTGGCCTCGAAGGCATTGCCCCGCATGAACGCGAACTGCGACTGCCCGAACGTCCCCGGCGACCCGAGGGCGGTGGCCAGGGCCGCCTTGTCCACGCCGGCGCCGTCGAGCAGCGCCCGCCGTCTGCACCCGGGGTTGGCGGCGAGGGCCGCGAGGGCGCGGGCGTCCAGCGGATGGGGCTGCGCGGCGGGGCCGCGCAGCTCAGCGAGCCGCTGCCGGAGTGCTGTCGCCGGCCGGGCTGCCGCCGGGCCGCTCGCCGTCGGCTCCTGCGGAGGAGGGGGTCCGCTGTCCAGGGATTCGCTCACCCGCGGAAGTCTCGCATCCGGCACCGACAACGGTGGAGTACGAGGTGGCGCGGGCGAAGCCGAACCGCCCCCGGACCCGGTCGGTGAGCCGCATCGCGGGCCTGGTCAGCAACGCGCCGACGCCGATGACGGCGGCGCCGGCGACCGCGTCGAGGAAGTAGTGGTTGGCGGTGCCCATGACCACGATCGTGGTGAGCAGCGGGTAGGCGACGGCGAGCGTCCGTTTGAGCGGGGTACGGCCGTGCTGCCACAGCATCACCCCGCACCACAGGGCCCAGCCGACGTGCAGACTCGGCATCGCCGCGTACTGGTTGGTCATGCCGCCGAGCCCGCGTGGCGCGCTCGCCTCGGCACCCCACCAGCCGTACGAGCTGTACTGCGCCATCGTGTCGACGAAGCCGTGGCTCGCGTCCAGCAGCCGGGGAGGACAGGTCGGCATCAGCGTGAAGCCGACCAGCCCGAGGAGTGTCGCGATCATCAGCCAGGTACGGGCGGCGCGGTAGCGGAGGGGGTGGCGGCGGAAGAGCCACACGAGGACCGCGGGGGTGACCAGGTAGTGCAGGGAGGCGTAGAAGAAGTCGGCGGGTACACCGAGGGACGGAAACTGGGTGAAGAGACGGTTCAGCGGATGTTCGGCGTCGAGCAGGAGTGCCTTCTCGGCCCGGAGTATCGCCAGTCCGTGGTCGATCGCCGTGGACGCGTCGCCGCGGGCGAGGAGCCGGCCGGCCGAGTACGCCGCGTAGACGACGGCGATCAGCAGCAGCTCGGTCCACCAGCGGGGCCGGTGGCGAGGTGCGGTCTGCGGCATCCCGTGTGTCTCCGTTTTCGGTTGAGGCCGGCCCGTTCCGGGAGAGGGGACGCCGGGATCGCCCCGCAGGTTGCCTCCCGCTCAATTGCGGGAAGATGGAACAACACCCGATCATGAACCTCAGGAGAGCCCCCCATGGCACCGCGGATCCTCCTCGCCCGGCACGGCCAGACCGAATGGTCGCTGCTCGGCAAGCACACCGGCAGGACGGACGTCCCTTTGCTCGAGGAGGGCAGGCGCGGCGCGAAACTGCTGGGTGAACGCCTGCACCGTGCGCCGTGGTCGGGACTGGACGGTGTCGAGGTCCGCACCAGCCCGCTGGTACGGGCGAGCGAGACCTGCGCCCTCGCGGGCTTCGGAGAGCGGTCACAGCCCTGTGACGCGCTGATGGAGTGGGACTACGGGGCGTACGAGGGCCTGACACCGCCCGAGATCCATGCGGTCCAGCCGGGCTGGCTGCTGTGGAAGGACGGCGCCCCGGACGGCGAGAGCCTGGCCGACGTCTCCGCACGCGCGGACGAGATCGTCGAATGGGCGCGCTCGGCCGACCGCGATGTGCTGGTCTTCGCGCACGGCCACATCCTGCGCTCGCTCGGGGCGCGGTGGCTGGGCGAGCACGTCTCCTTCGGGTCGTGCATCCGGCTGGACCCGACGAGCTTGTCGGTGCTGGGGTGGGCGTACGGGGAGCCGGCGATCGAGCGCTGGAACGACACGGCGCACCAGGAGGGGTGACGTCGGCGCGACACGGTGCAGGCGCCCGGCGCTGGTGCTTTCGCGACAGTAGGTGCTGTCGCGACAGTGGAATCAGGCGTGGTGGGGCATCGAGGCGTGGCGGTGGAGAAACGTGGAGACCGCCGGGGTTCGGCTGTGCGGGAGCAGTACCCTCGCCGTGTCCGCCAGCATCGACTGGATGCGCGACGACCGGACCTCGCCGAGCAGATCGAGTACCTGCTCGCCCGCCGCCGCGGCCTCGTCGGGCGCACCCGCGCGCGCCAGGTCGGCGGCCAGTTCCGCGCGGTACAGCGCCAGGTTGCGGGTGAAGCGCCGATCCTGGAGCGTGGCCGCGCGCTGCGCGTGGCGGGCCGCGCGGGCCCATTCGCCCAGCGCCGACCAGCACTGGGCCTGGAGGGCTTCGAGTTCCGGTTCCGCGAAGAAGGACATCCACTCCGGGTCGGCGTCCGAGCCGCCCCGTTCGAAGTACGCATGGGCCCGCGCCAGCGACCGTTCGCAGCCGGCGCGGTCGCCGAGCCCCGCCCAGCCGCCCGCTTCCCGGAGCGCCAGCAGCGACAGCAGCCGCGAGGAGGCGATCTGCCGGGCCGCCTGCTGGCCGGCCTGCGCGGTGCGTACGGCCTCCCGGTGCCGGCCCGCATCCCGGGCCAGGAACGACGTGTTGCAGAACGCATGCGCCTCCAGGGCCGGGTCGCCCGCCACGCGTGCGGTCGCCAGCGCCTCCGCGTAGTGCGAGCGTGCGTCCTCGAAGCGGCCCGAGTCGTGGGCGAGCCAGCCCACGGAGACGGCCAGCTCGCCGGCGCTCGCGTGCAGCCTGTCCGCCGTCGATCTGCGGGCCGCCGTCCCCGCGTCGAGCAGTGCGTAGGCCGCCCGCAGCGGCTGGGCCGCCCGCCGGTAGAGGCCGTCGGCGCCGTGCCGGTCGTCGAGGAGGCGGATGCGGCGCACGGCCTCCTCGACGGCGTGGACCTCGGCCTCTCCGACTCTGCGCTGTGTGGGCACGGAACCCGGTCCGAGCGTCAGCGACGCGGCCGCCACGGTGGCGGTGCCGCTTGTCATGAATGCGCGACGCAGCACGTCGCTCTCCTCGTTGCTGTCATTTCTGCCGCTGCCGAGGTGGAACGGGCAGCAGGGATGATGGTCCGGACGGGCCGGATCCGGTGCCCGGTCCGGCGGTTGCGGTGACGGTGATCCGGCCTGCCTGCCGGCTCCCCGCCCCCGCACGCGTTCCCGGGCGGTGAAGCCCAGGTCGGTGAGCGCCAGGCCGGGAAACATGTGCAGGAACACCCGCTCGTACGCGTAGTTGGGGCAGCGGATCTCGCCTGATTCGACGCGACCGATGTAACGGGCGTCGCAGGAGACCTGCTCACCGATCTCGCGAGCGGCCCGGCGTACGGCCGTCGCGAACTCACCCGGCGAGCGCTGTCCGCGCAGCCGGCGGAAAGCCAGGTTGGGAACCGGTGGGACCGGTGGAGCCTTTGACGATGACGCCATGGCCGAGCCCTCTCTTGGTGCGGCCGTGTTCCGGCGGGGCAAGAACGTACCTGCTGTGACGCGGCACTCACGCGGGGTTTCCCTACAAAAGGGACATCTTGGAGGCGATCTGCCATGAACTGCCATCCTTTGCGGCGGCGTGCCGCCGTAGCCCTTGACGCGCACAGGCGTTGAACCGTACGGAGGCGCTTTTCGTGTCTCCACTCGAGCGAGGAGGGGATCCCCTTGTTGGAGGTCGGCATGGAGAGCAGTGCGACGCCCGCCGCGATGTCTGCGACGCCCGCGACCACGGCCCGACACAGCCCCACCCCGGACAGCAGCGCACCGCCCGCTTCCGGCGCCGTCGGGCCCGTGGAGCCGTGCGACCTCGTGACCGTCCCCGCCCGGCAGGGCCTCGAGGCGGTGGACATCCTGCGCCGTGCCGCCGCGCCGGCGGTCGGGCCGGTGCTCCACGACGGGGCGTGCGACACCCTCGGTTTCCTTGTCCCGCCGGGCACGGCCGACGCCTGGGACGTGCCGGGCAGCGCGTGTACGCAGACGGCGGGCCGTGGTCTGCGCATCCCGGCCGAGCCGCCGGTCACCGGCTCGGGCTGGCTGCTGCCGCCGGACGTCGAAGCGGACCCTGTCACGGACCCGGTCGTCCTGCGCGAGGCGCTGGGTGAGGCAGCGCGCCTGATCGAGGCCGCGGACAACTGCCGCTGACGTCCTCCGCCAGCTGCCGCGACGCTGCCGGGCTTCGCCGTCGGGGCGCTGCCCTGGACGCTGCAGCCGCACCGCCGGGCGGGTGCGGCGGGCGCGTCGGCGGGGGCGATAATGAACGCGTGGCGAAGAGCAAGCGGCGGGGCGGCGGAGTGGCGGAGGCCGTCGTCGCTGCCGTGGACGGCGGGCTCGCGGAGCTGATACCCGACCGGGAGCGCCCACGGGCATGGACGCTCCTCATCGACGGGGCGCCCCAGTCGCACGTGGATCTCGACGATCCGGGCCATCTGTCGTTCGAGTACCAGCGCAGGCTGGGCCACGCCGTGGACCTTGCGGCCCCGCCCGGCCGCCCCCTCCAGGTCGTGCACCTCGGCGGCGGTGCCTTCACCCTCGCCCGGTACGTCGCCGCGACCCGCCCCCGATCCACCCAGCAGGTCGTCGAGTTGGACGCCGCGCTCGTCCAACTCGTCCGCGCGCAGCTGCCGCTGGATCCCGGCGCGCGGATACGGGTCAGGTCGGCCGACGCCCGTGCCGGCCTCGCGAAGGTGCCCGAGGGCTGGGCGGACCTCGTCATCGCGGACGTGTTCAGCGGCGCGCGCACTCCCGCGCATCTGACCAGCACGGAGTTCCTCGCGGAGGTGCGCAGGGCGATGAAACCCGGCGGCTGCTACGCCGCGAACCTTGCCGACGGCCCGCCGCTGGCGCATCTGCGGGCCCAGATCGCCACCGCCGCCGCCGTCTTCCCGGAGCTCGCGCTCGCCGCCGACCCGACCGTGCTGCGCGGCCGCCGTTTCGGCAACGCCGTACTGCTGGCATCGGATGCGGAGCTGCCGGTCGCCGAGCTCACCCGCCGGGTCGCGAGCGACCCGTACGCCGGGCGCGTCGAACACGGGCGGTCACTGGCCGACTTCACCGGCGGGGCGGTGCCGGTGACGGACCTGAGCGCCAAGCCGTCGCCCGTACCCCCGCCCGCCGTCTTCCGGTGAGCGGAGCGACGGCTGTCTAGTGCTGTGACCGGAGAGGTTCACCGGCTCGCGACGCCCGGCACGGCACCTCGCTGCGTTGTCGCATCACCCAAGTACATCCAGTACGTGGGAGATCCTCCGCCTTGCGATGCACCGCACCGGACGCCGCGAGCTTTCCGGCAAACCTCTCCGGTCACAGCACTAGCGTTCGTCGAACTGGACCATCGGGGGATGGCCGTTCCAAGTGCAGAACACCGACACCTCGTGGCCGTCCCGGGTGAACGTCACCCGGATCCATGTCGGCTGCTTCCACACCTGCATCTGCCAGTCGGCCGCCGGCGTCGCCGAGACCAGTTCCGCCGAGCTGTCGCCGATGTCGAACACGACGCGGCCGCCCTTGACGTTGTAGCCCTTCACGTTCCCCGACTCGGCGGAGTAGGAGGCCGAAGGAGACGGCGACGGGGCCTTGGGCTTCGACGGCGCCGGTGGAGCGCCGGTCGTCGGCGACTTGCTCGGCGAAGGGGACGCCGTCGGGCTCTTCGGGGCTCGCGTCGACGACTCCTGCGGCTTCGCGGCCTGCGTCGTCGAGTTCTGCGCCGTGATCGGAAGGGCCCGCGGCCGGTCGTACGCGGTGCCGGCCATGACCGCGTGGACGCCCCACCACGACAGCGTCACAGCCGCGCCGGTGGACAGCGACCACGCCATGGCATGTACGAGTCCTCGATGCATCCGGGCCATAGTGCACCACCCGCCCCCGGCTTGTCCCGGACAGGACCGGCGTACTCCGGATGGCGTACGGTGCCGCCCATGGCAAGTGTGCTCGTGGTCGAGGACGACCAGTTCGTGCGCTCCGCCCTCATCAGGCACCTGACCGAGGCCTCCCACACGGTACGGAGCGTCGGCACTGCCCTCGAGGCGCTGCGCGAAGTGGCCCATCACCGGTTCGACGCGGTCATCCTGGACCTCGGGCTGCCTGATCTGGACGGCGCGGAGGCGCTCAAGATGCTCCGCGGCATCACCGACGTACCCGTGATCATCGCCACAGCGCGGGACGACGAGAGGGAGATCGTACGGCTGCTCAACGACGGCGCCGACGACTACCTCACCAAGCCCTTCTCACCGGAACACCTGTCGGCCAGGATGTCGGCCGTGCTGCGCCGTTCCCGGTCGTCGGCCGACGAGACGCACCCCTCGCGTGTGATCCGGGTCGGCGGTCTGTCCATCGACCCGCTGCGCAGGCAGGCCGAGCTGGACGGCCACCGGCTCGACCTCACCCGCAGGGAGTTCGACCTGCTGGCCTTCCTCGCCGGGCGGCCCGGAGTGGTCGTGCCCCGCAAGGAACTGCTGGCCGAGGTCTGGCAGCAGAGCTACGGCGACGACCAGACCATCGACGTCCATCTCAGCTGGCTGCGCCGCAAGCTCGGCGAGACGGCGGCACGGCCGCGCTATCTGCACACGCTGCGCGGCGTCGGGGTGAAGCTCGAGTCCCCGGGCGGGCACGCGGATGGGCAGCCGAACGGACACCGGCCGTGAGATGGGCCCTCGTCAAGGTCTCCCTGGCCGTCACGGTGATGGTCGTGCTCGCGTTCGCGCTGCCGCTGGGCATGGTCATCAAGGAGATGGCCCGCGACCGCGCCTTCTCCAACGCGGAGCGGCAGGCCGCGACGATCGGCCCCACCCTGACCGTCACCACGGAACGTCGTCCGCTGGAGCGGGCCGTCGAGTCCACACCCGCCGGCGCGGTCGGCCGGATGGCCGTGCACATCCCGGCGACCGGTGAAGCGGGCAGCGTGCGGCTGGAGATAGGCACCCGCCGTGCGGCGCGCAAGGACCTGGAGACCGTCGAGCGGATCGGCCGCGCCTCGATCACCGAGGTGTCCGGCGGGTCCGCGCTGCTGCAGCCCACGGCGATCGGCACCGGCCAGATCGCGGTCGTCGAGATCTTCGTACCGGAGGGCGAGGTCTCCAACGGTGTGGACACCGCCTGGCTCGTCCTCGCGGGCGTGGGTGTCGCGCTGATCGTCGGCTCGGTCGCGGTCGCCGACCGGCTCGGCGTACGGATGGTGCAGCCCGCGCAGCGGCTCGCGGGCGCCGCGCACGACCTGGGCGAGGGGAAGCTCGGGGCGCGCGTCCCCGAGGAGGGCCCGCCCGAACTGCGCTCCGCGGCCGTCGCGTTCAACTCCATGGCCGACCAGGTCGTCCAGCTCCTCGCCAACGAGCGCGAACTCGCCGCCGACCTCTCGCACCGGCTGCGCACCCCGCTGACCGTGCTGCGGCTGAACGCCGCGTCGCTCGGTGAGAGCGCCGTCGCCGAGCAGACGCGAGCGGCCGTCGAGCAACTGGAACGCGAGGTCGACACGATCATCCGCACGGCCCGCGAAGCCAAGCCGCAGACGGCGGCGACCGGACCCGGCGCCGGCTGCGACGTCTCCGAAGTGGTGCGGGAGCGGATGGGCTTCTGGTCGGCGCTCGCGGAGGACGAGGGCCGCAAGGTGCGGCTCGCCGGCGTCGACAGGCCCGTCCGCATCCCGGTCGCCCGCCCCGACGTGGCCGCGGCGCTCGACGCGCTGCTCGGCAACGTCTTCCGCCACACGCCCGAGGGCACCGCCTTCTCCGTCGACGTGCACAACGGCGACGACGCGGTCATCGTGCTGGTCTCGGACGCCGGTCCCGGCATCGCCGACCCGGCAGCCGCGATGGCCCGCGGCAACAGCGGGGCCAGGGACGGCTCGACAGGTCTGGGACTGGACATCGTGCGGCGGGTCGCAGAGTCGACCGGCGGGGACGTACGGATCGGCTCCTCGGTGCTCGGCGGCACCGAGGTCAGGATCTGGATCGGTCTCGACCCCCGCGAGGCGGCCCGCGGCGAGCGCAGGAGCGGACACCGCGGGCGGGTCGGGCGCCGCCGCAGAGCAGCGCTCCGATAGGCGCTCCGACATTGCGGCGCGACACCCGTCGGGCCTCGAGCATTAATCGCTTCCGATGCCTTCCTTAAGCGCGCCCTAAGAAGCACAACCACCGTCCATGTTCGGTCGTTTGTCCGTTTCCGGGTCGCTAGCGTGCAGCGCACCACCCCCCGACTTCCGTTTTGCAGAGGCAGGCACGCGATGGGCAGCAGCACGCACCGGCGCAGGACGAGCGTCAGGACGAAGGCGATCGGCGCGGTCGTCGTGACCGCGGTGACCGGCGGCGCGGCGATCGTTCTCACCGGCACCGCCCAGGCCGCGGCCGTCGGCGCCGCATACACCAGGACCAGCGCCTGGGACGGCGGCTACACCGGCCAGTACGTCGTCACCAACGAGACCGACAAGGCCCAGTCGGACTGGACGCTGGAGTTCGACCTGCCCGCAGGGACGAAGATCGGCTCGCTGTGGAACGGCGAGCACACGGCCACCGGGCAGCACGTCACGGTGAAGCCCGCGAGCTGGAACAAGAGCCTCGCCCCCGGCGCGTCCGTCACCGTCGGCTTCGTCACCACCGCGAACGGCAAGGCCGCCGACCCGACCTCGTGTCTCATCAACGAGGTCAAGTGCTCGGCCGACGGCGGCGCCACGCCGCAGCCGACCGGCCGGCCCACGGAGCAGCCCACCCCCACCCCGACGGCAACGGCGTCGCCCTCATCCCCGTCGACTCCGACTCCGACTCCGACTCCGACTCCGACCCCCACCGCGACCCGGACCCAGGCTCCGAAGCCCGGCACGGCCGCCCGGTACGCCCCGTACATCGACACCTCGCTGTACCCGGCCTACGACATGCTCGACACGGCGGAGAAGACCGGTGTCAAGGAGTTCAACCTCGCCTTCATCACCTCCGGCGGCAGCTGCGCGCCGCTCTGGGGCGGCGTCACCGGACTGGCCGACGACAAGGTCGCCTCCCAGATCGGCGCACTGCGTGCCGAGGGCGGCGACGTCCGCGTCTCCTTCGGCGGTGCGGCCGGTCGCGAACTGGCGCTGAACTGCTCGTCCGCCGACGACCTGGCGAAGGCGTACGGCAAGGTCGTCGACACGTACAAGCTCACCAAGGTCGACTTCGACATCGAGGGAGCGGCGCTGCCCGACACCGCCGCGAACTCGCGCCGCTCGCAGGCCGTCGCGCAGCTCCAGAAGTCCCACCCGGACCTGAACGTCTCCTTCACCCTGCCCGTGATGCCGGAGGGACTGACCCAGCCAGGCGTCGACCTCCTCGCCGACGCCAACAAGAACGGCGTCCGTGTCGACGCGGTCAACATCATGGCGATGGACTACGGCCCGGCGTACAGCGGTGACATGGGCGAGTACGCGATCCAGGCGGCCACGGCGACGCAGGCCCAGATCAAGGGCGTGCTCGGCCTGTCCGACGCGGCCGCGTGGAAGACGGTCGCCGTCACGCCGATGATCGGCGTGAACGACGTGGTGACCGAGATCTTCAAGGTCGAGGACGCCACGCAGCTGGTGCAGTTCGCCACGTCGAAGAACCTGGGCTGGCTGTCGATGTGGTCCTCGACGCGGGACAAGCAGTGCGCGGGCGGGGAGAAGCCGGCCGCGGACGCGACGTGCAGCTCGATCCTGCAGGAGCCGCTGGCCTTCACGAAGGCGTTCTCGGCGTACAAGTAGCCCCCACCCACCCCCCGCAGCGCCCCGGCCGGGCCCGACCCCCACTCCCACCCGGCCGGGGCGCACCCCTGTGCGCGGCGTCCGCAGCGCGCCGCGGTGTCCTCGAGCGCTGTCTACAAGCGCCGGGCAGTTCGGCGGGGGACATCCGGCTGTCCGGTCACTCGGGGGCGGGGGCAGCACCCGTGGGCTGCGGCAGCACGCCCGTCCGGGCCAGTCGGCCGTACCAGCGGGCGCTCGTCTTCGGCGTGCGCGTGCGGGTGGCGTAGTCGACGTACACGGCACCGAAGCGCTTGCTGTACCCGTAGGACCACTCGAAGTTGTCGAGGAGGGACCACAGGAAGTAGCCGCGGACATCCGCCCCGTCCGCGATCGCCTTGTGGACGGCGGTCAGGTGGCCGTGCAGGTAGCGGATGCGGTCCGGGTCGTGGACCGTGCCGTCGGCGGCCGACTCGTCGTCGTACGCCGCGCCGTTCTCGGTGATCACCAGCGGCAGGCCGGGCGCCTCGTGGGTGTACTGCATCAACAGGTCGTACAGGCCGGTCGGATCGACGCTCCAGCCCATCGCCGTGAGCTCGCCGGGCGGCTGGTGGAAGGAGACCGAGTCGGCGGCCGGCCACGGCGAGTGCTCGGCGGAGGCGTGCCCGTCGTTGCCGTGCGAGGGACCGCCGTCCGAGGCGGAGACGACGGCGGGGGCGTAGTAGTTCAGCCCGAGCCAGTCCAGCCGCCCGCCGATTGCGGAGAGGTCGCCGTCCTTGACGAAGCTCCAGGTGGTGAGTGACGCGGTGTCCGTGCGGAGGTCGTCCGGGTAGGCGCCCCGCAGCAGCGGGCCCGAGAAGATCCGGTTGGCGAGAGCGTCGATACGGCGCCGGGCGTCCAGATCCCGGGGGCTGTCGGTACCGGCCCTGACGACGCTCGGGTTGAGGCTGATCCCGATCCGCGCGCGGCGGGGCAGCGCACCGCGCAGCGCCTGCACGGCGAGGCCGTGGCCGAGATTGAGGTGGTGGGCGGCCCGCAGGGCGGCGACCGGGTCGGTGCGGCCGGGGGCGTGAACCCCGGAGGCGTAGCCCAGGAAGGCGCTGCACCAGGGCTCGTTGAGGGTGGACCACATCTCGACGCGGTCGCCGAGGGCCTCGGCGACGAGCCCCGCGTAGTCGGCGAAGCGGTAGGCGGTCTCACGCCCGGGCCAGCCGCCCGCTGACTCGAGCTCCTGCGGCAGGTCCCAGTGGTAGAGGGTCAGCGCCGGTTGGATGCCGTGTTCCAGCAGGTCGTCGACGAGTGCCCGGTAGAAGTCGAGGCCGCGCTGCACCGCCGGCCCGCGGCCGGTGGGCTGCACTCGGGGCCAGGAGACGGAGAAGCGGTACGCGCCCACACCGAGGTCCGCCATCAGCGCCACGTCCTCGGCGCGGCGATGGAAGTGGTCGACCGCGGTGTCCCCGGTGTCGCCGCCCAGCACCTTGCCGGGGGTGTGGCTGAAGGTGTCCCAGATGGAGGGGGTGCGGCCGCCTTCCCGTACCGCGCCTTCGACCTGGTACGCGGCGGTGGCGGTGCCCCACAGGAAGTCCTGCGGGAAGGTTACGGACATGCCGGAACTCCCAACGTGTGTATGAACGACGGGTGATGGGGTGCGGGAGGCGGGGCGGGGCGGTCAGCCCTTGACCGCGCCCTGCATGATTCCGCCGACGATCTGCTTGCCGAAAACCACGAAGGCGATCAGCAGGGGCAGGGTCCCGAGCAGGGCGCCTGCCATGATCACCGACTGGTCGGGGATGTAGCCGCGGCCCAGGCCGGTCAGGGCCACCTGGACGGTCGGGTTGCCGTTCTGGGTCAGGGCGAGGATCGGCCAGAAGAAGTCGTTCCAGGCCATCACGAACGTGAGCATGCCCAGGACGGCGATCGCGGGCCGTGCGGCGGGAAAGACGACGTGCCACACCACGCGCAGGCTGCTCGCGCCGTCCACCCGGGCGGCCTCGATGAGTTCGCCCGGCAGCGCCTCCTTCAGGTACTGCCGCATGAAGAACACCCCGAAGGCACTGACCAGGGTGGGCAGGATGACGGACTGCAGCTGGTCGGTCCAGGACAGCTCGGCGATCAGCATGTACAGCGGTACGACGCTGAGCTGCGGCGGCACCATCATCGTGCCGATCACCAGCAGCAGCAGGGTGTTCTTCAGCCGGAAGCGCAGTTTGGCGAACGCGAACCCGGCGAGCGTGGAGAAGAGAACGGTCCCCGCGGCGACGGAGCCGGCGACGATCGTGGTGTTGAGCAGGGCGACGCCCAAGCCGGCGTCGCTCCAGGCGATCTCGAGGTTCTTGAAGAGGTTGCCGCCGAACCAGAACGGCGGGGGAGTCTGCGCGAGACGGGTGTTGGTGCGGGAGGCGGCGACCGCCGTCCACACGAAGGGGAAGAGGGAGCCTACGGTGAACACGATCAGGACGGCGTAGGTGATCCGGCCGCCGTGGAACTGCCGCCCGGCCCGGCCCGCCCGCTTGCTTCCTTCGGCGTGCTTGATCTTTTCGGCCCGGTCGGGAGCTTCGGCCTGTGCTGCCTGCTGCTCGACGCCGTCGGCGCGTGCGGTGTCGGTCATGCCGTCGCCCCCTCACGTGCTCTTGCTCAGACGGCGCGTGATCAGCCAGTTCGCCGAGCCGATGATCAGCAGAATCAGGAACATCGCCCAGGCGATCGCGGAGGCACGACCGAGGTGCAGGTTCACCCACCCCTGCTCGTACATATAGAGGCCGAGCGTCTGGAACTGGTGCTCCGGGCCGCCCGTCGCGCCCCCGCCGCCGCTGAACAGCAGGGGCTCGCCGAACAGTTGCGTCGCGCCGATCGTCGAGACCACACAGGTGAACAGGATCGTGGGGCGCAGCGAGGGCACCGTGACATGGATGAACTGCTGCCAGCGGGACGCCCCGTCCAGCGCCGCCGACTCGTACAGGTCGTTCGGGATCGCCTGCATGGCGGCCAGATAGATCAGCGCGTTGTAGCCCGTCCAGCGCCAGATCACGATCGTCGAGACCGCCATCTGCGAGGTCCACCGGCCGTTCTGCCAGTCGACGCCGTCGATGCCGACCACCCCCAGCGCCCAGTTGATCATCCCGTAGTCACGGCCGAACAGCAGCACGAAGACGAGGGTTGCGGCGGCGACGGACGTCGCGTACGGGGTGAGCACGGCGACGCGGAAGAACATCGAGCCACGCAGCCGGTAGTTGAGCAGATGCGCGATGCCGAGGGCGATCAGCAGCTGCGGCACGGTGGACATCAGCCCGATGGTGACCGTGTTCTTCAGCGCGTTCCAGAAGAACTCGTCCTCGAGGAGCCTCGAGAAGTTGCGCAGCCCGACCCATTCCATGTCCGTGGGTGCGGTCAGTTCCACCCGGTGCAGCGACGCCCAGCCGGTGTAGAGCAGCGGGAAGAGGCCGAAGGCGAGGAAGAAGACGAAGAACGGTGCGACGAAGGCGTACGGGCTCCACCTGACGTCGCGCCGGTAGCGCCGGGAGCGCCGGGCGGTCAGGTCACGTGCGCTTCGCTGCAGGCCACGTGCATTTTGCTGCACGGCTCACTGGTCCAGCGCGTTGTCGATCGCCTTCACTGCCGCCTCCCAGCCCTGTTCGGGGGTCCGGCCCTTCTGATCGACCTGCAGCATGCCGATGTCTGCCAGGTTCTGCGCGATGACCAGGTCCTTCGGGCCGACGATCTGCACCGGGACCCCTTCGGCGGCCTCGGAGAATATCCGGCCGATGGGCGCGCCGGCGAAGTACGGGTGCTTGGCATCGGCGACGGCCGGAAGCTCGTAGGCCGCTTTGGCGCTCGGGAAGCTGCCGCGCTCGCTGAAGAGCTTCGCCTGCTGCTCGGGAGCGGTCAGCCAGGCCGCCAGCTTCGCCGCCTGCGTCGTGTTCCTGCCGGCCTCGGGGACGATCAGGAACGAACCGCCCCAGTTGCTGGGCCTGGGCGCCGCGGCCACGTCCCACTTGTTCCTGCCGCCGTTTCCGGCCTTGTCCTGGATGTAGCCGAGCATCCAGGCGGGGCAGGAGACGGTCGCGAAGGCGCCGTTGGAGAAGCCCTGGTCCCATGACGGGGTGAACTGCTGGAGCCTCGCGGTCAGTTTCTCCGTCGCGAATGCGGCGGCGGTGTCCCAGGCTTCCCTCACGGCCGGGTTGGTCTTGTAGACGATCTCCCCGTTCTCGTCGTAGAAGCGCTTCTCGTTGCTCCCGGTGATGGCCGCCATCACACCCGACGCCGAGTCGACGAAGGAAGCCCCCTCCGGTGCCGCGGCCTTGTACTTCTTGCCCGCCTCCAGGTACTTCTTCCAGTCGCCGGCCCACAGTTCGCCGACCGCCTCGCGGTCCGTGGGCAGCCCGGCCTTCTCGAAGAGGTCCTTGCGGTAGCAGATGCCCTGCGGGCCGATGTCGGTGCCGAGACCGACCGTCCGGCCGTCCTTGGTGGTGGCCTGGGACCACTTCCAGTCGAGGAAGGCGTCCTTCTGGACTCCCTCGGCCTTGCCGAGGTCGACCAGCCGCTCTGCCTGTGTGGCGGTGATCTCGGCGATGTTGTTGACCTCGACCGCCTGGATGTCGGCGAGTCCGCTGCGGCTGCTGAGGTGGGTGAGCAGCTGCGGGTAGTAGTTCTCGTTCCGTTCGATCGACGTCTGCTCGATCCGGATCTCCGGGTGGAGCTTCATGTACTCCTCGTACAGCCCCGCCTCCTTGAGGCCGAAGGCTCCGAAGACGCCGACGGTGATGGTGGTTCCCCCCTTGCCGCCCCCGCTGCCGGAGGAGCTGCCGGTGGGTTCTTCGCCGTCCTCGGCGCAGCCGGCGAGCAGCCCGGCTCCGAGCGCGGCGACGACCGCGAGGATTGCTGTCCTGCGCATTGCGTCCTCCTTCGGGGGTGTTCGCCACCCCTGCCCCTGACGTGCCGCCCCCGTCGCTCCTGTGTCGGAGCCGCCGGAGCCGTACTTCTAGCACGGACTGCCGTGCCCACGTCGGGGGCGGTGGATTGCGGATGCTGCGGGAGCGTCGAACAATGTATGGGAGCGCTCCCACCAGTGAGGAGTCAGGTTGGCCGCTCCTGGAGGGGGCGTCAAGGGAGCTGACACGTTATGTTCTCCGCCTGGACAGCTTGGACAGCTTGGACAGCTTGGACAGCTTGGACAGCTTGGACAGCCTGGACAGCCTTGGGGAGGCGGACGCGATGTCTCGGACCATCCGAACGGGGAGCGGGGGGCGAGGCACCGGCCGGCCGACCCTCGAGGAGGTTGCCGCACGGGCAGGCGTGGGGCGCGGCACGGTCTCCCGGGTGATCAACGGTTCGCCGCGGGTCAGCGAGGAGACACGTGCACTCGTCGAGGCGGCCGTCGCGGAGCTGGGCTATGTGCCCAACCGTGCGGCCCGCGCGCTCGCCGGCAACCGCACGGACGCGATCGCGCTTGTCGTCCCGGAACCGGAGGACCGTTTCTTCGCCGAGCCGTACTTCTCCGGCATGGTCCGCGGTGTCGGCGCGGCCCTCGCCGACACCGAGATGCAACTGCTCCTCACGTTCGCCGGCGGCGACCGGGAACGCAAAAGGCTCGCCCAGTACTTGGCGGCGCACCGCGTCGACGGTGTCCTGCTTGTCTCGATGCACGCGGGCGACCCGCTGCCGGACCTGCTGGAACAGCTGTCCATGCCGGTGGTGATCAGCGGCCGCCGCTCGGCGGACGAGACGCTGGCCGCGGTCGACTCCGACAACTTCGGTGGCGCACGGGAAGCCGTCTCGCACCTGACGGCCCGAGGACGCAGCACGATCGCGACGATCGCCGGCCCCCTCGACGTGTACGGCGCGCAGCGCCGGCTGGACGGCTACCGCTCCGCGGTCGCCGATGCGGGGCTGGACGCCGATCCGCGCCTGACCGCCGTGGCGGACTTCACCGAGCAGGGCGGCAGGCTCGCGATGCGCGCGCTGCTCGAGGCCCGCCCGGACCTGGACGCGGTCTTCGCGGCCTCCGACGTCATGGCGTCGGGTGCCCGGCAGGTGCTGCGCGAGTCGGGCCGCCGCACACCGGACGATGTGGCGCTCGTCGGCTTCGACGACTCGGCGGTGGCCCGCCACATGGACCCGGCGCTCACCAGCGTGCGTCAGCCGACGGAGGAGATGGGCCGCACCATGGCCCGGGTGCTGCTCCAGGAGATCGCGGAGCGGTCGGCGCAACCTCCCCAGATCGTGCTTCCGACGGAACTGGTGGTGCGCGAGTCGTCGTGACCGGAGATGGTGGGCGGAAGTGGCCCAGGGGCGGTGGCGCCCGAGTCGTCGTGGCCCGCCCGCCACCGGCCCGGCCGGGGGCACGCCAAGGGCCCCGGCCCGAAGCTTGGGTTCTAACGGGACTCGAACCCGCTTTTCAACCCAGTCGTGACCTGCGGTCATCCCTGAAATCTGGACATTCGGGCGCCTTCCGATGTTGCTCAATGCCCGGCCGGCTGTGAGGGGCGCGCTAGTCGATGACGATTCGGCCCGTGCGCAGGATGTCGTGGTTGGCGAACAGGTCGTCCAGATGGAAAGTGCGGTCCAGCTCGGCGGTCCACTTCCCTTCCGGCAGATCGCGGTGGGATGCGGCGCGGCACATGCGGGCCCGGGTGCACTGGGTGAGGATCCAGCGGGCCTGCGTCTGGCCGGTAGGTGGGTTGGTGTACATCGACGCGGCCATGCGCCACAGGTGCTCACCCGATGCGCTCTCCGGCTCGAGGACTGCGACGATGCCGACGTCGCCCAGGCCGCGGTGGTCGCTGGACTGAGTCGTGTACGCGACCATCAGGCCGTGCAGCGGGAAGACGGTGAGGCGGCTGGTCGCGGTGAGGGCTTCGATGGTGGGCACTGCTGCTCCGATCTGTCGAGCAGGCGGGCCACACGTGATGCTGCTGCGGCCCGCCCGGGTGGTCAGCTAGCAGCAGGGGCCATCTCCGCAGCACGCGGGCTCGTTGCAGTCGGCCGCGGTGCCCCACAGCGACTCGTCGACCGAGTAGCCGGCCGCGCGGATCTTGCCGACGACGTCGACCATTGCCGCTCGGTCCCGGTAGCGGGAGTTCGGTGCGTGGTGGATGTAGCGGCCGTAGCGCTCCTGACACCAGGCGGTGTACTCGGCGCTGTGGAGCATGAAGGTGTGCCAGGCCGGGTCGACCGACTTGGAGGGGGACAGCGGCTCGCCGATGCTGCCCATGACGTCCAGGAATGCCAGGCCCTGGTCCATCACGCGCTCGGCGACGGACAGCTCCAAGCCGTACTCCTCGGCGCAGAACGCCGACAGCCGGTCGAAGAGCCGGGCGTCCACCAGCTCGCGGCCGTGGACCAGTTCTGTTGCAAGAGCGGTCATGCGATGCTCCTTGGGTGCGTGCTCGGCGCGCGGCCTTCCCGCGCGTCGTGGTGCGCGTGCTGGGCTCATGCAGGAGCCCTCGCCGTCCTGGCCGGTCTCCAGGCGTGGATCGCCGGCCAGGGCGGGGTCAGTGGGGTTTCTGCGGGCAGGCCGGCGTGTGTGTGACGACGGTGGTGCCCGCCCCGGACGCCGAGAACTTGTCGAGCTCGTCGTAGCGTTCGCCGGGCCGGATGGCCTGGTGGCAGCGTGCACAGATCACAGGGACGCCGCCTCGGAGTCGTGCCGCCGGCAGGCGCGGGGGAACCAGTGGGTGACGTGGTCGGCGATGCGTAGGCGCCGCGGGCCTAGGTCGACGGCGATGGTCGGCGTCAGGACGATGCCGCAGAACACGCAGTCCATGCCGCGTTGCTGCCGCTGAGACAGGGTGCCGATGGGGGGTAGCACGCGGACGGGCGCGGTCATCATTCGGGCCTACCCGTGGCTGCACGGTCCTGTTCGGCGGGCACGCGCTCCTCGAGGGCCGGCACGCCGCGGGCGTCAGCGCAGGAGGAGTGCGCTCGCTGCGCGACCCCGGGGCCGCTGTTCGTCTCCAGGACTCCGACGAGCAGGTCCGCATCTGGCAGGCCGCAGTAGGTGCAGATCATCCGGGCGCCCCCTGGTCACAGTGACTGTCCTGTCACTGACCGTAGGGACGTTGCTCAGAAAGCCCGAGCGCATTGCTCGCTATTTCTCGAACTCGTCCGGGGATTGCTCCGCCAGTGCGTCGAGGGCATCGGTGAGGAGTCGGCGGGCGTCCGCTCCGTAGCGGGCCATCGTCGCCAGGCGATCGAACACGTTTCGATACAGGCGGAGTTCATCGGGCTGGGTGAGGCGCATCTCTGCGGCGAACGTCTCGACCATGATGACCCGGTCGTCGAACAGCCAGAAGCCATGCAGCGGGGTCACCGGGAGACGGATACCGAAGGGGACGATGCCCAGCCGCACCGAGGCCAGGGACGTTGCACTCACCAGCCGGTCGATCTGCCCGGCCATGACCTCGCGCGGTGCCGTGCCGTACCGCAATGCCGCCTCGGTGACGACGAAGTGGAAGCGCCGCCCCGGCTGGTAGAGGGCGTTCTGCCGTTCCATACGTGCCTGCACGCCGGCGTCGATGTCGTTCTCGATCTCGTACAGGTCGACGACTTCAGAGAGTCGGCATCGTGCGTACTCCGGCGTCTGTAGCAGACCGGGCACCCACGCGTTCTCGAACGCACGGATGACACGGGTCGTCGCATCGACCTCGGCGAGGGCCCGCTGGCGGAGCTTGGTCCCGTTGCGGAGCTGCCGGCGCCAGTCTGCGTACTGCGTCTCCAGATTCCGCAGCGCTGCCACAAGCCCCGGGGCCGCGCCGGGGGCGTGGCAGGCAGCCGCCCACGCGGCGATGTCTGCCTCGGACGGGTTCTGCCGCCCGAGCTCGATCTTGCTGACCTTGCTGGCCGGCCAGCCCAGGGCCTCCGCGAGCTCCTTACCGTTCAGTGCTGTTTCCCGGCGGAGTTCACGGAGGCGCTGGCCGAGCGCCTCACGCGCTTCGTGGATCTTTGTCACGGGGTGATGGTCCGCCCGGCAACGTAGTCGGCATACGGGATGGCGTGGTGCCAGGCCGTGTCACGCAGGTAGCTGTGTCGGACGACCTCGGCGGGGTCTTCGATCATCTCGGTGCCGAGTGGGACGCCGTCGTTCGTGAAGTGCATGCGCCCGAGGCGGTGCGAGTCGAAGAGCCAGTAGTCGTACCCGGGCAGCCCTAGTTTGTCCGCCTGGTTTTGCCGCAGGTACCGGATGTCCTCGCCGACCTCGACGTTGAACTGGCAGAGCCAGAGCTCGAATTCCAGGTATTCGGTGAGCACTTCGGGGACGATTCGCACACGCTCGATGCGCTTGCCCTGCTGGATGCCGTAGCGCATGGTGTCGAGCCATGGTTGGAACCAGTCGGTTCCGGGGTTCTCGCCCCGGCGGTGCCGGGCGAACGGCTCCTGCTCTTCGTCGACCGTGTAGAGCGTGCGGGTTTCCAGCCGCCACGCGGTGTGCTCGAAGTCCTCGAAGAGACGTCCGAACGCCTCGCCGGTGATCAGGTCGGGCACGTCACTCCTTGGGCGCGTAGCGGGTGAGCAGCTCGCGGGGGACCTCGACGAATGTCTCGCCGTCGAGGACGTCCCGCAGCTGGCTGAGGGCCTCCTCGTCGGTCACTCGGTAGCCCTGGACGACGATGGTGCCGCGGTCGGTTTCGTACAGCGTCGGGCAGTTACCTCCGCCCGAGGTGGTGCCGATAAAGCGTAGCTTCATGACGCTTCCCCTCTCGCTGACATTTCTTGAAATTGCAGCAGTAGGGGACGGGGTGGGGCAAGGGTGCGTTCCGGACACGACGAAAGCGCCCCCTGCCCAGCCCCGTGAAGGGCCGGGCAGGGGGCGTGGTGTGTCAGGGGTATTGGCGGCGGTTCGGGTCCAGGGCGAGCGGTGACGGCATGGACGGTTCGTCGCCGGGTGGTGGTGCGCTGTCTCGGCGGCAGACCAGGGCGTCGGGATCGTCGGCCGGGGGCTGGAGGCTGTAGCCGTCGGGGCAGGATGGTCCGGCCGGGCCGCGCTCGCCCCGCTCCCCTCGGGGGCCTTGCTCGCCGCGCTCGCCCTGCGGTCCGGCGGGCCCCCGTGGTCCTGACGGGCCGTCGGGGCCAGCTGCCCGTCGGTCCCAGTTCTCCGTCCGCGCCGTCCTGCCCGGATTCCCCGGCCTCACCCGGTGAGCCAGTCGGGCCCGGGGCTCCCGGTTCCCCGTCCTTGCCCGGTGCGCCGGCCGGTCCGGGCGGCCCAGGGATCGGCACCGGTACCTCCGCCCGGTCCGGCAGATCGTCGACCGCTGCCGTCCTTCTTCGGACGCTCCACGACGCTCGCCATCGCCAGACGAAAGGCCCGGATCCGGGCCTTGTGTTCCATCGTGTTCCCAGTTCTCAGGAACGATCAAGGGCTGACCTGTTTGCACAGGTCAGCCCTTGATCGTTCAGGGTGAGTAACGGGACTCGAACCCGCGACATCCTGGACCACAACCAGGTGCTCTACCAGCTGAGCTATACCCACCACGACCGGTCTTTTTCCCGACCGGCCGAGAAAAAGTGTACAGGGTCCGCGAGGGTGCTCGCGCCCAGGTTTCCGGACGGTACGGCCGTCCGGTGCTACCCGGCGGGCAGCACGTACTTGGCCGCGATCGCCTTCGCGGTCTCCGAGTCCGGGCCGGGCTGCGGCACGAAGACCGCCTCGCGGTAGTAGCGCAGCTCGGCGATCGACTCGCGGATGTCCGCCAGCGCCCGGTGGTTGCCGTTCTTCTCCGGACTGTTGAAGTACGCCCTCGGGTACCAGCGGCGGGCCAGCTCCTTGACCGAGGAGACATCGACGATCCGGTAGTGGAGGTAGCTCTCCAGCGTCGGCATGTCGCGCAGCAGGAAGCCGCGGTCGGTGCCGACCGAGTTCCCGCACAGGGGAGCCTTGCCGGGCTCCTTGACGTGCTTGCGTACGTACGCAAGGACCTGCTCCTCGGCGTCCGCGAGCGTCGTGCCGCCCGCCAGGACGTCGAGGAGGCCCGAGGCGGTGTGCATCTGGCGCACCACCCCGGGCATCGTCTCGAGCGCCGCGTCCGGCGGGCGGATCACGATGTCCACCCCTTCACCGAGCACGTTCAGTTCCGAGTCGGTGACCAGTGCGGCCACCTCGATGAGTGCGTCGTCCGTCAACGAGAGCCCGGTCATCTCGCAGTCGATCCACACCATGCGATCGTTCATGCGTCCTACCTTATGGCTCCCGCGGACAACGACGTCCCCTCGGGACTGCTCCACTCTCAGGGCGCGCTCCGCTGACCCGGCAGTCCGGCACGGCCGTGGCCTGCCGCGTACACCTCCGCAGCCGGTCTACCCAGCTCCGCGGCGGCCGACGCCATGGCCGGCGTCCCTGCCGGCCCCGCCGGGCCACGTCTGGCCCCCGGCCCCGCCTGGGCGGGCACGAGCGGCTCGACCATCGCGTTCCGGTCCGGCTCCCCCTGTGGGCGCCGGGCACGGTACGCGGACCGGTAGGCGGCCGGGGAGGACCCCAGCTGCCGCCGGAAGTGGCCGCGCAGCGCCACCGGGGACCGGAAGCCGCAGCGGCCCGCGACCTCGTCGACCGAGAAGTCGGAGGTCTCGAGCAGCCGCTGCGCCTGCAGCACCCGCTGGGTGATCAGCCACTGGAGCGGCGCGGAGCCGGTCAGCGAGCGGAACCGCCGGTCGAAGGTGCGCCGGCTCATGTACGCACGCGCGGCAAGTGTCTCCACGTCGAACTGCTCGTGGAGGTGTTCCAGCGCCCAGGAGACGACCTCCGCCAGCGGGTCCGAACCGATTTCCTCTGGTAAAGACCTGTCGAGATAGCGCTCCTGACCGCCGGTGCGACGCGGTGGTACGACGAGTCTGCGGGCGAGCGCTCCGGCCGCCTCCGTGCCGTGGTCGGTGCGCACTATGTGGAGGCAGAGGTCGATTCCGGCCGCCGTGCCCGCGGAGGTGAGCACATCGCCGTCGTCGACGAACAGCTCACGCGGATCCACGTGCACGGACGGGTAGCGCTTCGCCAGCGTCGGCGCGTACATCCAGTGCGTCGTGGCGGGGCGCCCGTCGAGCAGGCCGGCCGCGGCCAGGACGAACGCCCCGGTGCACAGGCCGACGATGCGGGCGCCTTCCTCGTGTGCCCGGCGCAGCGCGTCGAGCGCATCGGGCGGTGGCGGCGAGGTGATCGAGCGCCAGGCCGGCACCACGACGGTGCCCGCTCTGCTGATCGCCTCGAGGCCGTACGGCGTGGTCAGTTCCAAGCCGCCGGTCGTCCGCAGCGGTCCGTCCTCGCCACCGCACACGAGCAGGCGGTAGCGGGGAACTCCGGCGTCCTGACGGTCAATTCCGAACACCGAGAGCGGGATGGAACTCTCAAAAATAGGGCCGCCGCTGAACAGCAGCACGGCGACGACTTCACGCCGTCGGCGCCCGGACAGCTTCCGTGCCGTCTCCGGTGCGACGGAGTCCTGACTCATGACGCTAAACCCCCCTCGAAGTACGCGTCTCCCCGTTCGTTTCGGGCCTTTCGCTCCTGCACGTTTCCCCTCGGTTCTGCACGAGTCCCCCGGCCTTCGATACTCATGATCGAATCTACTGCGTCCCGTGGCGCCGACGTGACAAGTTCGGGATGTCCCGCTATGTCGACATGGCAACTTGGCGCGATGCATTCGATCACGAAGCGTTCCACTCGCGGGGCCCGCAGGGAAGTGCGCATCACGGGCATGGCCCGTCCCCGTAGGGTGCGGGAGCCGCTGCTGGGTCTTTCTTCCCTGGTGGCAAGGGGGTTGGCAGGCCGTTTTGGCAAGGACCGGCCGCTGCGGGGAAGTTGGCTGAAAACGTTCGGGTGCGGGCGTGCAAAACCGTCAGTCGCCGCGCGCGCTTCCCGCACCGTGGCGCGCGCTGCGGCGCGCCCCCGGGACGGTGCGGGAACGGTGCCCTCGGGCCGGCCGGCCGTCCTGGACGCGGCACCTGGCCGCCGTCCGCTCCGAGTGGCGCAGCAGCACCCGGCACGCGGCGGTCACGGCGGCGAGGCCGAGGGCCGCGGCGGCGGCTCCGCCGACGGACGTGCCGCAGACGATCAGTACGACGGGCACCAGGAGGCAGCTGAACGCCGCCCAGCGGACGACTTCGCCCGCCGGGTCGGACGTCCGGGCGGAAGGGCCGGGGGAGCGGTGGGGCGAGAGGGCGAGTCCGGGCGGCGGTGCCGTACGGGAAGGGCGGCCGGGTCGTACGAGGCGTGCGAGGCGGCCGGGTCGTGCGAGGTGCGCGAGGTGTGCGAGGCGGCCAGGTCGTGCGAGGTGCGCGAGGCTGTCAGGTCGTGCGAGGTGCGCGAGGTTGTCAGGTCGTGCGAGGTGCGCGAGGCGGCCGGGTCGTGCGAGGTGCGCGAGGTCTGCGAGGCGGTCAGGTAGTGGGAGGCGGGCGGGTCGTGCGGGCACGAAAGCTCCTGGGGGTGGCGGGGTGACCGAGTGGCCAACGAGTACCGCGGTCTTCCGGTCACCTGTTGTCGGCCGGAAGGCTGTAGTGGCCAAGCGGCATTGCCATCCTGAGCGCGCTCGGGCATGCTCCCTGGGATGTCGCGCATGGGGGCCACAGGCCCTGGGCAGGAGAGGAGTGCCGCCGTACCCTTGGGGTATGAGGTTGGGAAGACGATTCCCGGACACCGCTCCGCACGCTAGCCACCCGACGTACTTCCTGAGTCGATCCCTCAACAGAGGACCTTCTTCGCCGAGACACCGATGGCCGGTCACGAAAATCCCGAACCCGCGGACCGCAAGCAGGTAGCCGATCCACTGTCGGACCTGCGGGCGGCTGAAGAAGCACGCCATTCCTGCGATCCCGCCTTCCGGCACGGAGTCGTCGTCGGCTTCGACGGATCGACCTCCAGTGAGCGAGCGCTCGCTTATGCCATCGGTATGTCAAGGCGGACCGGTTCCGGTCTGATCATCGTCCATGTGGCCAACCGGTTGCCGACCACGGTCTGGGCCGGCTGCGAGCCGCCCGTCTTCGTGGACGTGCCCGACCATCGCACCGAGGTCCTCGGTCTGGAGCTGGCCTGCGCGGACTACCTCAGTGAGGTCCCGTGGATCCTGGTCGAGCGCGGCGGTGACATCTGCCATGAACTCGAAGAGGTCGGCCGTGAGTACTCGGCCGACGCGATCGTGGTCGGCTCCACGCACGGTATCGTCGGGCGGCTCTTCGGCTCGGTCGCGGGGCGGCTCGCGAAGCGCGCGCAGCGCCCGGTCGTCGTCATTCCGTAGCCGCCCCTTCCGCTTCCGGTGAGGCAGCGTCAACTTCCTTTGTGTGCAGGAAATCTACCCGCCCGTAGCAGGTGGATTGTGCGCTTGTGAAGGGTACATACCGGTCCTGGGAAGCAGCACTGCAGCACAACTGCACAGGACAGGAAGGGAGCCCGCCGTGGACAACGACGTCTCTGCGGGAAGCGCTGGTTCTACTTCTACTCTCGGCCATCTCGCCCTCGGACTGACCCTGTTGGCGTTCGGCGTCGGCAACACCGGCGTGATCGACAACGTGACGGCGGCCGACGCGGCCGCCCTCGCCACCTGGGTCGGCGGAGTGGCGCTCTTCATCGTCGGTCTGCTCGAGTTCCGCACGGGCAACGGCGCTTCGGGCACGGCCTTCGCCGGTCTGGGCGCCTTCTGGTTCACCTGGGGCACCGCCGTCGGCGGTGAGACCTCGGCCGAGGCCGCAGGACTGTTCCTGCTGCTGTGGGCGCTGTTCGCGCTGACCCTGACCGTCGCGTCCTCCGGGAGCGGCGTGCTCGGCCAGGGTGTGTACGGGCTGCTGTGCCTCTCGCTGCTGCTGGGCGGCATAGCGGCCTTCGCGGGCAATGCGGGGCTGGCCAAGGCCGGCGGCTGGGTCGGTGCCGTCGCGGGCCTGGTGGCCTGGTACGGCGCGACCGCGGTGCTCGCCAAGTGGCCGACCTTCACCGGACGCGCTGCCGGCCGCCGGGGAGTGACGGCCACCGGCTGAGGCCCGGGCCGTCCCGGGTCTCACGGCAGCCCTGAGGGCCGGCGCTTCGGGTGGCGCCGGCCGACGAAAGGGGAACGCCCTCCGTGCGCCGGTGGCGCGCACGGAGGGCGTTCTCACGGCCGTCGGTCACAGGGCGTTCTCGTGAGCGGGGGTCCAAGCGACCGGGGGCCGGTCGACTACTCCACCGTCACGGACTTCGCGAGGTTGCGGGGCTTGTCGATGTCCCGGCCCAGCGTCAAAGCGGTGTGGTAGGCGAGAAGTTGCAGCGGGATGCCCATCAGGATCGGGTCCAGCTCGTCCTCGTTCTTCGGAACCACGATGGTGTGGTCGGCCTTCTCCTGCTCGCGGTGGGCGACCGCGAGGATGCGGCCGCTGCGGGCCTTGATCTCCTCCAGCGCCGCGCGGTTCTTCTCCAGGAGGTCGTCGTCCGGCACGACCGCGACGGTCGGCAGCGAGGGCTCGATCAGCGCGAGCGGGCCGTGCTTCAGCTCGGAGGCCGGGTAGGCCTCTGCGTGGATGTAGGAGATCTCCTTGAGCTTCAGGGAGGCCTCCAGCGCCACCGGGTAGCCGCGCACCCGGCCGATGAACATCATCGACTTGGCGTCCGCGTACACCTCGGCCAGCTTCTTGATCTCGGCCTCGGACTCGAGGATCTCGCTGATCTGGGCCGGCAGCCTGCGCAGGCCCTCGATGATCCGCTTGCCGTCGGCGACGGACAGGTCGCGGATGCGGCCCAGGTGCAGGGCGAGCAGCGCGAAGGCCACCACCGTGTTGGTGAAGCACTTGGTGGAGACGACGCAGACCTCGGGTCCGGCGTGCACGTAGGTGCCGCCGTCGGCCTCGCGGGCGATCGCCGAGCCGACGACGTTGACGACACCGAGGACCCGGGCGCCCTTGCGCTTGAGCTCCTGGACGGCCGCGAGCACGTCGTAGGTCTCGCCGGACTGCGAGACGGCGATGTAGAGGGTGTCGGGGTCCACGACCGGGTTGCGGTAGCGGAACTCGGAGGCCGGCTCCGCGTCGGCGGGGATACGGGCGAGGGACTCGATCAGGCCCGCGCCGATGAGGCCCGCGTGGTACGAGGTGCCGCAGCCGAGGATCTTGACCCGGCGGATGCCGCGCGCCTCGCGGGCGTCCAGGTTCAGGCCGCCCAGGTGCACCGTCGAGAACCGGTCGTCGATCCGGCCGCGCAGAACACGGTCCACGGCGTCGGGCTGCTCGCAGATCTCCTTGTGCATGTACGTGTCGTGGCCGCCCATGTCGTAGGAGGCGGCCTCCCACTCCACAGTCTCCGGGGTGGCGGTGGTCGTGGTGCCGGAGGTGGTGTACGTGCGGAAGTCGTCGGCCTTGAGGGTGGCCATCTCGCCGTCGTCGAGGGTGACGATCTGACGGGTGTGGGCGACCAGGGCGGCGACGTCGGACGCGACGAACATCTCCTTCTCGCCGATGCCGAGGACCACCGGGGAGCCGTTGCGGGCCACCACGATGCGGTCGGCGAAGTCGGCGTGCATGACGGCGATGCCGTACGTGCCCTCGATCACCTTGAGGGCCTCGCGGACCTTCTCCTCCAGGGTGGTGGCCTGGGAGCGGGCGATGAGGTGGACGATGACCTCGGTGTCGGTCTCCGAGACGAAGACGACGCCGTCGGCCTCCAGCTTGGCGCGCAGGCCGGCGGCGTTGTCCACGATGCCGTTGTGGACGACGGCGACCTTGTTCTCGGCGTCGAGGTGCGGGTGCGAGTTGATGTCGCTCGGGGCGCCGTGGGTGGCCCAGCGGGTGTGTGCGATGCCGGTGGTGCCGGCGAAGCGCTTGGGGACGCGGGCCTCGAGGTCGCGCACGCGGCCCTTGGCCTTGGCCATCTTCAGTGCGGCGGACTTGGGGCTGTTGATCACCACGCCTGCCGAGTCGTAGCCCCGGTACTCCAGCCGCTGCAGACCTTCCAGCAGCAGCGGAGCCACGTCACGCTTGCCGATGTATCCGACAATTCCGCACATAAAGGTTCTTCCCCTCCATAGATCAGTGGTGTGCCCGGCCCCCGGTAGGGCTGCTCAGCCGTAGACCATGCGGCGCAGCTGGCGGAGCGACAGCTCCGGCGGCGCCACGGCACGGTGTGGCAGCTCGGCCGCGATCCGCTCGAAGATCTGGGTGTTCACGGCGCCGCCGGACTGCAATTCGCGGTGGCGGCGGCGGACGAACTCCTCGGTCGTCTCGTCGAAGTACGCCAGCACATCGAGCACCACCCGGGCTGCTTCACCGCGCTGGAGCGCGGTGCTGCGCACCAGGTGGTCGATGAGGTCGTCGTGCGACGGGCGCACAGACTGGCGAGCTTCGAGCACCCGTAGATATTGGAGTGCCAAGGCTCCTCTTCGCAAGAATTCTGCCCGATTCCGGGCAGGGGATAGGTCACATCCGTCCATGGGTGCTCCCCATCCTTCCGGATGGTTTCCGTCACGAAGAGGAATCTTCTGCCGCCCGGATGAGTAAGTGGTCTACACCTTGACCGCAGTTGAGGCTCAGGGTACGCATGGTGACAGCCCGGTTGCTCTGCGCACAGACGAGACCCCGTCGAAGGGACCCCAGCCTGTGAGTCAGCCCAGACCGCTTCCCCGCCTGCTCGGTTCGCTGCTGCTCGTCACGGCGGCCGCCCTCTGCTCGGGCGCGGCCACCGGCCAGGCCGCTGCCGCCCCCGGTGAGGGCGTCGGCGCCGTGCGGCCGCTCGGCCAGGTCATCCCGGCGCCCGCCTCCGTGAATCCTGGCGGCGCGCCCTACACCCTGACCTCCGCGACCCGTATCCGGACCGACCCCGCTCCCGAGGCGCGGGCGGTCGGGGAGCGCCTCGCGGAGGTGCTCCGGCCGTCCACCGGCTACGACCTGCCCGTCACCACGCGTCCCGCGCCGCGGTCCATCCGGCTGCGGCTGAGCTCCGGGGAGAGCGCCCTGGGCGAGGAGGGCTACCGCCTGAAGTCCGCGCCCGGCGGGGTCACCATCACCGCCCTCAGGCCCGCCGGGCTGTTCCACGGCGTCCAGACGCTCCGTCAGCTGCTGCCGGCCTCCGTCGAGGAGAACACCCGCCAGAGCGGCCCGTGGCAGGTCGCCGGCGGCACCATCACCGACAGCCCGCGCTACGGGTACCGCGGCGCCATGCTGGACGTCTCACGGCACTTCCTCACCGTCGACCAGGTCAAGCGGTACACCGACCACTTGGCCCTCTACAAGATCAACAAGTTGCATCTCCATCTCTCCGACGACCAGGGCTGGCGCATCGCCGTCGACTCGTGGCCGCGCCTGACCACCTACGGCGGCTCCACCCAGGTCGGCGGCGGCCCCGGCGGCTACTACACCAAGGCCGAGTACCGGGAGATCCTGCGCCATGCCTCCTCCCGCTACATGGAGGTCGTGCCGGAGATCGACATGCCGGGCCACACAAACGCCGCTCTGGCCTCGTACGCCGAGCTCAACTGCGACGGCCTCGCCCCACCCCTCTACACGGGCACCGCCGTCGGCTTCAGCTCGCTGTGCGTGCCGAAGCAGGTGACGTACGACTTCGTGGACGACGTGATCCGCGAGCTGGCCGCGCTCACGCCGGGCCGGTACATCCACATCGGCGGCGACGAGGCGCATTCGACGAGCCACGAGGACTATGTGGCCTTCATGGACAAGGTGCAGCCGATCGTGGCCAAGTACGGCAAGACCGTCGTCGGCTGGCACCAGCTGACCGGAGCGAGCCCCGCGAAGGGCGCACTCGCCCAGTACTGGGGTCTCGACGGAACGAGTCAGGCCGAGAAGGCACGGGTCGCCGAGGCGGCGAAGAACGGCACCGGGCTGATTCTGTCGCCGGCCGACCGGATCTACCTCGACATGAAGTACAACAAGGACACCAGGCTCGGCCTCGCGTGGGCCGGCTATGTCTCCGTGCAGCGGTCCTACGACTGGAACCCGGGGACGTATCTGCCGGGTGCGCCCGCCGACGCGATCAAGGGCGTCGAGGCCCCGCTGTGGACGGAGACCATCTCGGAGAACGAGCACATCGACCACATGGCGTTCCCGCGCCTGCCGGGTGTCGCGGAGCTGGGCTGGTCCCCGGCGGCCACGCACGACTGGGACACCTACAAGGTGCGCCTCGCGGCCCAGGGGCCGCGGCTGTCGGCGCTCGGCATCGACTACCACCGCTCGCCGCAGGTGCCGTGGCCGGCGCAGTGAGGTGAGAAACCGGCGCCCGGCGGGAGGCACGTCCTCTGCCGGGCGACGGCTGTTCCAGGGGCGAAGCGGGCGAGGGCCGTCCTCCACCGGGCGCCGGCTGTTCCCAGGAGGCCGGGTCGCCAGTCGTCCTCGGGCAGCGCACGCCAGGCCCGGAGGACCCTGTGGAGGTCACCCGCGTCGACGGGGACGACCGGGGCGTCCTGGCCGGCGTGCGGCAGGGAGAGGGACAGGGACTGGTCGCGGCCGACGGCCGTGAAGTCCCCCAGGCCGTCGCCGGGTTCCCCGGTGAAGGTGCCGCAGACGAGCGACGGGCCGAGCCGCCTGGTCCGCGCGACCCGCAGGCCGACCGAACGGGGCGAGCACGGCCGTGGTCGTCATCGTCAGGCGGCCTTCTTCGCGTTCTCGATGGCCTTGGCGAGGTCCTCGAGGATCGGCGCGCACTTGTCGTAGGAGTAGATCGGCTCGGTGACGCGGGGAATGACCTGACCGGCCTTGACGGCGGGCAGGCCGGCCCAGGTGGGCTTCGCCTTGAGGGCGTCGGGCTGCAGGGTACCCGTGCGGTTGTCCAGGATGATGACGTCGGCCTCGTACTTGCCGGCGTTCTCCCAGCTGAGCTCCTCGAAGAAGCCCGCCGCGTTCGGCTTCGGCTCGACGAACTGCACGCCGAGCTCCTGGAAGTAGAGGGTGTCCGCGGACATCTTGGGGACGGACACGTAGAAGAGGTCCTGGCTGCCCGAGCCGATGAGGACCTTCAGGTTCGGCTTGGCCTTTGCGGCCTGGCGCAGACGCTCGGCGGCCTTCTCGAAGCGGGCCTTGGCGTCCGTGACCTTCTTGGCCTTGAGGTCGGCGCCCAGGGACTCGGCGAGCTCCGCCCGGCGCTGCAGGGCCTTCGGCATGTTGATCTGCGCGGCCCACAGGGCGACGCTCGGGGCCAGCTTCAGGATCTTGTCCTTCGACTGGTCCGGCACGTACCAGAGGGCGTTCTTCTCCCACATGTCCGTCACCAGCAGCTCCGGCGCGAGCGCCGCGTACTTCTCGACGTTGAACTCGCCCCAGACGTTGCCCAGGATCTCGAGCTTGCTGACGTCGAGGTCACCGGCCTGGACATCGGGCTTGCCGTCGGCGGTCCTGGTCGGGCCGAAGACCCCGGTGACCTCGATGCCGTAGTCGAACAGGGCGGCGGCGGTGCCGGTGAAGGCCACGATGTTCTGCGGGGCGGCCTTCGACTCGGCCTCCTGGCCCCGGTCGTCGGTGAAGGACCAGGGACCCGGCTTCTGGGACGCCTTGTCCGACGCGCCCTTCGTGTCCTTCTTGTCGGCCTTGCCGCATGCGGCGAGTGCGACACCGAGCCCGAGGGCGCCGCCGGCGGACAGCAGGCCGCGGCGGGTGAGACGGGAAGCTCGGGCGTTGGGCATGGCGATGTCCACTTTCGTACGTGCCGATTCGGCCACTGGCAAGTTCGAACGAAGGTTAGCCTAACCTCAGAACTGCGCCAGGGGCCGCCCGCTGCCGCGCACGCCGTGCGGGACGTGACCTGGCACATGCGACAGCGCGCGGCCCCCTGCCGGGTGCCGCGCGCCGCAGTGGGCCCGGGTCAGCCGGAGAGCCCCAACTCCCTTGCGATCAGCATCCGCTGGACCTCGCTGGTGCCCTCGCCGATCTCCAGGATCTTGGAGTCGCGCCACATACGCGCCACCGGATACTCGTTCATGAAACCGTAACCACCGTGGATCTGAGTGGCCTCACGTGCGTTGTCCACGGCCACCGTCGACGAGTACAGCTTCGCGACGGCCGCCTCCTTCTTGAACGGCTCGCCCCGCACCAGCCGGGACGCCGCGTCACGCCACCCGACTCGGGCCATGTGCGCCTTCATCTCCATGTCGGCGATCTTGAACTGGATGGCCTGGTTCGCGCCGATCGGCCGCCCGAACGCATGCCGTTCACGGGCGTACTTCACCGACTCGTCCACACAGCCCTGCGCGAGTCCGGTCGCCAGTGCCGAGATCGCGATCCGGCCCTCGTCGAGAATGCGCAGGAACTGCGCGTACCCGCGGCTCTCCTCGCCGAGCAGGTTGGAGAGCGGGACACGGACGTCGGCGAACGACAGCTCGCGGGTGTCTGAGGCGTTCCACCCCACCTTGGAGTAGGGCGCGGCGACCGTGAAGCCGGGCGTGCCCGACGGGACGATGATCGCCGAGATCTCCGGGCGGCCGTCCGCCTTGCGGCCAGTCACCGCGGTGACGGTCACCAGGCCCGTGATGTCCGTGCCCGAGTTGGTGATGAAGCACTTGGAGCCGTTGATGACCCATTCGTCGCCGTCCCGCACGGCCGTGGTCTTCGTCCCGCCCGCGTCGGAGCCGCAGTCCGGCTCGGTCAGGCCGAACGCGCCCAGCAGCTCGCCCGAGCACAGCCGGGGCAGCCACTGCTGCTTCTGCTCCTCGGTGCCGAAGAGGTGGAGGGGCATCGCGCCGAGCGATACGCCCGCCTCCAGGGTGATGGCCACGGACGAGTCGACGCGGGCCAGCTCCTCCAGGGCGATGCCGAGCGCGAGATAGTCGCCGCCCATGCCGCCGTACTCCTCGGGGAACGGCAGCCCGAACAGACCCATGCGGCCCATCTCGCGGACGATCTCGTACGGGAACTCGTGGCGCTCGTAGAAGTCGCCGATCTTCGGCGCGACCACGTCGTGCGCGAACTGCTCGACCGTACGGCGGAGTTCCTCGTGTTCGGCGGAGAGCCGGTGGTCAAGGGACATCAGGAGTCACTCCTTGTGGGAGAGGGCACGGACGGTACGGGAGGCGCTGGGGCGGCCCAGCTGTTCGGCCATCCACACGCTCGTGGCGGTGAGCCGGCCGAGATCGACCCCGGTTTCGATACCGAGGCCGTGGAGCATCCACACGAGGTCCTCTGTGGCGAGGTTTCCGGTCGCGCTCTTCGCGTACGGGCAGCCGCCGAGGCCGCCCGCCGACGCGTCGACGACGCCCACGCCGTACTGGAGCGCGGCGAGCGTGTTGGCGAGCGCCTGACCGTAGGTGTCGTGGAAGTGCACGGCGAGCCGGCTGTTCGGCACACCGGCCTCGTTCAGCGCGGTGAGCAGGGCGCCGACATGGCCGGGAGTGGCGACGCCGATCGTGTCGCCGAGGCTCAGCTCGTCGCAGCCCATGTCCGCGAGGCGGCGGGTGACGCCGACCACCTGATCAATGGGGACCGGACCCTCCCACGGGTCGCCGAAGCACATGCTCAGATAGCCCCGGACTTTCAGGCCGTGCTCGACGGCCCTGGTCACGACCGGCTCGAACATGGCCAGCGCCTCGTCGACCGTGCGGTTGAGATTGGCCTTGGCGAAGGACTCCGTCGCACTGGCGAACACGGCGACCTCACGAGCCTCCAGCCCGAGTGCACGGTCCAGGCCCCGGTCGTTGGGCACCAGGACCGGCAGCCGCACGCCGGGCAGGCCGCTCACCATCGGGAACAGCTTCTCCGCGTCCGCCAGTTGGGGCACCCACTTGGGATGGACGAAGCTCGTCGCCTCCACGGTGGTCAGGCCGGAGTCCGCGAGCCGGCGGATGAACTCGGCCTTGACCTCGGTCTGCACCACCGACTTCTCGTTCTGCAGGCCGTCGCGGGGGCCGACCTCGTGGATGCGTACCCGCGCGGGCAGACCCTTGCCCCGCACGGCCATGGGCAGGGTCGTCATTTCTGCTCCTCGTCGGTCTCGTCGGGGGTGACCACGGCGAGAACCTGGTCCATCGCGACCGTCGACCCGGCGGTGACGTCGAGCTCGGTGACGGTCCCCGCGTGCGGGGCGGAGATGACGTGCTCCATCTTCATCGCCTCGACCACGAGCAGGCTCTGCCCGGCCGAGACCACATCGCCCACGGCGACCTTGACGACGGTGACCGTGCCCGGCATCGGCGCCGCCAGGGTGTCCACTCCGGAGCGCGCGGCCCCGCTGAGGGACGCCTCGACCGGGTCGTGGTCCAGCACGTGCCAGCTGTCGCCGTCCCGGCCGAGCCAGCCGCCGGCCCGGTGGAAGGTGTGGGTGACGCCGTGCATCTCGACGGAGACCGTGTGCTCCTCGACCCGGGGCGTCGCCTGCCGGCGCACGGCGCGCGTGACCGGTTCCGCTCCCGGCACCCGCAGGGCGAAGGCGAGGGGGGCCGGTTCGCCGCCCATGCGCCAGCCGCTCGGCACCGAGAACGGGTCGGTCCAGCCGCCCGTACGCGCGGGCGCCAGCCGGTCGGCCCGGACCGCGGCCGCCGCCTCGTAGACCTCTTCCGGCACGCCGTCCGGGACCAGCCCGTCCGCCTCCCGCTCCACGAGGCCGGTGTCCATCTCGCCCGAGACGACCGCGGGATGGGCCAGCAGGCGGCGCAGGAAGCCCGCGTTCGTCGGGACGCCGAGCGTGACCGTGTCCGCGAGGGCCGCGCGCAGCTTGCGCAATGCCGCGGCGCGGTCGGGGCCGTACGCGATGACCTTCGACAGCATCGGGTCGTACAGGCTGCCGACCTCCGAGCCCTCGGTCAGGCCCGAGTCGGTGCGCACGCCGTCGCCCTGCGGCTCCCGGAGCCGCAGGACCGTGCCGCCGGAGGGGAGGAAACCGCGGGACCCGTCTTTGATGAACACAGTCTCGGCGCAGATCCGGGCCTCGACCGCGTGGCCCGTGAGCGTGACGTCGTCCTGCGAGAAGGCCAGCTGCTCGCCGGCCGCCACCCGAAGCTGCCACTCCACCAGGTCGAGGCCGGTGACGAGCTCGGTGACGGGGTGCTCGACCTGGAGACGGGTGTTCATCTCCATGAAGTAGTACTGCGAAGGGTCGGTGCCCGGGACGATGAACTCCACGGTGCCCGCGCCGCGGTAGCCGCAGGAGCGGGCCGCCTGCACGGCTGCCTCGCCCATCGCGGCGCGCGTCGCCTCGTCGAGCAGGACGCTCGGGGCCTCCTCGATGATCTTCTGATGGCGGCGCTGGAGAGAGCACTCGCGCTCACCGAGGTGCACCACATTGCCGTGGCCGTCCGCCAGGACCTGGATCTCGATGTGCCTCGGGCGGTCGATCCACCGCTCGACGAGCAGTGTGTCGTCGCCGAAGGAGGCGCGGGCCTCGCGCCTGGCCGCCGCGATCTCGTCCATCAGCGCGGACTCGACCCGGGTGAGCCGCATGCCCTTGCCGCCGCCGCCCGCCGACGGCTTCAGCAGCACCGGCATACCGATCTCGCGGGCCGCCGCGGCCAGTTCGTCGTCGGTCAGGCCGCTGCCTGACGAGCCGGGGACGACCGGGACGCCTGCCGCCTTGACGGTCTCCTTGGCCCGGATCTTGTCGCCCATGAGGGAGATCGCGGAGGCGGGCGGCCCGATGAAGACCAGCCCCGCCTCGGCGCAGGCCTGGGCGAAGCCCGCGTTCTCCGCGAGGAAGCCATAGCCCGGATGGACGGCCTGGGCGCCGGTGCGGGTCGCCGCGTCCAGCAGGCGGTCGATGGAGAGGTAGCTCTCGGCGGCCGGCGCGGGGCCGATACGGACCGCCGTGTCCGCCTCGCGGACATGGCGGGCGTCGGCGTCCGCGTCGCTGAAGACCGCCACGGAGCGCACGCCGAGGGACCGCAGGGTGCGGATGACCCGTACGGCGATCTCGCCCCTGTTGGCCACCAGAACGGTGTCGAACATCGTCATCGTGAAAGGTCCCTCACATCCGGAAGACGCCGAAGCCGGCGTCCCCCAACGGGGCGTTGGCACACGCGGTCAGAGCCAGACCCAGCACCTGCCGGGTGTCCATCGGGTCGATCACACCGTCGTCCCACAGGCGGGCCGTCGCGTAGTAGGCGTTGCCCTGCTGCTCGTACTGGGCACGGATCGGCTCCTTGAAGGCGTCCTCCTGCTGGGCGGACCACTCCTCGCCGCGGCCCTCGAGCTGGTCCCGCTTGACGGTGGCCAGGACGGAGGCCGCCTGCTCGCCGCCCATGACGGAGATCTTGGCGTTCGGCCACATCCACAGGAAGCGGGGGCTGTAGGCCCGGCCGCACATCGAGTAGTTGCCCGCGCCGTACGAACCGCCGACGACGACGGTGAGCTTGGGGACGCGGGTGCAGGCGACGGCCGTCACCATCTTGGCGCCGTGCTTGGCGATGCCGCCCGCCTCGTAGTCCTTGCCGACCATGAAGCCGGAGATGTTCTGCAGGAAGAGGAGGGGGATGCCGCGCTGGTCGCACAGCTCGATGAAGTGCGCGCCCTTCTGGGCGGATTCGGCGAACAGGATGCCGTTGTTGGCGACGATGCCGACCGGGTGGCCGTGGATCCGGGCGAAGCCGGTGATCAGCGTCTGGCCGAACTCGGACTTGAACTCCGCGAAGCGGGAGCCGTCCGTGATCCGGGCGATCACCTCGCGGACGTCGTACGGCGTGCGCGAGTCGACCGGCACCGCGCCGTACAGCCCGGCCGGGTCGGCCTTGGGCTCCTCCGCGGGCTCCACGCTCCAGGGCAGCGGACCGCGCTCAGGGAGGGTCGCGACGATGTTCCTGACGATCCGCAGCGCGTGCGTGTCGTCCTCGGCGAGATGGTCGGTGACGCCGGAGACCCGGGAGTGGACCTCGCCGCCGCCGAGCTCCTCCGCGGTGACGACCTCGCCGGTCGCGGCCTTCACCAGAGGCGGGCCGCCGAGGAAGATCGTGCCCTGATTGCGCACGATCACCGCCTCGTCGCTCATCGCCGGGACGTACGCCCCGCCCGCCGTGCACGAGCCGAGCACCGCCGCGATCTGGGGGATGCCGGCTCCGGACATGCGCGCCTGGTTGTAGAAGATCCGCCCGAAGTGCTCGCGGTCGGGGAAGACCTCGTCCTGCATCGGCAGGAACGCGCCGCCCGAGTCGACCAGATAGACGCACGGCAGCCGGTTCTCCAGCGCCACCTCCTGCGCCCGCAGATGCTTCTTGACCGTCATCGGGTAGTACGTGCCGCCCTTGACGGTCGCGTCGTTCGCCACGACGACGACCTCGCGGCCGCTGACCCGGCCGATGCCGGCGATGACTCCGGCGGCCGGCGCCTGCCCGTCGTACATCCCCTCGGCCGCGAGGGGGGCGAGCTCCAGGAACGGCGACCCCGGGTCGAGCAGGGTGTCCACCCGCTCCCTGGGCAGCAGCTTCCCGCGTGCCGTGTGCCGGGCGCGCGCCTTCTCGCCACCGCCGAGGCGGGCCGCCGCGAGGCGGGTCCGCAGGCCGTCGGCGAGCTCCTGATGCGCCGCCTCATTGGCCTGCCAGGCCTCGGACGCCGGGTCCGCGGCGCTCACCAGCACTGGTGCCTGCTGCATTGATCGAGCTCCCTTGCTCGGTTAATGAGCGTTAACGTGTTGCGTCCAGGTTAACGACCGCTAACCCGCCTGTCTAGAATGAATGTTCATGAGCACCAGGACCGCGGCCCCGACCCGCCGTGAGCAGATCCTCAGGGAGGCCGCCCGCCTCTTCGCCGAGCGCGGCTTCCACGGCGTGGGCGTCGACGAGATAGGGGCGGCGGTCGGCATCAGCGGCCCCGGTCTGTACCGCCACTTCGCGGGCAAGGACGCGATGCTGGCGGAGCTGCTGGTCGGCATCAGTGAGCGCCTCCTGAGCGGGGGGCGGCTGCGGGTCGAGGAGGCGGACACCGGCCCTGAGGCGGTCCTGGCGTCCCTCATCGACGGCCACATCGACTTCGCACTCGACGACCGCCCGCTGATCACCCTGCACGACCGCGAGCTGGACCGCCTCCGGGACAGCGACCGCAAGCTCGTGCGCCAGTTGCAGCGCCAGTACGTGGAGCTGTGGGTGACGGTCGTCCGCGAGCTGAACCCGCAGATCGCGGAGTCGGAGGCGCGGGCGGCCGTCCACGCCGTCTTCGGCCTGCTGAACTCGACGCCGCATCTCGGCGCGAACGGAGGCGGCCCCCTGCGCCGCGCCGCCACGGAGGCCCTGCTCAGGCGCCTCGCGCACGGCGCGTTCGCGTCGCTGTCGGACTGACGCGGGGCCGCCTCGCTGTCGGACTGACGCGGGGCCGCCTCGCGGGCGGACCGGCACGGGGGTCCTGGTCGGGCGGACTGGCACGGGGCCCTGGTAGGGCCCTCGCGCGCGGTGCGTTCGCCCTCGCCGACGGACCGACCGGTCCGGGCGCGGCCGCCCGAACCGCCGCCCGGCGGGTCCAGCAGGCAATACGGTCGACACGCTCCGCGCACCCCACGGCACAATGGGTCCATGCCGATACCCAGCCGCGCCGCCCTTGTCGACCATCTCGTCCGCTCACGTATCGCCGGAGACGTCGCCACACCACGCGACAACAACCTCTCCCACTACCGCAAGCTCGCCAACGGTGACCGCCACTACTGGCTCGGCCTCGAGCTCGGCGACCGCTGGAGCGACGAGCAGGACGTGCTGGCCGTCATGGCCGAGCGGTGCGGCGTCAACGACGACCCCGGGCACCGGCAGGGACAGGACACCATCGACCCCGAGCTGACGGTCGACGCGCTCGAGCGCATGGCCGCGAGGCTGCGCAAGGCGGCCGACGCCAAGGAGCGGGTACTCTTCGCGACCGGGCACCCCGGCGGGCTGCTCGACGTGCACCGGCAGACCGCCGCCGCGCTGCGGGCCGCCGGATGCGAGATCGTACGCATTCCCGGCGGGCTCTTCGCGGACGAGGGCATGGTCTTCCAGTTCGCCGACGTCGCCATGCTGGAGCGCGGCGCGACCCTGTGGCACACCCATTCGCCGGCGCCGATGGCCGCGATCCTCGACGGCCTGGCGCGCGAGGGCAGGCCGCTGCCGGATCTGGTGATCGCCGACCACGGCTGGGCGGGCTGCGCGGGCCAGCGCGGACTCGACTCCATCGGATACGCGGACTGCAACGACCCCGCGCTGTTCATCGGTGAGGCCGAGGGCACCCTCCAGGTGACGGTCCCGCTCGACGACCACGTCACCGACCCGCGGTTCTACGACCCGATGACGGCGTACCTGCTGGACGCGGCGGGACTCGCCCCGACGGACTGAGCCCCGTCGGGGCTCGCCCCCCTCCGAGTGACTGCCGGTGGGCTCACTCCCGCCAGGTGCCGCGTACGACGCAGTACGTGCCCGCGAGCAGCGACAGGGTGAGCGCGCCGCGCAGGGTGAGGCCGACGGCGTAACGCCGGCCGGTGCCGAGTTCGACCACCCACTCACGCAGGCCGAGCAACAGCACCGCCGCGCCGACGATCAGGACAGCGCCGCCGACGGTCCACGCCGCCCGGGCGTGGGGGGACGCCTTCGCCCATCCGGCGGTCCCGGCCGCGTCGCGCGCCGGTTCATCGGCGCGCGACGGCTCCTCCTCGGCCGGGGGTACCGCACTCATCAGTTCCCCTACTGGGACGGGGCCCGGCGGCCCGGGCGGCGCGTCCCCGGAGGAATGGTCGAGCCCCCCGGGGGGATCCGGGTGGGCGCTTGTGGCGTCCTAGGATCTGCATCCAGGCTCGCAGCCACAGGCGGCGCATCGCTCAGACCACAGGACGACCTTTGCTCTACGACTCGAGGCCGCAGGTGCGTGTGCTCCTCGTCGACGACGAGGAACTCGTACGCACTGCGCTGCACCGCATCCTCGACGCCGCCGACGCCGTGACCGTCGCCGGCGCCTGCGACGGGCCGGACGCCGTCGCCACCGCCCGGCGGCTCGCCCCCGACCTGGTGCTGCTCGACATCGACATGCCGGGAGCCGGCGGCCTCGACGTACTGCGCGACCTGCGGGCCCTGCCCGAACCGCCCGTGGTGGCCATGCTCACCGCCCTGGACCGGGCCGACCACGTCGAGCAGGCGCTGCGCGACGGCGCGTCAGGCTTCCTGCTGAAGACCACCGAGCCGCGCCTGTTCGTCGACGCCGTGCGGCTGCTCGCCGCCGGTGGTGTGATCTGCACGCCGCCCGGCAGCGCCGCGGTCCTGTGCCGCTGGGCACGACCCGCGCCGCCGGCCGCACCCACCGGGCCGGACGACCTCACCGGCCTCACCGACCGGGAGCGCGACGTCCTCGCCCTGATCGCGGCCGGACTGGCCAACGCGGACATCGCCAAGCACCTCGGCATGGGCGTGACCACGGTCAAGACGCACATCGGCGCGCTCAAGCGGAAGCTCGCCGTGACCAGCCGGGTGGGCCTCGCGGCGGTCCTCCACCGGTCGGCGGGCGGACGGGACCAGAGATGACGTCACGTACCTGGGTGGTCGAAGCGCTCGTCGTCACCCTCGCCGTCGCCGAGGTCCTGGCGACCCGCGGCTGGCTGGAGCCCTGGATGACGGTGGGCGCGCTCGTCGTCGCCGGGGCGCTCGTCCTGCGCAGGCGCTTCCCGCGCACCGTGCTCGCCCTCGCCCTGGCCACCCTCGCGACCGGGGTGCTGTGGCTGCCGGCGCTGTGCGCGCTGCACGCGCTCGCTGCGTCCGAGCGCCGCCGCGGCGAAGTGGTCGCCGGGTCGGCGGCCGTCGCCGTCGTGGCGTTCGTCCCGTGGCGGGACCTGGACGGATACGTCTGGTCGCTGCCGGACATCACCCTCGCGATCCTGCTGGCCGGGTTGCTGGCCGTCGCCCCCGTCGCCCTCGGCCTGCTGGGCCGCGCCCGCGCCGAACTCGCCGCCCGCCTCGCCGAACTGGCCCTCTCCCGCGAACGCGAACGCCGTTACGCCGCGGAACAGGCCGCGCTGCGGGAACGGGAGCGGCTGGCCCGCGACGTGCACGACACGGCCGCGCACCACCTGAGCCTGATCAGCCTGCGCGCGGGCGCGCTGGCCACGACCGCCGACTCCGCGCCGTACCGGGAGGAGGCCGCGGCGCTGGGCGAGCTCGGCCGCCGGGCAGCGGCCGACCTGCGCCGGGCCATCCGCCACGACGGGCCCGGCCTGGACCGGCTGCCGGAACTGCTCGAGGCGGCGGCCGACATCGTGGACTCGGTCCACCTCGCACCGGGCGACTGCCCCCCGGCCGTCCAGCACACCGCGTACCGCATCGTGCAGGAGGCCCTGACCAACATCCGCCGTCACGCCCCGGGCGCCTCGGCCGAGGTCTCGGTGCGCCGCGCGGACGGCGCTCTGCACATCACGGTCCGCAACACCCCGTCGTCGGGACCATGCGCCGCGCCGGACCAGGGTGGTCACGGCCTGCCCGGTCTCCGCACCCGCGCGGCAGCCCTCGGCGGCGCCCTCACGGCGAACCCGACACCGGACGGCGGCTTCGCGGTGGACGCGACCCTGCCGGTGCCGGTGCCGGTGCCGGTGCCGGTGGCGGCAGGGTCGTCGGTTACGCGCTCCTGAGAAGGCTGTCCTGGGACCTCGGCCAGGCCGTGTACGACCGCGGGACCGAGCACAGGATGTCGCAGACCGAGCCGGCCAGGCGCGCCGAGATGACGCAGCCGCAGATCTCCAAGCTCGAACTCGGCGGCACCGTGCCGACGCCGCCCTTGCCGGCCCGCCTGGCGCGCGCCCTCGACGCGGCGCCCAGCCTGGAACCGGACGGCGACACCTCACGGGTGGCCTTCAACGCGCACGCGCCCGCTGCCTGAGCAGCGGGCGAGGGGGCGAGCGGGTCGGTCGGTCCGGCCTCAGTCGCGGGGGACGCGGACCACGCCCTCCTGGATGACCGTGATTGCCAGGCGTCCGTCCTGTGTCCAGATGCGGGCCTGGCCGAGGCCGCGGCCGCCGGACGCGGACGGCGACTCCTGGTCGTACAGCAGCCATTCGTCCGCGCGGAACGGCCGGTGGAACCACATCGCGTGGTCCAGCGACGCGCCGACCACGTCGCCGACCGCCCAGCCGCCCCGGCCGTGCGCGAGCAGCACCGAGTCGAGCAGCGTCATGTCGGAGACGTACGTGGCGAGGCAGACGTGCAGCAGGGAGTCGTCGGCGAGCTTGCCGTTCGCCCGGAACCACACCTGGGAGCGCGGCTCGCGCGGCTCGCCGGCCGTTCCGTACGGCGGCTCGTCGACGTAGCGCAGGTCGACCGCCGCGCGGGCCTCGAGCAGCCGGTCCACGACGCCCGGGTCGACGAAGCGGTCCGCGTAGCGCGGGAGCATCTCTTTCGCCGTGGGCAGCGTGTCCGGGTCCGGGGAGGCCGGCATCTCCGTCTGGTGCTCCAGGCCCTCCTCGTACGTCTGGAACGACGCCGAGAGGTGGAAGATCGGCTGCCCGTGCTGGACCGCGACCACACGGCGGGTCGTGAACGAGCGGCCGTCGCGGATGCGGTCGACCGTGTAGACGATCGGCGCGCCCGGGTCTCCCATGCGCAGGAAGTACGAGTGCAGGGAGTGGGCCGTGCGGTCGGCGGGGACCGTACGACCGGCGGCGACCAGGGCCTGGGCCGCGACCTGCCCGCCGAAGACCCTGGGGACGACGGCGGAACGGGAGCGTCCGCGGAAGATGTTCTGCTCGATCTGCTCCAGGTCGAGCAGATCGAGCAGATCGTCGAGTGCTGGGCTCATGGGGTGACGGTACTCAGAGGAGTTACAGGCCCATGTCCTTCGCGATGATCATCTTCATGACCTCGCTGGTGCCGCCGTAGATGCGGTTGACGCGGTTGTCCGCGTACAGGCGGGCGATCGGGTACTCGTTCATGAAGCCGTAACCGCCGTGCAGCTGGAGGCACCTGTCGATGACGCGGTGCGCGACCTCGGTGCAGAACAGCTTCGCCGACGCGGCCTCCGCGGCCGTGAGCTCGCCCGCGTCCAGCGCCTCCGTGGCGCGGTCGACGACGGCCTCTGCGGCGTCCACCTCGGCCTTGCAGGCGGCCAGCTCGAACTTGGTGTTCTGGAACGACGCGACCGTCTTGCCGAAGACCGTACGGTCCTGCACGTACTCCTGGGCGAACCGGACGGCGGCCTTGGCCTGCGCGTAGGCGCCGAACGCGATGCCCCAGCGCTCGGACGGCAGGTTCTGGCCGAGGTAGTAGAAGCCCTTGTTCTCCTCGCCCATCAGGTCCTCGACGGGGACCTTGACGTCGACGAACGCCAGCTCGGCGGTGTCGGAGGTCTTCAGGCCGAGCTTGTCCAGCTTGCGGCCGACCGAGTAGCCCTCGGCCTTGGTGTCCACGGCGAAGAGCGAGATGCCGTGGCGACGGTCCTCGGCGGTCGGCGCGGCGGTGCGGGCGCACACGATCACGCGGTCGGCGTGCACACCACCGGTGATGAAGGTCTTCGCGCCGTTGAGGACGTAGTGCGTGCCGTCCTCGGAGAGCTTGGCGGTGCTCTTCATGCCCGCGAGGTCGGAGCCGGTGCCGGGCTCGGTCATCGCCAGCGCCCACATCTCCTCGCCGGAGACGAACTTGGGCAGGAAGCGCTTCTTCTGCTCGTCGGTGGCGAGCGCCTTGATGTAAGGGAGGGCGAGTAGCACGTGCACGCCGGAGCCGCCGAAGTTCACGCCCGCACGGGCGGTCTCCTCGTAGAGCACGGCCTCGAACTTGTGCGTGTCCATGCCGGCCCCGCCGAACTCCTCGGGCACGTTGATGCCGAAGATGCCCAGCTCACCGAGCTTGTAGTAGAAGTCGCGAGGCGCCTGGCCCGCCGCGAACCACTCGTCGTAGACGGGGACGACCTCGGCCTCGACGAAGGCCCGGATGGTGTCCCGGAAAGCCTCGTGGTCCTCGTTGAAAACGGTACGGCGCACGGACGCCTCCTCGTGACTGTGGGTACGCTGCGATGTCTAAGCGCTTGCTCAGACTAAGTTACCCGGCAGTTGTTGAAAGTGTCCAGAGTGATGCTGGGCACGCCGGGATGTGACGACGTCCCCGTCACATGGACGGGGACGTCGCTCGAAGCATTGCCGCGTGTGCCCTCAGCAGGCGATTCCCTTCGAGCGCAGCCACTCGCACTGCGTCTCGCCGGATGTCTTGCCGCCGTCGTAGGCGCGGGGGTCCTTGTATCCGGGGCCGACCGGCTCGTGGTCCTCGAACACGCCGTCGCCGTCGATGTCCCCGCCGTTGGGATCGATGACCCCGCTGGGATTGCGGCAGTTCGGCCGATCGGCCGGGTCCGTGGTGCAGACGTTCTCGTGGCCGGTGGCAGCCTTCTCCGCAGCCGTTTGTGCCGCCGTGTTCTGGGCCGTGGCCTGGGTCGCGAGAGCCGTCCCGAGCGGGGCGCCCCCGAGCTGCAAGGAGACATGGGAGGCGCGGGGAGGCGGTTGGGACGCGGCGGCCTGTGCCCCGCAGGCGGAGAGTGCCGGGAGCAGGCATGCCGCCAGAAGGGCGGTGCCCGCGAATGTGCCGGTCCGGTGGCGGGTTGCGTGAATGATGCCCATGGTCCGCCCAATGTGAGAAATGTCCGCTTGTCGGATGAACGCTACGGCGGCTCGCCGGGCCGGTCAACGTTTCCAGGAAGGTCCCGGCACGGCAACGAACGGAACAAGGCGCGGGGGGCGGCGAACGCCGTGCGACACCATGATCCGTATGAAGTCTGCCGCGCGGCTGCCGCGCCCTCTGTTGTCCGTGACTGCCGTCGTGTCCGTCGCCGTCGTCGGCTGCGGGACGGAAACCGCCGGAAGTGGAGCCGACCGCTCTGAACTCGAGGCCCGCGCGCGTGCCGCCCAGGTGGCGATCGAGAACGTCTACGTCACCGAGGTGCCGGGATACGAGATCGCCAAACAGTCCGTGGGCGTCCTCGGCGCGGACGGGTTCTCGGCGACGTACGTGAAACAGGGCACCGGCACGCAGATACGCCTCGGCGTCGACCGGGGCACCATGGACGCGGCGAGCTGCCCGAAGACCCCGGTCGGGGTCGGCAGCGGCGGTCTGGACGGCGCCGCCGAGTGCGTGGAGGACGGCAACAGCTGGTACCGCACGAGCGGCACGCAGCACGAGTACGCGACCGAGGTGGACGGGCGCCTGCTGCGGCTCAACGCCGACGCGGAGGCGGTGGACCGCGCCACCCTGCGCGAGGCTGCCGAAGCGGCGCACGCCGCGAGCGACGCGGAACTCGACGCCGTGCTCCCGCCCGAGCGGGAGGACGCCGGACAACCGGTCGAACGCGGCGACCTGCCTCCGGCCGGTGATGGGGCGCCGAACAACGGGACGGGCGTGGGTGGTTGAGTGGAGGGCGCCGCTCCGGGCCGGGCTCCGCCCGGCTCGGTCCCGGCTCGACCCGGTCCCGGCCCGGTCCGGTCCGTTGGGGTGGTGTGGGGTCGCCCTCCTGGTCTTGATCGTCGCGGCTCCGGGGCGTGGGTCAAGGGTGCTCCTTCGCCGCGTCGCTGCGCGATGGGCTGCCCACCCTTGACCCCGCCCCTCCGCCGCTTTCAACGCTTTTGGATGGGCGGCCGCAGGAAGGTGTCCCCGGTGGGGGCGTGGCCGCCGCCGGTTCCTGGCCTGCGGGCGGATGGGCCCTGCGGGGCGCGCGGCAGTGGAGTGGGACAGTGACGGCTCGGCCCAGCGGCAAGCGGTGGTCCCCTTACTGCGGTCACGCCCCGCTGGTCACCGCTCGGTGGGTGGTGAGGGCAGTGGCCCGAGCGTGACTCCGAAGTTTTCATCGATCTAGGGCCTGTTGCGAAAGTGGATCTTGGAGGTTGGACCGTCGCACTTGTCACACCTTGCCGACGCAGGGCCGCAGCGCCCGCGAAGCGGAAAGCGCCGCTGGCGTTGGGCCAGAACCTAGGCATGCGGTTACGTGGATATACCGATGTTTTCGCCACTCTGCATTGATAGCTTCGGAGGATGGTCAGCTCCTCGCGTGCCCTTCTCTGGCAGCCCGCAGCCTTCCCGCTTGCGGCACAGCAGGTCAAGGACGCGTACGCCCGCGTCAGGGCATCACTCATCGATGACGCACTGTTCATCCAGGACGCAGCCCAGTATGGCGTCACAGTCGACGAGCTTGACCAGAGAATGCAGCAGCCGCCCGCCCGGCTGGACAGCGGAACGTCGTGGGACTGGCTCGACGGTCCGGAGCACTATCGATGGGCTGTGTTGCGGGTCCTGGTAGAGGCGTATCCGTCAGCCGACCGGCACGAACTCGCAGGACCCGTCGTGGTGCCGGGGAACGCGGTCCATGTTGTCGCAGGCGACGTTCAGGTCGATGGGGACCTCGTGCTGGAGGAAGGGGCAGTGCTGTTCGTCCTGGGCAGACTTTCGGTGAGTGGGGCGCTGGTGTGCAGGCCGTCCTACTCCGTGGTCGCCGCGAGGGAGATCGAGTGTGTCGATGGTGCCACCGGAGGCGAGGTCTTGGCGCTGGGCGGCATCCGGTGTCCGGGCACCTTCTACTTCGGTCACAACGATTACTCCGCACGTGCAGCGTCGTACGACGGCAACGTCCTCGTCGACTTCGAGCGCTACAACGCGTTCGGCCGTGTCACCGTCCGGGAGCGGGTAACCGACTGGGACTTCCCAGCCGCGGCCCGCGTCCTGGGGCTCCCCGACGATGAGGGCGACTTGCTGGACGCGTACGCAGAAAAGCTGCTGAGCGGGCAAAGTAAGGCATAGCTGGATGCGCACAGATCGGCAGCCACCAACCGCGGCCATCTGGGTGAAGGAGTCCTGGGCGACCAGCGAAGGGGGCAGAGGGCTGTTCACAGCCACTCGTTGATGGCTGCGATCAGCACTGTCGCTTCGTAGCGGACGGCGAGCTTGTCGTATCTCGTGGCCACTGCGCGGTGGCGCTTGAGGCGATTGATTCCGCACTCCACCGCGTGGCGCTCCTTGTAGTCCTCCTTGTCGAAGGCCGGCGGCCGACCACCCCGAGAGCCGAGCTTCTTGCGGTTGCGGACCTGATCGACCTTCTCCGGGATGGTGCAGCCGATGCCGTGCCTGCGCAGGTAGGCGCGGTTCTGGCGGGAGGTGTACGCCTTGTCCGCGCGAACCCGGCGCGGCCGGGTGCGGGGCCTGCCGGGCCCCAGGCGGGGGACCCGGATGCGGCCCAGGACGATCTCGAACTGCGGGGAGTCCCCTCGCTGCCCCGCAGTGATGACGATCGACATTGGCTTTTGCCGCTGTTCGACGGCCAGGTGCAGCTTGGTGGTCAGGCCGCCGCGCGAGCGTCCGAGGCCGTGGTCGGCCGGCTCGGTGGTGACGCCACCGGGCGGCTCCTTCTGCATGTCCCCCCTTTTCGCGCCCCGGCAGCGTGCTGGTGGGCCCGGACGATGGTGGAGTCGACGCTGATGTCCCAGGTGATCAGGTCCTTGGCGTCGGCCCGGGCCTGCAGATCGGTGACGATCCGCTGCCAGGTGCCGTTCCGCTGCCACCGGCGGAAGAGGTCGTACACCCGGCCCCAAGGCCCGTACTCCTGCGGCACATCCCGCCACGGGATACCGGTGCGGACTCGGAAGCGTATGCCGTCAATCAGCTGCCGCCTGGTCCATATCGGCGGTCGGCCGGACTTTTTGCCCTGCGGTAACAGCGGCTCAAGCACCGCCCATTGCTGTTCTGTCAGATCTCCACGCGCCACGAACCAAGATCATTCATGCTCAAGAGCCACTTTCGATACACGCCCTAGGACACCTTCGTGTCCCTTTGCCCTGCTGCAAGTGTCCTGAACCGGTGGCAACTTGAAAGTGAGCCCTCAGGCGACTCTCGGGACCCCCACGCGCTTCCTCGACCCTGGTGTCCACGTGCCCGCGCCCGTGCCGCGGACCGGGCCAGGACCACGGCTACGGCTCCCTGGAGGGCACCTTCCTCGGCATCTTCCTCTTCTCGGGCCGCGTCGTGGGCGCGCAGCGGCGCCGAGCGGGCTGAGACGGGGCGGTCCGCGCCCGGCGCGGGCGATGTGACAGTGGCCCCGTCACGCCGGACGGGGTCACCGCACCGCCTGCGCGGGCCCGTGAAGAGGCGCTGTCCGCCGTGACGACTAGGCTGGCCGCCGGAGAGGGGCCGGCATGCTGCTGAGATTCCGCACGGCCAATGTGCGGTCACTGCGCGACGAGCAGGAGCTGACGTTCGTCGTGCCCGCGGACGAGCCGAGCGCCGCCGCGCGGCGCGTCGAGCTGGCCGGGGGAGCGGTCGGCGTCCTCCCCTTGGCGGGCATCTTCGGCGCGAACGCCTCGGGCAAGTCCAACGTCCTCGCCGCGATGACCGACATGAGCCGTGCGGTGCAGGACTCCTACGCACGCTGGGCCTCGTACGACGGCACCGACCGCATCCCTTTCGCACTGGACGGCAAGGGCGGTGAGGAGCCGAGTTTCTACGAGGTGGACCTGGTTCTCGACGGCGTGCGCTGGACCTACGGCTTCGAGCTCGGCCCCGAGCGGGTCGAGGCTGAGTGGCTGCACAGCTATCCGCGCGGCCACCGCCAGGTGTGGCTCGACCGGGACGCCTCGCGCGCCAAGGTCTACGACTGGCCGGGCGCCCGGGTGAAGGACCGTTCAGGCCTGGAGCGGCGCACCCGGCCGAACGCGTTGGTCCTCTCCACGGCGGGCACGGACAACCACCCGCAGCTCACCCCCCTCTTCCACTGGTTCCGCCGCAACCTCTGGCTGATCAACCCCGAGGAGGAGCGGCCGGAGCGGGAGGCGTTCACCACCCGCGAGCTGTCGGGCAGTCGGGCCCGCCGCATCAACGAACTGCTGCGCGTCGCGGACCTCGGCATCACCGGCGCGGAAGCCGTCGAGGGCGCACGGGGGGTGCCGGAGGTCCGGCTCACCCACCGGTCCGGCACGGGCGACACCCCGCTCGAATGGCGTTACGAGTCTTTCGGCACCCGTTCCTGGTTCGCCCTGCTCGGCCCCCTGCTGCTGGCACTGGACGAGGGCGCAGTCCTCCTCGTCGACGAACTGGACGCCAGCCTCCACCCGCGCTTCGCCGCCGAGGTCATCCGGCTCTTCCACGACCCCGAGGCCAACGCCAAGGGCGCACAGCTCGTGTTCACCTCGCACGATCCCTCCGTCCTCACCACACCGAGCGGCGGCCGGCTGCTGGAGCCGGCCCAGGTGTGGCTCACCGAGAAGGACGAGGACGGGGCCACCGAGCTGTATCCGCTGACCGCCGCCTCCCCCGGGGAGGACGAGGACCTCATGAAGGCGTACCTGGCCGGGGCCTTCGGCGCCGTCCCCGCACTGCTGGAGGGCCAGATCGCCCGGCGGCTGCTGGCGGCCACCGAAGGGGAACGCGAGCACGAGGCGGAGCGGAGCGACGGCTGATGGGGCGCACGAGGGGGAAGGACGCGCTGGGAACCGCGAAGAAGGGGCAGCGGCGCTACAAGGTCGTTCACGTCTTCACCGAGGGCCGGGTGACCGAGCCGCAGTACATCGACATCGTGCGCGGCAAACCGGCCGAGACCGGGGTCGAGGTCCGCATCGCGAACGCGTCGGCGCCCGGCTCGCAGCGCAAGCCGATCACGCTGGTCGAGGCCGCGGCGCGACTGATGCGCGAGGAGACGCGGGCGGCGAAGAAGGCGAAGTTGGACGAGAAGCTCTGGCCCGAGGTCTGGTGCCTCTTCGACCGGGACCAGCATCTCCAGATCCCCGACGCCCTCAAAGCGGCGAAGGAGGCGGGGGTCCAGGTCGCCTTCTCGCACCCCTGCTTCGAGCTGTGGCGGCTGCTCCACCACAAGCCGGTGCACGGCCAGTTCGGCGGCGTCTGCGGGGAGGTGGTGCGCCAGCTCCCCTTTACCGGCAGCCCCGAGCAGCTCAAGCACATGAAGCCGGACGAGCTCCCCAAGGGCAGCTACGCCCAGGCGAAGAAGTGGGCGCAGAAGATCAACGCCCAGCACGCCGACCATGTGGCGAAGGACCAGCGAGACCCGTACACGGACGTGTACGAGTTCGTCGAGAAAGGCCTGAGGGTCACCGGCTACTGACGTGAAACGGCCGTTCGTGCTCGCGGTTAGACCCTGTGCCCCGGATCGCCGTAGGGTTCCCTGGTCGTATCGGGTCGTAGGGAAGACGGTGACGTGGCCAAGCTCACGCTCGCGCAGCTGGAACGGCATCTGTTCGCCGCCGCGGACATCCTCCGCGGCACGATGGACGCCTCCGAGTACAAGGACTACATCTTCGGCCTGCTGTTCCTGAAGCGGGCCAACGACGAGTTCGAGGCGGCGCGGGAGCGGATCGGGGAGCACGCCGAGAAGGCCCTCGGCCTGACCGGTGAGCAGATGGAAGGCTGGCTGGAGAACCCGGCCCCCTACAGCGACAAGGGAGTCCTTTTCGTCCCGGAGGAGGCGCGCTGGGCGAGGATCTCCTCCGCCACCCAGAACGTCAACGAGGAGCGCCTGCGCCCCGCCCTCCAGGCACTGGAGGCGCAGAACGCCAAGCTGCAAGGCCTCTTCGACCAGCTCGACTTCAACCGGATCGGCGGCTCGGGCGCCACGGCCGGTGCGGCGAAGCTCGCCGACCAGCGGCTGAAGCTGCTCATCGCCCACTTCGGGCGGGTGCGGCTGCGGACGGCCGACTTCGAGTTCCCGGATCTGATCGGTGCCGCGTACGAGTACCTGATCAAGGAGTTCGCCGACTCAGCCGGCCGCAAGGGCGGTGAGTTCTACACCCCGCGTGCCGTGGTCCGCATGATGGTCGAGCTGCTCGACCCCAAGGACGGCACCCGCATCTACGACCCCTGCGTGGGCTCGGGCGGCATGCTGATCCACGCCAAGGAGTACGTGGAGGAACACGGCGGGGACACCGAGAACATGTTCTTCGCGGGCCAGGACGCCAACAGCGGCTCCTGGATCATGTCCACGATGAACATGGTGCTCCACGGTGTGAGCACCCGCTTCGACCTGCGCACCGGCGACACCCTGTCGGAGCCGGCGCACGTCCCGAGGTCCGACGCGGACCGGTACGACGGCGTACTGAGCAACCCGCCGTTCTCCATGGACTACGCGTACGAGAACTACCCGCACAAGGCGGAGCGCGCGAGGTACGGCGCGACGAGCGAGCGCGGCAAGGCCGACCTGATGTTCCTCCAGCACATGCTCTGGATGACCAAGCAGGAAGGGCGCGGCGGCATGGTCATCACGGTCATGCCGCACGGCGTGCTCTTCCGGGGCGGCGGCGAACGGGACATCCGCGCCGAGCTGATCGAGAAGGACGCGATCGAGGCGGTCATCGGCCTCGCCCCGAACCTCTTCTACGGCACGGGCATCCCCGCCTGCATCCTGGTGCTCCGCCCGCCCGGCAAGAAGGACCGTGATCGGGAGGGCAAGGTCCTCTTCGTCAACGCCGACCGCGAGTACCACGCCGAGCGAGCACAGAACGTGCTGCTGCCCGAGCACGCGGAGAAGATCGTCACCACGTTCCGCGCACAGGACGACGTGCCCGGCTTCGCCCGGTGGGTCGACCGCGAGGAGCTGAGGGAGAACGACTACAACCTCAACATCCGCCGCTACGTGGACAACACGCCCCCGCCGGAGCCGCAGGACGTGCGGGCGCATCTGACGGGCGGGATGCCGCGTGCGGAGATCGAGGCGAAGCAGGAACTGCTGGACGCGTACGGGGTGAGCCTGGAGGACCTGTTCGCCGAGCGGGACCCGGTGGACCCGGCGTACGTCGACTTCCTCCCGGAGGGCGAGCGCCCGGACGCGGCACGGCTGGCGGAGCTGGCGCGGCCTCGGGAAGAGGAGCTGCGGGGGGCCTTCGCCAAGTGGTGGGACGAGGAGGCCCGTCACTTGGAGGCGGTGGCCGCCACGGACGAGCGCCTGGTGGACCTGACGGCCTCGGAGCGCAAGGCGGCGCTGATGGCGGTGCGGGGGTCGCTGATCGAGTCGTTTGTGAAGCGGCTCGGCGGGATCGGCCTGCTCGACCGGTACGCGCTCGCGGGCGCGGTGGCCGGCTGGTGGTACGAGGCCAAGTACGACCTGCTGGCCCTGTCGGAGAACGGCTTCGCCGGGGTGCTGGACGGCTGGGTCGAGAACGTCGAGACGCTGCTCGCGCCCGAGCAGGACCCGAAGACGCGGAAGGTGCGCAAGCGCACGGCGGCGGAACGCCGTCAGGCATACGACCACAAGGTGGTCGCGGCGATCGTCCCGGAGTTCCTGACGGAGCTGGCGGAGGCGGATGCGCGCAAGGCGGAGCTGGACGCGCGCTGGAAGGAGCTCACTGCGGAGCCGTCGGAGTCGGCGGAGGACGGTGACTCCGAGGGTGACGAGGACGCTGTCACACGCGAGCAGGTCGAACTGAGCGTGGAGCAGCTGGCGGAGCTGGCGCACGTGAAGAAGGAACGCACGAAGGCGGCGGCCCGCGTCAAGAAGCTGGAGGCGGAGTTCTGGTTCCCGTGGCCGGACCCGGCGAAGTTGGCGGAGGACCCGCCGAGGCTGATCGCGGCGCGGAAGCGCCTCGCGGAGGACCCGGAGGGGGAGCGGCGCGTGGTCCTTGAGCTGCTTCGCGACGACCTGGCGGGGAAGCTGGAGGGGCATGTGGTGCGGCGTCGGCGGGGGTTGGTCGACGCGTACGGGGTGTGGACGGACAAGTACGCGGTCTCGCTGACGGAGATCCGCGCGTTGCGGGAGCGGGCGGCGGCGACGCTGGACGAGTTCCTGAAGGAGCTGGGTTATGCCGACTGACGCCGAGATCCGTTGGGTGCCAGTGCGGGAGGTCGGCGAGGTCCGCATGGGGAAGCAGCTCTCGCCGAGCAGTAGGGACGCCGCCGGGCAGTTCCCCTACCTGCGTGTCGCGAACGTGCTTCTGGGGCGCATCGACTACTCCGACGTGAACTCCATGGGATTCAGCTCTGGTGAGCGGAGAATCTATGGTCTCAAGCCGGGCGATATCCTGCTGAACGAGGGGCAGAGCCTGGACCTTGTCGGGCGAAGTGCGATCTACGAGGGCTCTGAGGGGGAGTACTGCTTCCAGAACACACTTGTACGGTTTCGGCCCGGGGGTGAAGTGCTATCCGCGTATGCGCAGATCATCTTTGAGCGATGGCTGGCTACTGGTGTTTTCGCAGCCATTGCGAAGCAGACGACAAGCATCGCCCACCTCGGCGGAGACCGTTTCGGGGCCCTGCTGTTTCCGCTGAGGCCCATGTCTGAGCAGCGGCGGATCATCGAGATGATCGACGCGATGCGGGGTGCGATCTCGAACACTGGCTGGGAACTTGAGAAGGAGCTATTTGTCGAGGAAGGGCTCTTGAGGGGCTCATTGGATCCGGCATCGGATCCAGGTGGTGAGTGGAGGCGTGGGCTCTTCGTTGACTTTGCTCATCTTCAGCGGGGATTCGACATCACCGCGGCGCAACAGCGGCCTGGGGGAGTTCCTGTTGTTTCCTCTTCTGGCATCTCTAGCTTTCACGATGTCGCCAAGGCTGGCGGGCCCGGTGTAGTCACGGGTCGAAAGGGAAAGTTGGGAGACGTCTACTTTCTGGAGTCCAGCTACTGGCCTCATGACACGAGCCTCTGGGTGACTGATTTTAAGGGCAACGATCCCTACTTTGTTGCCCTGTATATGCAGGAAATGCGCCTTGGGCGATTTGACGCTGCCACCTCTGTCCCGACGCTGAACAGGAACACTGTACATCGGCTGCCGGTTGTCTTCCCGCAGCTCTCAAGGCAGTTGGAAATCGTTGCACGCATTAAAGAGCAGCGTGCCAAGGTGGCTGCTTTGCGAACGGAGATCACCAAGCTGAGCTCCATAAGGCTGGGCCTTGTGGACGGCCTGCTGGCTATTGAATCCTGATCCACCGCCGAGTAAGCGAGGGTAGAGTCGCTTTTGCGTTCAGGGGAAGAGGGTGGTGGATCCTCAGGCGGTGAAATTTCCGCCCTGAAGCGCTGTGACGAACAGCGCCCAGTCAGCTGCCGCGAACACGATCGCGGGTCTGTCTGGGGACTTGGAGTCCTGGACCTGGACACCCGACGGGTAGCCGTCCTGAACCTCCACGCAACTGCCGCCATCCCCGCTGCTGTACGACGACTTGCGCCAGCCGCTCAGCGCGGCCGCGTTCGGGATGGTGCGGTCAGTCATGGTGTCCGTATTCCTCTGCCGTCGCCCTCAGTAGGGCGAGCGTCTCCTTGCGGGGGAGCGCGTCGCCCAAGGCGAGAGTGTAGGTGCGCTGCAAAATCTCGACCAGCGCGGGGGAGTCGTGCAGCTTGCCCATGAGAACGCCTTCGCCATAGGCCACCGGCGGCTGGTCGTCGAACGTCATCAGCGACAACATCCCCTGGAGCAGCGGGTGGTAGCCCGCGCCGAAGGGGAGTACATGCACGCGCACTCGCTCGCACTCAACCATGCCGACGATGTGGGCCAGTTGCTTCGCCATGATCCTCGGGCTCCCAACAAGCCGCCGCACCACCGCTTCATTAAGTAGTGCGCAGAAGAGCGGAGTGACAGGGTCGGTGAGGATGCTTCCGCGCTTGAGCCGTGTGACGAGGAGCTTGTCACCTTCCTCCTCACTCCGGGGAGTGACACTGGGGCGCAGAACCGCCCGCGCGTAGTCCTCCGTCTGAAGGACGCCCGGCACCAGGGACAGCGCGAACTCATGGATCACTGTCGCCTGTTGCTCCAGCGCCAGCGCCGACTCGAAGTAGTCCGGGACCGCCACGTCCTGCTTCGGCAGGAAGCTCTGGAGCACATCCCCCGTGCCCAGGGCCCGATCCAGCCGCCGTGCGTCCTCATGGGAGGGAATCCGGCGGCCCGCCTCGATGTGGGCGATGTGGGAGCGCGTCATGATCGCGACGTCGGCCAGCTCCTGCTGGGTGAGGCCGGCCGCCTCACGTTGGGCCCTCAGCCACTCGCCGTAGACGTTGGTCATCGTCAACTCCCTCGTGACAAAAGCTCCGTCACACCGAACCCCCTGGTCAGCGTAGCCCGACCGGTCTCACGCTGTGAGGGAATCGCTACAGAGCGAAGTCTCGGCGGGCAGTCCTGTTCGCCGGTGCCGAGTACGCGAGACCCCCGCGACCGACGTGAACGGTCCGGGGGCGTGGCCCTCAACTACGCAGGAGTCGAAGACGTGTTGCACTGTATCGCCCAGATGCTGGACCCGCTGCTGCGGCTTCTGTGGCCTCCGCCGCCCGGACGCCACCGTCCGCCGTGCGCCCGCTGCCCCCTCGTACAGCACCAGCCCGAGCTTGAGCCCGACCCGGTCCCACCCCCGGCCCCCGAACCGTACTTCCGGGGAGAGGACAGCCCCCTCGTGCGTCCCTACCTCCTCGCCCAAGAGCGCCGCCAGGTCGCCCAGACCGAGGCCCGGCGGCAGCGCGGCCGCCGCCGTGCTCTCTGGCTGGCCGTGCACGGTGTCGACATCGGCCCCCGCTTCATCCACGGACGGGAGGTCGCGGCGTGAGCCCGCACACCCCCACCACCGCGAGGCTGCTCCCCTGGACGGGCCCCGAGGGCAAGCCCTGCTATCTCGTCACCGACGGCGAGGGCTATGTCTCCCGAGTCGCCGACAACATCGAGAGCGTGCAGCTCGGCATGGCCACCGACCTTCTCGGCCATGTCGAGGACCTGTTGCGCGACCCCTCGGCGACGTCCGAGCAGCTCCGTTACGTCGTTGCCCGCCTCGCGGAGTCCCTGCGCGAGCTGCATCGCATCGCGCGCAGCAGGGGTGCGCGGCTGAAACCCGCCCCCGCAGGCGCCGATCAGCCCCAATAGCCCGCGCCGCCAAGCGGCTTGAAACCTCGCCCGTTCCCGGCCCATCACGCAGAATGGATCACCTGCACGGGTGCGGTGAGCGGGCGAGGGGCGTGGGGACATGGCGACGATGCAGTCCGAGCGGGACGAGGTGGAGCGGCCGACCGTCGCCCAACTCAAGGCCATGGGCTGGAAGCACGTCCCCGGCACGGACATCGGCACGCTCGACGTCGATTCCCCGTTCCTCACCGATCAGCTCACCAGGGCCCTGCGACGGATCAACCTCCGTGCCGCCGACGGACTGCCGTGGATGGACGAGAAGGACGACGTCAGGCGCGCGGTCAACGCTCTGGCGTCCGTCTCCCTCGGCGAGGGCGTGGAGAAGGCCAACCTCGCCACCACCGACCTCCTCCTCAGCGGTCTGCTGCTCCCCGGCCCGTCCGCCGCGCACGGCGGCCCCTCCGCCACCGTGCAGTACGTCGAGTGGCACGAGGAGCGCGCCGACCGCAACGAGTTCACCGTCGTCGACCAGCTCCGCGTCCGGAACCGGTCCGGTGAGGAGTCGGTCCTCGACATCGTCCTCTTCGTGAACGGCATCCCGCTCGTCGCCTTCGAGTGCAAGCGGCCCGACCTCGTCGACCCGATCCACGACGCCGTCGTCGACCTCAGGCACTACGCCGGGTCCCCCCTCCCCGACGACGATGACCGGGGCGGCGAGTCGGCGCCGCTGCCCGCCGGTGTCCCGGAGCTCTTCCGCACCGTGCAGCTCCTCGTCGCCGCCACGGCGGAGACCGCTCACCTGGGCACGATCACCTCCACCCCGGACCACTTCCACCCTTGGCGCAGCGTCGAGCCCGAGGAGCCGGCGACGCTCACCGCCGAACTCCCGGACGGGACCCGCAAACTCAACGAGCGCCACAAGCTGGTCGGTGTCGTCCTGCGCCCGGACGCGCTTCTCAGAGTCGTCCGGCACTACATCGTGCCGATGACCGTGCCGACCGAGGCGGGCGGCGCGCGGACGGTCAAGGCCGTCGCTCGACACCAGCAGTACCGGGCATCCGAGAAGGCGGTCCGCAAGCTGCTCACCGGCAATGCACGTGGCGGTCCGGTCCTCGACGACGAGCGCGGCGGCGTCATCTGGCACACCCAGGGCTCCGGCAAGAGCCTCACCATGACTTTCCTCGTCCGCCGGATGCACCTGCACCACCGGCTCAGCGAGTTCATGGTGGTCGTCGTCACCGACCGGACCCAGTTGCAGCGGCAGCTCGCGGAGACCCTGCGCCTCAGCGAGTCCGAGGTGGAGACCGCGCAGAACGCCGCCCAGATGGAAGGCCTGCTGCGGGACGGCGGCAGGCGGGTGGTGTTCGCGATGATTCAGAAGTACGGGGCCGGTGGCTTCACCTTCGCCGCCGAGGCGGAGGAGGACGGGGACGAGCGGGACTTCGCCGCCGAGTACGAGGAGGCGGAGAAGGCCCGGCGGGAGCGGCGTGCGGCGAAGCTGCCGCCCGTGCCGAACTTCCCCGAGTGCAACACCTCGCCCGACATCCTCGTCCTCGTCGACGAGGCGCACCGCTCGCACACCAGCCTGCTGCACGCGGCCCTGCGCAAGGCGATCCCCAACGCGGCGAAGATCGGTTTCACCGGCACCCCGATCATGACCGGGAAGGCCGAGGACACCCGCCGGATCTTCCACGGTGATACCGGTCAGGAGTTCCTGGACGAGTACCGGATGGCGGACGCCGAGAACGACGGCGTGGTCGTCCGCATCCGCTACGAGGGCCGCACCGGCGAAGGGGCGGTGCTCGATAAGGAGGGTCTGGACCGGCGGTTCGAAGACCTCATCCGCGACCGCGACGACGAGCAGAAGCGCGAACTTCTGAACCGGTGGCCCAGCGAGCGGGACGTCGCCGAGTCCAAGCCGATGATCCGCGCCAAGGCCGAGGACATGCTGGAGCACTGGGTGACCACCGTGCTCGCGAGCGGCGGTTTCAAGGCCCAGGTCGCGGCAGTCAGCCGGAAGGCCGCGGTCGAGTACCACCACGCGCTGCGTGCCGCGCGCGACGCGCTGCTGGCGGAGCTGGCGGAGTTCCGCCCGGAAGCGGTCAGCGGGACACCGGTCGAGGACATGGACCGGCGGACCCGGTACCTCTTCCAGGCGCACCGGTTCCGTTCGCTGCTGCGCCGGATCGACTTCGTGCCGGTCGTCTCGCCCGGCACGGAGCGCAAGCGGCGCGAATGGCTCCACTGGACGGACCCGGTGAGGCAGGCCGCGTACATCGAGCGCTTCCACCAGGCGTTCCCGGCGTTCCCCCCGGAGCCCGACTGGGTCCTCACCACGCCCTTCCACCCTCCGGTGAACGAGCCCAAGGCTCCAGCGTCCACCGGTGGCAATCCCTGGTCCCAGGAGCACGCAAACCAGCCGGGGCAGCCGGCCGCCGATCCGCAGCCCGACCCTGTCCACCCCGACAGCCCGATCGCCTTCCTCATCGTCAAATCCATGCTGCTCACCGGCTTCGACGCCCCGCGCGAGCAGTCGCTCTACATGGACCGTCCGATCCGGGACGCGGAACTGCTCCAGGCCGTCGCCCGGGTGAACCGTCCGATGCGCGGCAAGGAGATCGGCTACGTCGTCGACTACTACGGTGTCTTCCAGCACCTGGAGGACGCGCTCGCCGAGTACAAGAAGGCGGACGTCGACGACACCATGCTCAGCATGTCCGCCGAGGTCGGCAGCCTGAAGCCGGCGGTGGAGGAAGTACGCAGTTACCTCAGGGACCACGCCGGCGTCATCGACGCGGATCTCGTCGACTTCGCCGCCGTGCGGAACGCCGCCCTGGCCTTCGAGGACGCGTCCGTGCGCGCGGGCTTCGACGACGTGCTGCACGGCTTCCTCACCACGCTGGAGCGGGTGCTGCCGCACGAGCGCGGCCTGGACTATGTCGCCGAGGCCCGTCGCTGGGGTCTGCTGCAGAAGCGCATCCGCACCCTCCACCGGGACACGGCGGACGGCGGCTTCACGATGCGCAGGATCGGCCGCAAGGTCCGCGCTCTGATCGCCGAGCACCTGGAGGGCCCGGAGATCGACCAGGTGATCGCACCCGTCTCACTGGCGTCGCCCGTCTTCGACGAGCGGGTGCGGGCCATGCCCCCGCGCGAGGCCGCCGCCGAGATGGGGCACGCCCTGCGCTTCCACCTGGAGGAGCGGGTCAAGCGGGAGGACCCGGAGAAGTACACCCGGCTCTCGGAGCGGCTGGAGGAGATCCTGCGGGACATGCCCGGCCGCTTCGACGACCAGATCCGGGAGTTCGGACCGCTCTTCGACGAGGTGCGCCGCCGGAGCGAGGAGGACCCCAGGTTCGCGGGGCTCACCCCCCTGGAGCAGGTCGTCTACCGCCTCCTGGAGCGGGACACGGAGGACAACCCGGGCGTGGACACCAGCGAGGCCGACCTGCGGGCGGTCGTCGAAGCGGTGTGCGACGCGGCTGCCGAGACCATGACCAAAGCCTCCTATCAGCGCCAGGACCAGGACGTCACCCTTCTCGCCGGCAGGATCGAGATGGTGCTGCTGCAGGGTCGTGTCCGGCCCGCCGGTGCGGACTGGGGGGCGCTGCGGGCGCTCGCCCAAGGACTCGCGGCCCACGCCAACGCCAACCCTGGGCCGTTCCGGGCGAGGCGGAGGGGAGAATAGGCGGGATGACCGCCACCACCGTCGACTCCGCTTCTCCGGTCGCTCTCACCGAGGGCGACCGGCTCGCCGTCGACGGAATGGTGCTGGACGTACGCGTCAGCCCCCGGCGCAAGCGCTTCGCGCTCACGATCGAGCTGGACTCCGAGATCACGCTGCACACGCCTCAGGGGCGCCCGGCAGCCGACGCGGCGGACTTCGTCCGGGCCCACCGGGCATGGGTGGCGGACAAGCTCGCCGTCCGCGAACGGACCCGACCGCTCACCCCGCCCAAGCGCCTCGTTGAAGGCGAGGTCTTCCGATACCTGGGACGCACGTACCGGCTCACCGTTGACGAGGAACGCGCGGAGGACGCCCCTGTGCGGCTCGTCGCCGGACGGCTCGTGCTGGGCGCGGCGCAAGCTACCGATCCCGTGCTCGGCCGGGCGGCGCTCGTCGCCTGGTACTGCCGGGCCGGCCGACGGTGGGCCGGCGGGCGCCTCCAGCCATGGGCCGCTCGCATGGGGGTGTCCGAACCCGCCCTGGACGTGTCCGATCTCGGAGGACGGTGGGGCAGCTACCGGCCCGGCCCGCACAGCCGGGAGAAGGGGAACATGAGTCTCGGATGGCCGCTGTTCCAGCTCCCCATGCACCTGGTGGACTACGTCGTCGCCCATGAGCTCGCCCATGTCAGGATCCATGGTCACGGGCCGGACTTCTGGGGTCTGCTCGGGCGGGCCCTTCCCGAATTCGAGGAGCGCAGGACGGAACTCGACGAGCTGGGACGGCGCATGTGGATGGGGGACATCGCGTAGCCGCTGGCTGTGCTGCGACCAGACCGAGCGGGGGCCGGATGAAGGCGCGGGTTGGACCACACAGTGAAATGCCCCAGCACTGACCCCGGAAAGGCCGACGAACCTCGCAGGCGCGATATCAGGTTCACCGCCGAGCTGCTCGCCGCGGCGATAGCGAAGCATGACCGAGCCGAGCGACGCTGCCGCCTCCTCACCGCCCTGGCCCGCCATATCCCTGAGACCAGGCTGCGACTGTCTCCTACGCTCTGCCCGTGGACGGATACCAGAGTCTGACGGAATTGATCGAATCGGCCTGGGAGGAGCTGAACGGCTCCGACGCGAGCCGCCGGGACCTCTCCCTCGATGTCGTCGGCGACGTCCTGGAGACGGGCCGTTTGACGACGGACGACGCGGAGCGCGCCGTCGAGCGCCTCGTCACAGTCGCGCTTTCCGATGAGCGCTACACGGTGCGGGAGTCGGCGCTTCACGCAGCCTGCACCGCCGCCATGCGCTACGAGCTTCCCTACCGGGTGGTGGAGCCGCTCGCCGGTGGTGCGGATGCCTTTGAGCCCTTGCTCCTGGACTACATCCTTACCATCCTCGGCTCGACTCACGACCAGGCGGCGCTGCCGGTGGTCGCGCGGTTCCTCCAGCACCCCCACGCCGAGGTACGTAGGGAGGCGGCAGAGGCGGTGAACGAACTACGCTCGCGCCGGGAGACCGCCCAGGGAGAAGCGGCCCAGTAGATCCTGGTTCATGCCGCTTGGCGCAGGGGCGGCTGCATCGGCCGCCGCAAGCCCCGTCACCCGTGCCGCAGCGCGAACCACAGCTCCATGCGGATGTCCGGGTCGTCCAGGTCTTCGTCCAGCAGGGCCGCGCAGCGGCCGATGCGCTGGCGGACGGTGTTGCGGTGGACCTCCATCGCCGCGGCCGTGCGGTCCCAGCTGCCGTGCAGCGACAGCCAGGTGCGCAGGGTCTCGGTGAGGGCGGGGGAGCCCGTGAGCGGGGCGAGGCGCAGGCGAGCCGCGTCAGGGGAGAAGGGGGCCGTTTCCCGGTGGCGGACCAGGTCCTTGCGGGTGGCCGCCGCCCTGCGTACGGCCCGCGCGGCCTGCGCGTCCGCCGCGGCCAGCTCCTCGGGGCCGGCGGGGGCGCTGACGCCCAGGGTCCAGCCGGGCTGTGCGGCCGCTTCGCTGCCGTCCGGCAGCAGGACCCGTACGGAGCCGTCCGCGTCCGGGTCGACGAGCGCGCTGCCGAGGGCCGCGCCGAGCGCGGCCGCGGCGAAGGGGGAGCGGTCGTCGCCCCGCGCGTGGACGACGGTCCACGGCCCCGGCCCCAGGAGTGGCGCGGTCTCGGCAGGTGCCTTGCCGAGCAGCAGCCGTACGAGCGCGGCGCTGCGGTCCGTCGCCTTGGCGCCCTGGTGCGGGGCGGTGAGCAGGGAGAGCAGTACGACGGCGACCCCGGCGACCGTGTGGTCCCCTGCCGCCCGGCCCGGCGTGGCCAGCCCGAGCACGAGGCCCTGGTTGCCGCCGAGGGCGTACGCGGAGAGATGGCCCGCCGCCGTCAGGTCCGTCGCCGACGCGGGGGACGGCCGGAGTGCCCCGCCGGGGTTCGGGTTCACCACATGTGCCAGCCGGGTCACGCCCGCCACTGCCTCGTCGGACGGTCCGCGGCCGGCCGCGGACAGCGGGGCTCCGTCCGGGCCGAGCAGGACCGCCCAGCCGTCCAGCCGTACGGCCAGCTGGTGCAGCACCGCCGGCACCGGATCGGGGCGGGCCGCCGCCGTGGCCAGGCCCTGCTGGGCCTGGGTGACCCGGCGCAGCTCGCGGTGGCGGGCCTCCGCCATCAGCCGCCACACGGCTCGCGCGACGGCGGTGAACGTGGTCTCGGGCGGCACCTCCAGCAGCGCCAGCCCACGCCGCTCGCACGCCTCGACCAGCTCGTCGGGCACGGTGTCGTGCACCGGCGCCACGCCGAAGCCGAGCGCGACCGCCCCGGCCTCGACGATGCGCGACACATACCGGTCCGGGTCCTTGAGCAGGACACCGGCGCTGAGCAGCAGCTCGCCGCCGAGAAGGTACGGATAGGGGTCGGCCATCTCCGAGGTGTGGACCATGTGGACGGCCGTGCCCCGGTCCGCGGGCGGGCCCGCGAGCTGGCGCAGCCCCAGCTCCTCGTCGGCGAGCAGGGCCGCCAACGGGACGGGCGGGGTGGGGGGTGCCGTTGTGGGCTCCGGCATGGACGGTCCATCCATCGACGATGAGAGGAATGGATAAAACGTACACTTCAAGGAAGCTTTCCGGCCACCTACCGTCGTCTCTCACAAGCGCGCACTCACGACCGTTCCGGGGGACGAAACGGAAGGAAGCCGATGGCTGTCGACTACGCAGTGATCGTCGTTTATCTGGCCGGCATGCTCGGCATGGGCTGGTGGGGCATGCGCCGCGCCAAGTCCAAGAGCGAGTTCCTCGTGGCGGGCCGCCGTCTCGGCCCCTGGATGTACTCCGGCACCATGGCCGCGATCGTCCTCGGCGGCGCGTCGACGATCGGCGGCGTCGGCCTCGGCTACAAGTACGGGCTGTCGGGCGCCTGGATGGTCTTCACCATCGGCCTCGGGCTGCTCGTCCTGTCGGTCTTCTTCTCCGCGCGCATCGCCCGCCTGAAGGTCTACACCGTCTCCGAGATGCTCGACCTGCGCTACGGCGGCAAGGCGGGCGTCATCTCGGGCGTGGTGATGTGGGCGTACACGCTGATGCTCGCGGTCACCTCGACCATCGCGTACGCCACGATCTTCGACGTCCTCTTCGACCTCAACCGCACCGTCTCGATCATCCTCGGCGGGGCCATCGTCGTCGCGTACTCGACCCTCGGCGGCATGTGGTCGATCACCCTCACCGACATGGTGCAGTTCGTCGTCAAGACGATCGGCGTGCTGCTGCTCCTGCTGCCGATCGCGGTCGTCAAGGCCGGCGGCTTCAGCGAGATGAAGGCCGCGCTGCCCACCGAGTACTTCGCCCCGCTCGGCATCGGCGGCGAGACGATCTTCACGTACGTCCTGATCTACACCTTCGGCATGCTGATCGGGCAGGACATCTGGCAGCGGGTGTTCACCGCCCGCGGCGACAAGGTCGCGCGCTACGGCGGCACGGTCGCCGGCACGTACTGCCTGGTCTACGCCCTCGCCGGCGCGGTCATCGGCACCGCGGCCAAGGTCCTCTACCCGAACCTCGCCAACGCCGACGACGCCTTCGCCACCATCGTCAAGGACGAACTCCCCATCGGTGTGCGTGGCCTCGTGCTGGCCGCCGCCCTCGCGGCCGTCATGTCCACCTCCTCCGGCGCGCTGATCGCCTGCGCCACCGTCGCCAACAACGACATCTGGTCCCGGCTGCGCGGACTGGCCCACAAGGGCGCCCAGCGTGACGAGGTGAAGGGCAACCGCGCGTTCATCCTGATCATGGGCATCGGAGTCATCTGCATCGCCATCGCGCTCAACAACGTCGTCGAGGCGCTGACCGTCGCCTACAACCTCCTCGTCGGCGGTCTGCTCGTTCCGATCCTCGGCGGTCTGCTCTGGAAGCGCGGCACCGTTTACGGCGCGCTGTCCTCCGTCGTCGTCGGCGGGTGCTCGGTCATCGGCCTCATGGCGACGTACGGGATCCTCGCCAACGAGCCCGTCTACTACGGCCTGCTCGCCTCACTGGCGGCCTACGTGATCGTCAGCCTGGCCACCCCGCCGACCGACGCGGCCGTCCTCGCCAACTGGCGCGAGCGGCTCGCGGGCCGGGGCGGCGACGAGGAAGCGCAGCCCGAGTCCCGGCCCGAGCCCCCGGCGGCCGAACCGGTGGCCGCGCACAGTTAAAGTCGTACAACCGCACCGAAGCGCGATGAAGCGCCACAAAGCGCAGGAAAGAAGGCAATTCACATGAGCAGCAACGAGCAGCCGCGCGGCCCCGTCGACTCCTCCCGCATCCCGCGGTATGCCGGGCCCGCGACGTTCGCCCGGCTGCCCAGGCTCGACGAGGTCGGCACCGCCGACGTCGCCGTGGTCGGCGTTCCCTTCGACACCGGAGTCTCCTACCGCCCCGGTGCGCGCTTCGGCGGCAACGCCATCCGCGAGGCGTCGAGGCTCCTGCGCCCGTACAACCCGGCACAGGACGCCTCGCCCTTCGCCCTCGCCCAGGTCGCCGACGCGGGCGACATCGCGGCCAACCCGTTCAACATCAACGAGGCCGTCGACACCATCGAAGCCGCCGCGGACGACCTCCTCGGCACCGGCGCCCGCATGATGACGCTCGGCGGCGACCACACCATCGCCCTGCCGCTGCTGCGCTCCGTCGCCAAGAAGCACGGTCCGGTCGCGCTGCTGCACTTCGACGCGCACCTCGACACCTGGGACACGTACTTCGGCGCGGAGTACACGCACGGCACGCCGTTCCGACGGGCCGTCGAGGAAGGCATCCTCGACACCTCCGCCCTCTCCCACGTGGGCACGCGCGGCCCGCTGTACGGCAAGCAGGACCTCGACGACGACGAGAAGATGGGCTTCGGCATCGTCACCTCCGCCGACGTCATGCGACGCGGCGTGGACGAGGTCGCCGACCAGCTGCGCCAGCGCATCGGCGACCGCCCGCTGTACATCTCCATCGACATCGACGTGCTCGACCCGGCGCACGCGCCCGGCACCGGCACGCCCGAGGCGGGCGGCCTCACCTCCCGCGAACTGCTCGAGATCATCCGCGGCCTGGCCTCGTGCAACCTCGTCTCCGCCGACGTCGTCGAGGTCGCCCCGGCCTACGACCACGCCGAGATCACGTCGGTCGCCGCGTCGCACACCGCGTACGAGCTGACGACGATCATGTCCCGGCAGATCGCAGCCGCGAGGGCCGCCAGGTGACCCACGACCACGACCTGGTGCTTCGCCCCACGCCCGCGCAGACCGCCGCGGCCCTCAACCCCCCGCCCGGCCGCAACGGCGGCGACCTGGTCGTCGAGACCCTCTCCGGGCTCGGCGCCACGACGGTCTTCGGCCTGCCCGGCCAGCACGCGCTCGGCATGTTCGACGCATTGCGCCGCTCGTCGCTGACGTATGTCGGCCTGCGGGTCGAGAACAACGCCGGCTTCGCCGCCGACGCGTACGGCCGGGTCACCGGCGAGGCGGCGCCGCTGCTGCTGTCGACCGGCCCGGGCGCCCTGATGTCCCTGGCCGCGCTGCAGGAGGCGGCCGCGGCGTCGGCGCCCGTGCTCGCGATCGGCAGCCAGGTGCCCACCGCCGGGCTCGGCGGCGGCCGTCACGGCTACCTGCACGAACTGCGCGACCAGCAGGCGTCGTTCCGTGACATCGTCAAGTCCGTGCACGTCGTGCGCACCGCGTCCCAGATCCCGTCCGCCCTCGCCGCGGCGTGGAAGTCGGCACTGACCGCGCCGCACGGCCCGGTATGGGTCGAGATCCCGCAGGACGTGCTCCTCGCCGAGACCACGCTGCCGGTCGTCACCGCCATGGACGCCACCCCGGACGAGGTCGTCCCCCGCCCCGAACTGACCGCCGTGGCAGCCGGTCTGCTGTCGTCCGCCGCGCGGCCGGTGATCATCGCTGGTGGCGGGGTCGTACGCTCCGACGCCTCGGGCAAGCTGCTCGCCCTCGCCGAGAAGCTCGACGCGCCGGTCGTCACCACCTTCGGCGGCAAGGGCGCCTTCCCCTGGGAGCATCCGCTGTCCCTCCAGTCCTGGCTGGAGGACCGGCACACCACCGACTTCCTGGAGTCGGCCGACGTGCTGCTCGTCGTCGGCTCGGGGCTCGGCGAACTGTCCTCGAACTACCACACCTTCGCGCCTCGCGGCCGGGTGATCCAGATCGAGGCGGACCTCGGCAAGCTGGAGTCGAACCACGCGGGACTCGGCATCCACGCGGACGCCCGCCTGGCCCTGTCCGCCCTGCTGGAGACCCTCGAGGCGGGGGCACCTCCCGTGCCCGAAGGGCTACGGGGGAGTACGGACCCGTCGGCCGCCGACGCCGTACGGGACGTGCTCACGGCGGTCCGCACCCGGATCGCCTCCCAGGAACTGACCCTGGAGCAGCAGATCCTCGAGTCCGTGCGGGCGGCTCTGCCGGACGACTCGCCCAGCTTCTGGGACATGACGATCCTGACGTACTGGGCATGGTCGGCCTTCGACGCGCGCCGCCCCAACACCATGCACTCCGCGCAGGGCGCGGGCGGACTCGGCTACGGCTTCCCGGCGGCGCTCGGCGCGGCAGCCGCCGACCGTACGCGTCCGGTGCTCGCCGTCTCTGGCGACGGCGGTGCGATGTACTCCATCGCCGAACTGGCGACCGCCCGGCAGTACGACCTGCCGGTCACCTGGCTGATCGTGGACGACGGGGGCTACGGCATCCTGCGCGAGTACATGACGGACGCGTTCGGCGAGGCCACGGCGACCGAGCTGGCACGCCCGGACTTCGTCGCCCTCGCCGAGTCCTTCGGCGTCCCGGCGGTACGGACGTCCGCGGAGACGCTGAGCGAAGACCTGGCGAAGGCGTTCGCCGGGCGGGGCCCGTCGGTGGTGGTCCTTCCGGCGCTGCTGCGGATGTTCGCCCCGACGCACATGTGACGGACCTGTGTGCCACCCGGCCTCGCCACCCCCTTCCCCCCTGGGGCGGCGGGGCCGGGTCACGCCGGGGCGCCATGGAGATCCGCTCCTCACCTCTTCTGCAGGGTGTGCGTGGGCGCGTACTTGACCATCTGCTGGTGGTAGCCCTCGAGGAACTGCGTCACCTGCGCCGCGTCGAGGCTGTGGAGGTGCCTGCCGTTCGCCGGCAGGAAATCCGGTATGGAGCGGAACAGCTCCTCGGCGACCTTCACATGATCCCGCCCCCGCGCTCGAGCCCGGAGCAGGTGCTCTGCCGCGTCCTGGAGCAGGCCCGGGATCTTCTTGGACGGACTGCGCTGCGCCTCCTCGCGGGGCTGCAGGTCCGCGAGCTTGCGGTTGCCGGTGCCGATGGCGCAGAGCGCCTCCAAGGTCGCGTACAGCTGTCCGCAGAGGTGCGCGGGCGTGGGCTTGGCATCGGCCATGGGAGTCCCCCTTCTCGTCGGTCCGTCCGACGACTGCCGTGAGTCACTACCCACGGCCGCCGGCCGTGGAACGCCCGTCAGGCACCACCCCCGACGGTCGTGCCGGCGAAGGAGTGGTGCTCGTGCGCGACGCCCCAGCGCTGGGTGAAGTCGTCCAGGATGAGAAGGCCACTCGAGATGACCAGCTCTTGATAAGCCGATGCGTTGATATCAGCGCCGGCTTCTCAAGCGGCCGCATCTGCATGCCGATGTTTCCGACGGAAGCTCGTACCGGCTTCCGGAGCAGCAGTCGAATCGGTTTACAAGGGAGCTGTGTATGAGTCTTGAGCGCAAGGCGAAGTCGCCACTGGGCCCACTGCCCGGACGGCGACGGTGGGCCGCCCGCGGTGCCATGGCCTCCATGGCCCTCGTACTTTTCGGGATCGCAGGTCCCGGGTTCGCATTGGCGGCCGGCTCGCAGGCCACGGGTGTGAGAGCGGCAGCGCATCTGACCGGCGGGGAGTGCGAGCCGGCCCAGCCGGACCCCAGGGTGGGATCCGCCGCGGCCGGGCTGTACGAGCCGCCCGACCGCGACGGGTGCAGGCGGGGGCCGACCGGGGCCACGGGTCCGACCGGGCCCACCGGTCCTACAGGGGACACCGGACCCACGGGCCCGTCTGGGGACACCGGACCCACGGGCCCGTCTGGGGACACCGGACCCACGGGCCCGGCTGGGCCCACCGGCGCCACCGGTCCCACGGGTCCGGCCGGCCTCGACCTGCACGGGCTGGAGGAGTTCACCGCCTTCGAGGAAACCTTCGTCCCACCCGAGGGCGTCACGTCGGTCTTCGTCCAGGCCTGGGGAGGAGGTGGAGGCGCGGGCGGCGGAGGCGGAGGCGCCGCCGCCCCGCAGCCAGGCAACGGCGGAGGGGGCGGAGGAGGCGGAGCCGGGGGCTTTGCCTGGTGCCTGGTGCCGGTCACCCCCGGAGACGTCTACACGGTCGATGGGGGCCTCGGCGGCGCCGGCGGCGTCGGCGGTGGAGTTGGTGAGGACGGCGATGACGGCAATCCGGGGGACGATGCGACCCTGACCGCACCCGATGCCACCGTCCTGGTCAGCGCTACCGGGGGGCAGGGCGGCGGCGGGGGAGGCGCCGGCGGCCCAGGCGATGGTACCCCCGGTGCCGGCGGCGCAGGCGGCAGCGGAACCTGCGCAGGGGACGGCGTGACCCGGCCGGGCGACAACGGCTCCGCAGGGATCGCCGGCAGCCAGACCGGCGGCGCGGGCGGCGAACCGGCGGATGGCATCGTCGCCCCGCCGGGCATCGGTGCCTCAGGCGGTACCGGGGGTGCGGGCGGAGCAGTCGGCTCCGCCGGTAGCCCGGGCGGACCGGGCGGCGGCCCGTACGTCGTCGTGTGGTGGTAACGCCTCTGCCGGCACAGGCCCGGGTCCCCGGTTCCCAGGGACCCGGCCGCCGGGCCTGACGCACCACCTGTCGGAACGGGACACCCCCGCCGTGCGGCCCGGCCAACATGGAGCCGCCTTCGGCGCGGACGGACAGAAGGATCGCGAGTGGTGCCACGGCGACGGGGAGGCGGCCGACGGCTGCTCCGGCGAGCAGGTGCCGTACTCCGCCGTCGCGGTTGTAGGTGGCGGCGCGGTTCGCGGTCGGGGTCCTTGTGGTTGCCGCCGCGCTCGGCCCGCTGCCGGCCCGGGTGGGCATCAGGTTGAGCGGGCCGAACTCGTCCATGTTGAAGATGACTTCGGGCTCGCCGTCCTCGGGCAGGACCTCTCCGTCAGCGATCGCATACAGGTGCTCGACCCGCGCCTTCTTGGCCGGGCAGTCGGGGTCGCGGGAGGTCTTTCAGGTCTTCACGCGTTGAAAGGAGGCGCCATCCTCGCGGAGCAGGATGCGCAGGCCCTCGTGGCTGATGTCGTCGACCACCCCCTCGGCGACCATGAAGTTCGCCGGCCTGGTCAGGCTCCAGGCCGAGAAACGGCAGGTCGTGCTCGGTCGGCTTGGACTTCGCGATCTTCTTGATCTCGCGCCGCTCGGGCAGCGTGAACGTCTTGGGCCGGCCACCCTTGTACTTCGGACACAACGACTCGAAGCCGTCGGCGTTGAAGTTGTGGATCACATCCCGGACCCGGTCGTCGCCGGTGCAACGGCACCTCGGCGATTTTCGCCACCGGCATGCCCTGCGCAGACAGCAGCACCATCTGGGCCCGCCGCCAGGTCACCACCGAACCCGTACCGCGGCGGATCCTTGTTGCGCGGGATGAAAACCGCCGTCCCCCGCGTTGGTGCATTCCGGAAGATCAGGCCCCGAGAGCCGGGGCAGAATCAACGGGGAGGCATCGCGTGGAGGCGGCACCAGCAGCGCAAGGATGGGCGCGGCGGCTGTCCGGGTACGCCTGGCGGTACCGGCGGAATGTCGTGCTCGCGCTCGGGTCGTCGCTGGGCGGCATGGCCGTCATGGCGCTCGTGCCGCTGATCACCAAGGTCGTCATCGACGATGTCATCGGCACGAAGACGCGGTCGCTCTCCACCTGGACCGGGCTGCTGATCGCGGCCGCCGTGGCCGTGTACGTGCTGACGTACATCCGCCGCTACTACGGCGGGCGTCTCGCCCTCGATGTGCAGCACGATCTGCGGACCGATATGTACGCGACGATCAGCCGGCTCGACGGGCGGCGGCAGGACGAGCTGTCCACCGGGCAGGTCGTCGGGCGCGCCACCAGCGATCTGCAGCTGATCCAGGGGCTGCTCTTCATGCTCCCGATGACCATCGGCAACTTTCTGCTGTTCGGCATCTCCCTCGGCGTCATGGCGTGGCTGTCACTGCCTCTGACCCTGATCGCGCTCGCCGTCGCCCCCGCCCTGTGGGTCATCGCCAGGCGCAGCCGCACCCGGCTGCACCCCGCCACCTGGTACGCGCAGAGTCAGGCCGCGGCCGTCGCCGGGGTCGTCGACGGGGCGGTCAGCGGTGTGCGGGTCGTGAAGGGCTTCGGGCAGGAGGAGCAGGAGACCGGCAAGCTCCGCGAGGTGAGCAGGAAGCTCTTCGCGGGCCGGTTGCGGACGATCAAGTTCAATGCCCGGTACACGCCCGCCCTGCAGGCCGTCCCCGCGCTGGGGCAGGTGGCCATGCTCGCGCTGGGCGGCTGGCTGGCGACGAAGGGCGAGATCACGCTCGGTACGTTCGTCGCGTTCTCCACGTATCTCGCGCAGCTCGTCGGCCCGGTCCGGATGCTCGCCATGGTGCTGACCGTCGGGCAACAGGCCAGGGCCGGCGTGGAGCGGGTCCTTGACCTCATCGACACAGAGCCGACGATCAAGGACGGGACGAAGGAACTGCCGGCGGATGCCCCGGCCACGGTCGAGTTCGACGACGTGAGCTTCCAGTACGCGGACGGCAAGCCGGTCCTCGACGGCTTCTCGCTGGAGATCGCTGCCGGTGAGACCGTCGCCGTCGTCGGCGCGTCCGGCAGCGGCAAGTCCACCGTTTCGCTGCTGCTGCCCCGCTTCTACGACGCCACTCGCGGGGCCGTCCTGGTCGGCGGCCACGATGTGCGGGAGCTGACCTTCGACTCGCTGAGGTCCGCGATCGGACTCGTACCTGAGGACAGCTTCCTGTTCTCGGACACTGTGCGCGCCAATATCGCGTTCGGGTATCCCGAGGCGAGTGACGAGGAGATCGATAAGGCGGCCCGCGCCGCCCAGGCGGACCGTTTCATCGCAGAGCTGCCCGACGGCTACGGCACGAAGGTCGGCGAGCACGGCCTCACCCTCTCCGGCGGCCAGCGCCAGCGCGTCGCGCTCGCCCGGGCCATCCTCGCCGACCCCCGGCTGCTGCTCCTCGACGACGCCACCTCCGCCGTCGACGCCCGCGTCGAGCACGAGATCCACGAGGCTCTCAAGCACGTGATGGCGGGCCGTACGACGCTGCTCATCGCCCACCGGCGCTCGACCCTCAACCTCGCCGACCGCATCGCCGTCCTCGACGGCGGGCGGCTCGCCGACATCGGCACGCACGAGGAGCTGGAGCAGCGCTCCGCCCTGTACCGGCGGCTGTTGACAGACCCGGACGAGCTGGGCGGCGTCTCGCCCGGCCACGTCCTGCAGCAGGCGGTGCGCGAGCCGGTCGAGGACCGCACCGTACGGGACGAGCTGGACGCCGAGTTCGACGTCGAGCGTGGCATCACCCCTCACCTGTGGGTGCGCGACGAGCACGCAGAGGAGGCCAAGGAGGAGCCCGGCGCCACACCCGAACTGCTCGCGCAGGTCGAGGCGCTGCCCCCGGCGACCGGCACCCCCGACATCGACGAGGCACGGGCCACGCGCCCCGAACCCGCCACGGAGCGCGCGGGCGAGGGCGGCCGGCTTCGGGCCGTGCTGAGCGGCTTCGGGCTGCCGCTGCTGGTCAGCCTGGCGCTGGTGGCGGTCGACGCGGGCATGGGCCTGCTGCTGCCCGTACTGATCCGGCACGGTATCGACGAGGGCGTCGAGCAGGCGGCGCTCGGCGCCGTGTGGGCGGCCTCGCTGCTCGCGCTGGTGACCGTGGTCGTGCAGTGGATTGCGCAGACCGGCGAGATCCGGATGACCGGCCGTACCGGCGAGCGTGTCCTGTACTCGCTGCGGCTGAAGATCTTCGCGCAGCTCCAGCGGCTCGGCCTCGACTACTACGAGCGCGAGCTGACCGGCCGGATCATGACCCGGATGACGACGGACGTCGACGCGCTGTCCACGTTCCTGCAGACCGGCCTCGTCACCGCGTTCGTCTCCGTGGTCACGTTCCTCGGCATCATGGTCGCCCTGCTCGTCATCGACGTGCAGCTGGCGCTCGTGGTCTTCGCGACACTGCCCGTCCTGATCCTGGGCACGTACTTCTTCCGCAAGCAGAGCGTGAAGGCGTACGAGCTGGCCCGCGACCGGATCAGCGTCGTCAACGCCGACCTCCAGGAGTCGGTCTCCGGGCTGCGGATCGTGCAGGCGTTCCGCCGCGAGCGCGACGGTCTGCGCAACTTCTCCTCCCGCAGCGACAGATACCGCGAGGCCCGGGTGCGCGGCCAGTGGCTGATCTCGGTCTACTTCCCCTTCGTGCAGCTGCTGTCGTCGGTGGCCGCGGCCGCCGTGCTGATCGTGGGCGGGGCGAGGGTCGAGGCGGGCACGCTGACCACCGGCGCGCTCGTGGCCTACCTGCTCTACATCGATCTGTTCTTCGCGCCCGTGCAGCAGCTCTCCCAGGTCTTCGACGGCTACCAGCAGGCGGCTGTCTCGCTGCGCCGCGTGCAGGAACTGCTGCGGGAGCCGACCTCGACGGCCCCGGCGCGTGAGCCGCACGAGGTGAGCGCTCTAGCCGGGGAGATCGCCTTCGAGGACGTGTCGTTCGCGTACGGCGACGACGAGGAGGCCCTGACCGGTGTCGACCTGCGGATCCCGGCGGGACAGACCGTCGCGTTCGTCGGCGAGACCGGCGCCGGCAAGTCGACTCTGGTGAAGCTGGTGGCGCGGTTCTACGACCCGACGAGCGGCCGGGTCACCGTGGACGGACGGGACCTGCGGGATCTGGACCTCACCGCCTACCGGCACCGCCTCGGGGTCGTCCCCCAGGAGGCGTACCTGTTCGTCGGCACGGTCCGCGACGCCATCGCCTACGGCCGCCCCGGCGCGAGCGACGCCGAGGTGGAGGCCGCAGCCCGTGCCGTCGGCGCACACGAAATGATCGCCACGCTCGACGGCGGCTACCTCCACGAGGTCTCCGAACGCGGACGCAACCTTTCCGCCGGCCAGCGCCAGCTGATCGCCCTGGCCCGTGCCGAACTCGTCGACCCGGACGTGCTGCTGCTCGACGAGGCGACCGCTTCCCTGGACCTGGCCACGGAGGCACAGGTCAACCAGGCGACGGACCGGCTGACCGGCCGGCGCACCACCCTGGTGGTCGCCCACCGCCTCACCACCGCGGCCCGCGCCGACCGGGTGGTCGTGATGGACCAGGGGCGCGTCGCGGAGGACGGCACACACGACGAACTGCTCGCCCGGGACGGCCGGTACGCCGCGCTGTGGCGCACGTTCGTCGGGGAGGGCATAGAGGGCCTGGGGGAGGACGAGCCCGCGGCCGTGTGACGGCCGCCGGGCGGCGTGCAAAGGCCTCCACGGGCGGCAACCTGGCCGCAGCCGGGGACAACCTGCCCTCCAGCGGCTCCGGTTCGGCGCTTCCTCTCGCAGATGCCGCGGCCGCGGCATCTGCTGTGGTCGCGGGCGCGCCGGCGCCGTCGCGGTGCGTCGCCGCCGGGCGGCAAGCCGGTGGCAGGTGGGAGCGGAGGGGCAGCAGGGGCCGCAACCATGCACGCCCCGTATGCGTCGTACGCGTGTACGGGGCGTACGCATGTGTGCGAGGCAGTGGGGAGCAGGCGTGTTCGAAGTGGTGGGGAACAAGGGCACAGGACGGCCCGCGCGGTTGGCGAGGCGCCTGCTGGTCATGGTCATGACGGCCGCGGTGCTCACCGTCGCCGGCCCGGCGGTCGGCGGTGCGGAGGCCGCCGCCCCCTGCCCCGGGCGGCTGGTGAAGAAGCTCGCCTTCTCCACCGGCGAACTGCGCGTCTACAAGCAGGGCAACTCCGTCTGTGCCGTCACCCTCGCCAAACGCCCCGGCGCCAGGCGCTCCATGTCCGTCTCGCTCCAGCCCCGCGGCGGCTGGGCGGAGACGGACAGCGGGCGGTTCACCCGGCAGGCTGGGCCCGTCACGGTGCACGCCCGCAACCGCTGTGTGCGCGCCTCGGGTTCGGTCTCGGGCACCTCGCGGGCCACCGGGTGGATTCTGTGCTGATGCGCCCCTGAGTCCCAACCGGGTCTGGCGGGGCCGGTGTTACCACCGCTAGGTTCACCGCGACCGCTTGAGATCAAGGGGAGGGTGAATGCGCAAGGCGCTCAGATGGCTGCTGTCGCTCGCGGTGCTCATAGGCACGGTGAGCGCAGCCGGCGCGACGGCCGAGGCGGCTACCGCCGCCGGACCGGAGACCGGCACGGACATCGCCACGCACGTCGGTTCGGTCTCCAGCACGGACTCCGGTTCCGACTCCGCTACGGGCACGGACATCAAGGACCGGGTCCTGTCGATCCCGGGAATGAGCCTCATCGAGGAGAAGCCCTACCCGGGTTACCGGTTCTTCGTCCTCAACTACACACAGCCGGTCGACCACCGGCACCCCTGGCGCGGCACGTTCCAGCAGCGGATCACCCTGCTGCACAAGGACACGGCCCGTCCCACCGTCTTCTTCACCTCCGGCTACAACGTGTCCACCACGCCCCGCCGCAGTGAGCCGACGGCCATCGTCGACGGCAACCAGGTCTCCCTGGAGTACCGCTTCTTCACGCCGTCGCGGCCCGCGCCCGCCGACTGGTCCAAGCTGGACATCCGGCAGGCCGCCGCCGACCAGCACCGGGTCTTCAAGGCGCTGAAGAAGATCTACACGAGGAAGTGGATCGCGACCGGCGGCTCCAAGGGCGGCATGACCGCCACCTACTACGAGCGGTTCCACCCGCGCGACATGGACGGCGTCGTCGCCTACGTCGCGCCGAACGACGTCGTGAACAACGAGGACCGGGCGTACGACCGCTTCCTTGCGAACGTCGGCACCGCCGAGTGCCGCGCCAAGCTGAACGCGGTCCAGCGCGAGGCGCTCGTGCGGCGTGAGCCGCTGACGGCGCTCTTCGAGAAGTACGCGGCGGACGGCGGCTACACCTTCGACACCGTCGGCAGCATGGACAAGGCGTACGAGGCCGTCGTCCTCGACTTCGTCTGGGCGTTCTGGCAGTACAGCCTCCTCTCCGACTGCGACGCGATCCCGGCCGCGGCCACCGCGTCCGACCAGGAGATCTTCGACACGGTCGATGCCATCTCCGGCTTCTCCGCCTACGCCGACCAGGGGCTTTCCACCTACACGCCGTACTACTACCAGGCGGGCACCGAGCTCGGCTCGCCGGACATCCGGCAGCCCCACCTGGACGGCCTGAGCCGCTACGGATACCAGCCCCCGCGCAACTTCGTACCGCGCGACATCCCGATGCGCTTCAAGCCGCAGGCGATGAGGGACGTCGACAGCTGGGTGCGGCGCAACGCCGACCAAATGATGTTCGTCTACGGCCAGAACGACCCGTGGGGCGCCGAACCGTTCCGGGTCGGCAAGGGCACCCGCGACAGCCACGTCTTCACCGCGCCCGGCGCCAACCACGGCGCGAACGTCGCCGGCCTGGTGGCGGACGAGAAGGCCGAGGCGACCGCCGCGATCCTGCGCTGGGCGGGCGTCGCCCCGGCCGCGGTCCAGGAGGACCCGGCGAAGGCCAGGCCGCTGGCGAAGGCCGACGCGAAGCTCGACAAGCGCGACCTGGAGCGCGAGCCGCTGCTGCGTCCGTAGTCGCCGCTCACCGCTCGGCTCAGGGGCCGTGTCCGCCGTTCGTACCAACGGCGGACACGGCCCCTTCGACCGCTACCGAATCCGCTACCGGTACGACAGCCCGTGGCCGATCGGGAACAGCACCTGTGACGGGTCGTCCGCCCGCTGCACCGGCACCGGCAGGTGCCCCCGCGGCTCCGCCCTGCCCGCGATCACCCGGGCGGCGGCGCGCAGTTCGACGTCCGTCCACGCGTAGCTCGCCACCGCCGCCGCGACCCCGTCCAGCCGGGCGATGTCGTACGGGTTGCGGATGGCGAGCGCCACCACCGGGACGCCGGTCGCCACCAGCGCCGCGACGAGCGTGCGTTGCGAGCTGGTCGCGGTGACGTTGTACGTGCCGACGACGACCACGTCCTTGCCCTCCGCCGCCGCCACCGCCTCCGCGATCCCGGCGCTGTTCGGCGCGGTCCCGGTCGACAGCGCGGTCGTCCGGAAGCCCAACTCGCCCAGCGCGCACGCCAGTACGGAAGTCGGCGGACCGGTCGTACCGCTGGGTGATGCCGGGTCCGCGCCCACCACCAGGACCTCGCGGTGGCTGCGGCGGCTCAGTGGCAGCAGCCCGTCCGGGTTGGCGAGCAGCGTCGTCGTCTGCTCGGCGATCCGGTCGGCCGCGGCGAGATGCGCGGGGGTGCCGACGGTGCGGTCCACTCCCCGGTGCGAGACGAACGGGTCACGGAACAGGCCGAGTTTCTCCTTGAGCAGCAGGATGCGCAGGATCGATTCCTCGATACGCGCCACGCTCAGCTCGCCGTTCTTGACCGCTTCGAGCACCGCGTTCCACGCGACCGGCAGGTCCGGCGGATTGAGCAGCTGGTCCACACCCGCGAGCAGCGCGAGCACGGGGACACGGTGGTCGCCGTACTTGTCCCGTACGCCCTGCATGTTGAGCGCGTCGGTGACCACCACGCCGTCGTAGCCCAGCTCCTCGCGCAGGATGCCGGTGAGGATCGGGCGGGACAGCGTCGCCGGGTCGTCGCTCGGGTCCAGGGCGGGGAACTGGATGTGCGCCGTCATGATCGAGTCGATGCCGGCGGCGATCGCGGCCATGAACGGCGGTGCGTCGATCTCCTCCCACTCCTGGCGGGTGTGGGTGATGACCGGGATGCCGGTGTGGCTGTCGACGGTGGTGTCGCCGTGCCCGGGGAAGTGCTTGGACGTCGCCGCGATGCCGGCGCGTCGGTAGCCCTTGACCTGGGCGGCGACCAGTCCCGCGACCGCTGCCGGGTCCGCGCCGAAGGACCGTACGCCGATGACCGGGTTGGCGGGATCGACGTTCACGTCGGCGACGGGGGCGTAGTTCTGGACGATGCCCATGGCGGCGAGCTCGCTGCCCGCGATCTGCGCGGCCTTGCGGGCGGACGCCGTGGAGCCGCCCGCGCCGAGCGCCATCGCGCCCGGCATGAGCGTGGCCGGCTTGCCGACGCGGGCGACGATGCCGTGTTCCTGGTCGGTGGAGATCAGCAGCGGCACGGGAGTGGGCTGGGCGAGCCCGGCCCGCTGGATGCCGTTGGACAGGCCGGCGATCTGGTGCGGTTCGCGGGTGTTGTGCGCCCAGGCGAAGTAGATGATGCCGCCGACGTGGTACTCGGCGACGAGCTCCGCGGCGTTGCGCACGCCCATCTCTTCGAGGTTCAGGTCGACGTCGGCCTGGTCGGGATCGGTGGCGGAGTGCCCGTAGACCCGCATCACGAAGAGCTGGCCGACCTTCTCCTCGAGGCTCATCCTCGAGATGAGCCGTTCGAGCCGGGCCCGTGTGCCGCGGGAGGCGGCGGGCGCGGCGAGGGCGGGCGCCGCACTGGCGACTGCGCCCGCGGCGACGGCGGCCGCGGTGAGAAGGGTGCGTCTGGAGAGGTTCCGGTCGTGCACGTGGTGCTCCTTCCGGCCTTGCTCGACAGGGGAGTTGCACAAGGGAGTTGAAGGAAACTTCCAAGGGGACACGGATATCCGGAAAGTAACTGCCAGGTCAAGGCTCCGCGCACAAACATCACCGGACCGGCGGGGCGGGCCCGCGTCAGGTGCCGGCGGAGATGTCCGGCCACTGCCTCTGCAGGGTCCGTACGGTTTCCGTGATCGCCGGTCGCCTCGCCGCGCCCGCACGCCACAGGGCGTGCAGCCGGCGCGTCGGCACCGGCGCCAGCCGAACGGCCACGACCTGCGGCGGCAGCTGCCCCCGGCCCAGCCGCGGGACCAGGGCCACGCCGAGTCCGGCGGCCACGAGGGCCACCTGGGTGTGGTTCTCCTCGGCCTGATGGGCGATCAGCGGCTCGCAGCCCGCCGCGCGCAGCGTGCGCAGCAGCCAGTCGTGGCAGACCGTGCCCGGCGGCTGGGTGATCCAGCGCTCGTCCTTGAGGTCCTCGCGGCGTACGGACTCCGCGGCGGCCAGCGCATGGCCGGCAGGCACCAGTACGTCGCACATGTCGTCGCCGACGACGGCCTGCTCGACCCCGGGCGGGGTCGGCAGCGGGGCGATGTCCCAGTCGTGCGCCACCGCCAGGTCGATCGCACCGCGGGCGACGAGATCGACGGACAGGTGCGGGTCCACCTCGTGGAGGCGCGCGTCCAGGGTGGGGTGCCGGCGGGCGAGGTCGGCGAGGACGTACGGCATCAGACCGCGCGCGGCGCTCGCGAAGCAGGCGATCGACAGCCGCCCCGTCGGCTCGCCGCGCCGCTCCTCGAGACGGACCTCTGCCTCCTCCACCAGCGACAGCAACTGCTGTGCGGTGTGCGCCAGTTGCCGTGCCTCGTCGGTCAGCCGGACGCCGCGGCCCTCGCGTTCCAGGAGCGTCGTGCGGGTCTCCCGCTCCAGTTTGGCGATCTGCTGAGAGACGGCGGACGGTGTGTAGCCGAGCGCGGACGCGGCGGCGCCGACCGTGCCGTGGACGGAGACGGCGTGCAGAGCGCGCAGCCGGCCGAGATCGAGCACGATCGCTCCTCTCCCTGCTTCATTCAGCAACGCTTCATCCAACCATCGAAGGAATCCGTGCTGGTGCTACATGGTCCCAGCGCGTGATGCCCGGCTGCTGCGACGGCACCCGGCGTCCTCGGTGGCGCCGTTCTCCCTCCGCCGGAGTCATCGGGTGATCGCCGTTGATCTGCCGGAATCCGGCGGCCACTTCGCGCTCGTACACAGCACCTCGTTCCTCGCCGGGTCGGTTCCATGCACGCCGGCCGCGGGACGCTTCGGCGCCCGCCGAACCGTCCCGGCGCCCGTCACATCAACGAGAGCAGGTGCTCCCGGCCGGCCGTCAGCAGGCCCGGCAGCTCCGGCGCCGTCGGGTGCCAGCGCTTCTCGTACTCCCAGCACACCCAGCCGCCCGGGTCCGCGAGCGCCAGGCACTCGGCGAGCGGCGCCACGCCCCGCCCCAGCGGCAGCGGGGCCAGATCGTCGCGCGATGCCACGTCCTTGACCTGGATGTATCCGAGGAAGGGGCTCAGTGCCGCGTGGGTCACCTCCGGGGCCTCCCCACCGAGCCACGGATGCAGCACGTCCCACAGCGCGCCGGCGTGCCTGTGGCCGACCAGCCCCAGGATGCGGGTGACGTCGGCACCGGTCCGGTGCGAGTCGTGCGTCTCGAGCAGGATCCGTACGCCGAGGTCGGCGGCCGTTTCCGCGGCCGCGCCCAGCCTGCGGGCGGCGATGGCGTCGGCCTCCTCCGGGGCGAGATCGCCGCCGCCCGGGAAGACACGGACGAACGGGGCGCCGAGGTCCTTCGCCAGCCGGCACAGGGCCTCCATCTCCTTGATCACGGGGCCGTCGTCGCCCGCCGCGGCGATGCGCGCGTACCCGGCGACGGTGAGGATCTCGACGCCCGCGCGCTGGAACTCCCGTACCGCCTCCGCCCGTTCGGTCGTGCCGATGCCGGGGTGTACCGGCTCCTCCGGGTGGGCGCGCAGCTCCACGCCCTGACAGCCGCTGTCGGCGGCGAGCCGCGCCACCTCCGTGAGCGGCCTGCCCGGCACGCCGAGGGTCGAGAAGGCGAACTTCATCGATCTGCTCCTTCCTGCAGTACCAGCCGCCAGTCCTGGCCGACCAGGTCCGCTCCGTACGAGCGGTGCGGCTTCTCGGCGACGAGCGTGAACCCGGCCCGCTGGTAGATCCGGCGGGCGCCGGCCAGTACGTCGTTCGTCCACAGCACCATGTCCCGGTACCCCGCCTCGCGCGCGAAATCCACGGTGGTGCGTACGAGCTTGTCGCCGAGGCCGTGCCCCCGGGCGTCCGGCTCGACCAGCAGCAGCCGCAGCCGTGCCGTGGCCGGGGCGTCGTCCCGTACGCACATCACCGAGCCCACCGGGCGCCCGTCCAGCTCGGCGATCCACACCCGCTCCAGACGGGGGTCGTGGTCCTGCGCGAAGTCCGCCACGATCCGGGCGACCAGACCCTCGAAGTCCGCACTCCACCCGTACTCGGCGGCATACAGCGCGCCGTGCCGCTGAACGATCCACCCCAGGTCACCGGGCCCGGGCTCGCGCAGGACGGCCTCGGCGCGGCCGGCCGGTGACGCGGCCGAGAGGATGTCGCGGACGGTGCGCAGAGCCTCTATGAGCTGCTCCCGCTCGGGCTCGGGCACACCGGCGACGAGCTCGCCGACGGCCTGCCGCGACCGCTCGTCGAGCATCGCGGCGGCCTGGCGCCCACGGTCGGTGAGCGTGATCCGCTGCCGCCGCGGATCACGCTCCGACGGTGCCCGCACGACCAGCCCGCCGCGCTCGAAACCGGTGAGCAGCCGGCTCAGATACCCGGCGTCGAGCGACAGCGCGGCCCGCAGGTCGGCGGCGTCGGTGCGGGGGCTGTGGGCCAGCTCGTACAGCACGCGCGACTCGGTGAGGGTGTACGGCGTGTACAGGTGCCTGCCGTAGTCGAGGGCACCGATGACGTTGGTGTAGAAGCGGTTGAAGGCGCGGATCTCTTGTATCGGCATGACGGCTCACCCGACCGGCGCGAAGCGTTTTCTTTGACTCAGTCAACGCTACGGGGCCGGGCGCCCGCCCGACAAGGAGCCCTGCGGCGGTGGCGTGCTCTTGATCAGCATCTCCGGGCGGCCCGTGACGACGAACCAGGCGGGCAGGGTCGCCACACACAGCAGCGGCAGCACATGGACGTCGGCGGCGAGAACGGCGGCCAGGAACAGACTCAGCCAGCCCTGCCGTGTGATGGCGAGGAGCACGCCGAGCACGGCCGCCGCGATCGCCACCGACATCGGCACGGACGCGACGAGGGAATGCGCGAACATGCCGAGGGCCACTCCGATGAACACGGCGGGGAAGATCCGCCCGCCCTGGAAGCCGCAGGAAGCGGCGACGACCAGGGCGGCCAGCTTCACCAGGGCGAGGAGCAGCAGATTGCCCGTGCTGTGCGCCTCGGGGTCGGCGGAGAGTTCCCTCATCTGCTCCAGGCCCTTGAAAAGGGTCAGTTGCCCGCCGAGCATGCCCAGCGCGCCGAGCACCAGACCGCCCGCGGTCAGCATGAGAACCGGGTGCCGAAGCCGGTGGAAGAGGCGGTGGACGTGGGGGAAGACGTACACGGCGGCAAGAGTGACGACGGCCGCGGCGGAGGCGATGACCATCGCGGACACCGCGTCGATCAGCTGCGGCCCGGAATAGTCACTCGTTTGCACGGTCAACGTGGGTGCCGCGACCAGCACGGTCGTCACGCTTCCTGCCCCGGCGGCGACCAGGGGCGCGAAGAGCCGGTCCCACAGGGGGCGCGGATCGGGCACGCCGGAGATTTCGGAGAGGATGAGCGCGGCCGCGACCGGCGTCCCGAACAGCGCGCCGACGGTGCCGGCGACGGCGAGCGAGACCCAGACGGCGCCGGGCGCGCGCGGCATGACCTTCATGCCCAGCGCGCAGGCGAGCGCGACGTTGATCGAGGTGATCGGGTTCTCGGGCCCCAGGCTCACCCCGCCCGCCAAGGTGACGACAGCGGCGAGCGCAACACTCGGCAGGATCCCCACCGGCAACGGCGGGTCGACCAGACCACGGGTGGCCGGGTCGGGACCTGTGTGGCCGGGGACCTTCCACACGATCAGGCCGGTGGCCAATCCGGCCGCCGTGAGCATTACCAGGGTCCAGCCGGCAGACGTGCCCGAGACACCGAGCCCGGCGGGCAACGTGCCCCACAGCCAGTGCTGGAGCCGCTCGGCGATCCAGCTGATGCCGAACAGGAGAAGGCTCGACCCGATGCCGATGACGAGCGCCGGGAGGACGAGCGGGAGCAGGGCGCGGGCCTGCGGGGGGATGATGCGATGCGGGTGCGACCCGGCCGCGGAAGGGCCGTCGGCTGCTTTGCGCGTCATGCTGCCTCCCGCGACGGTGAACCGGCTTCCTCCGCGCGCGGAGGAAGCCGGGGTCGGCCGGGCGCGGGGGTCAGGACGCGGACGTACGGCCGCGATCGGTGCACAGCGCCCAGATGACGAACACGGCGATCGCGATGGACACCAGCGCCCAGACCGGCTGGTACGGCAGCCAGATGAACTGCAGGACGATGATCAGCGCGGCGATCCCCACGCCGAGGCCCCGCGCCCAGGCGGCGCCCGAGAGGATGCCCCAGCCGGTGACGGCGACGATGATGCCGAAGATCAGGTGGATCCAGCCCCACGTGGTCAGGTTGAACTCGAAGACGTAGTCGCCGATGCGCGCGTAGACGTCGTCCTCCACCAGAGCGGCGATCCCGGTGAGGATGCCGAGGATGCCTTCCAGCAGCATCAGCACTCCGGCGAACGTCGTCCCCCCGGACGCCCAGGCACTTCCGCCGCCGTCGGCGGGTCGTCCGGTGCTGCGGGTGGCGTTGCTCATGCTCGTCCTCCGTACTCTGCGGGCAAGGACTCCAGCGTTTGCCCGGCCGGGCAGGACGGCGAGCGGGTGTGGGCCAGTCGGGTGGCATCGGGGTGCGCCCGCACGCGCATCTGTCGGGCCCCGGCGGACCGCAGGGCTGCGATCTCCGCGCGCGCGGACATCGGTTCGCGCCGCTCCGGCGGCCGCTCTGGTTCCGAATGACCTCGCTCCGGAGCGGCCTCGCGCTCTCAGGAGCACGCGCATGTCTCCGGGCCGCCCCGGCGCTCGGGCATCCCGGGCGGGCACGTGCCGGGCGCGTTCCACCCGGGACGTCTCACCGGGCGCGTGGAGCGTTCGGCTCCTTCGCGGCCGGGACGCGGCACCGGAACGGCGTCGCACGTCCCCGGGCGGGTCCCCACCTCCCGAGCCCGGGCACCCGCCACAGGGCGGCTCCGCCTCGGCGCCCCCGTCTCACCGCGTCACAGGCCACCGGTGCGGCGCCGCGCCCCTGCCACCCCGCGCGCGATGCCGCGTTCCCGCGCCCGCGCTCGCCGCGCGCGATGCCGTGCTCCCGCGCCCGCGCTCGCCGCGCGCGACGCCGCGCCCCTGGCGGCCCCGCGCTCACTGCGCACCCGCCACCGTCACCGCGCCCGCGGCGGGGCCGTCGAGCTCCGCGCCATCAGTTCGGCCGCGATCGTCGCGATGCCGCCCGGTGGCGGAGTCTCGTTGCCCATGGCAAGCCGGCCCGCACGGGCGCCTGCGTCGAACAGCGGCAGGCGGACCGTGGTCAGCGACGGGACCGCGTCCACCGAGAAGGGCAGGTCGTCGAAGCCCGCGACGGAGATGTCGTCGGGGATCCGCAGCCCCTGGTCCCGCAGCGCCGCGCACGCGCCCAGCGCGACGGTGTCGTTCGCGGCCACGATCGCCGTCAACCCAGGTTCCCTGCGCAGCAGTTCGCGCGTGGCGTCGTATCCGGAGCGGCGGTCGTACGGGCCGTGGACGGTGAGGTGTTCCTGCTCCGCGGCGTCCCCGCCCAGTCCGGCCGTGGTCAGCGCGGCCCGGTGGCCCTCGAGGCGGTGGCGGGTGGTGGTGCGTTCCACGGGGCCGGCGACGTATCCGATGCGGCGGTGGCCGAGCGTGATCAGGTGCTCGGTGAGCCGCCGCCCCCCGCCTCGGTTGTCGAACGCGAGCGCCGCGACGACCGCGTCGCTGCCGGCCAGCGGCGGGCGGCCGCACAGGACGACACGCGTCCCGGCGTCGGCGAGCTTCGCGAGCTTCGCGCTCATGGCCTCGACGTGGGCCGGGTCCTCCAGCGCGCCGCCGGTGAGGATCACGGCCGCGGCCCGCTGGCGCTGGAGCAGGGTGAGGTAGGTCAGTTCGCGTTCGGGCGAGCCGCCGGTGTTGCAGACGACGGCGAGCTTCTCGCCGCCGGCCCGCCCGGTGCCCTCCTGGCCGCCGATCTCGGTCTGCGCCGCCCCCGCCATGATCCCGAAGAACGGGTCGGCGATGTCGTTGACGAGGATCCCGACGAGGTCGGAGGTGGCGGCGGCGAGTGAGCTGGCCGGGCCGTTGAGTACGTAGTCGAGCTCGTCCACCGCGCGCAGTACCCGCTCCCGCGTCGATGCGGCGACCGGGTAGTTGCCGTTCAACACGCGGGAGACGGTTGCCGGGGACACCCGGGCGCGCGCCGCCACATCCGCCAGGGTGACTGTCATCGCTTTCCTCCGCAGGAGATGGTCCGGCCCCTTGTCCGGGCCGCTGTCGGCAGGCTAGCTTCATACCGTGTAGAAAGCGCTTGCTACGCTCATATCGGGGTAACTCGGGGGAAACCGAGATGAATGACGGAGGAACGTCGTGACACGCAGGACAGTGCGGATCGCCATGAACGGCGTCACAGGACGGATGGGCCACCGCCAGCATCTGGTGCGCTCGATCCTTGCGATCCGCGAAGGGGGCGGGCTGGACCTCGGGGGCGGCGAGGTGCTCTGGCCGGAGCCCGTGCTCGTCGGCCGGCGCGAACACGCGCTGCGCGACCTCGCCGAGCAGCACGGCCTGACCGAGATCTCGACCGACGTCGACGCCGTGCTCGCCGACCACACCGTCGACATCTACTTCGACGCGCAGGTCACCTCCGCCCGCGTGGAGGCCCTGAGGAAGGCCATCGCGGCGGGCAAGCACATCTACACCGAGAAGCCGACCGCCACCGACGCCGCGGGCGCCCTGGAGCTCGCCCGCCTCGCGCAGCGCAGGGGCATCAAGCACGGCGTCGTCCAGGACAAGATCTTCCTGCCAGGCCTGCTGAAGCTGAAACGCCTGATCGGCAGTGGCTTCTTCGGGGAAATCCTGTCCGTACGCGGTGAGTTCGGCTACTGGGTCTTCGAGGGGGACTGGCAGGAGGCGCAGCGCCCCAGCTGGAACTACCGCAGCGAGGACGGCGGCGGCATCGTCGTCGACATGTTCCCGCACTGGGAGTACGTGCTGCACGAGCTGTTCGGCCGAGTCACCTCCGTCAACGCCCATGTCGCCACGCACATCCCGCAGCGCTGGGACGAACAGGGCAAGCCGTACGCCGCGACCGCCGACGACGCTGCTTACGGCATCTTCCAGCTGGAGGGCGGCGCGATCGCCCAGATCAACTCCTCCTGGACGGTACGGGTCAACCGCGACGAGCTCGTCGAGTTCCAGGTCGACGGCACGCACGGCTCCGCGGTCGCCGGCCTGCGCAACTGCCGTGCCCAGCACCGCTCCGCCACACCCAGGCCGGTGTGGAACCCGGATCTGCCGGTCACCGAGTCGTTCCGCGACCAGTGGCAGGAGATCCCCGACAACGGCGAGTTCGACAACGGCTTCAAGGCCCAGTGGGAGCTGTTCCTGCGGCATGTCGCCCTCGACGAGCCGTACCACTGGGACCTGCTCGCGGGCGCGCGCGGCGTGCAGCTCGCCGAGCTGGGCCTGCGCTCGTCGGCGGAGGGCCGACGGCTGGACGTACCGGAGCTGACGCTGTGACGATCCGGCTCCCTCGAGCCGACGGCACCCTGTCGGCGTACGAACCGCGCACCGATCCCTTGCGGCTCACCCCGGGCGCGCCGCTCACCTCCCGTACGGTCTTCTCCGCCGCCCATGTGGTGGCCGACCCTTACGCGGACACCGACCCCGGCTCGGCCGCCGCCGTCGACTGGGACGCCACGCTCGCGTTCCGCCGCCACCTGTGGTCGCACGGGCTCGGCGTGGCGGAGGCCATGGACACGGCGCAGCGGGGGATGGGCCTCGACTGGGCGGGCGCGGCGGAGCTGACCCGGCGCTCGGCGGCGGAGGCGCGGTCGGTGGGCGGCACGATCGCCTGCGGAGTCGGCACGGACCAGCTGACGGGCCCGGCGACGCTCGAGGAGGTCCGCGCGGCCTACGAGGAACAGCTCGCCCTCGTCGAATCCACCGGTGCCGGGGCGATCCTGATGGCCTCCCGAGCGCTGACCGCGGCAGCGACCTCGGCGGACGACTACCTCGCGGTCTACGGGCACCTGCTGCGCCAGGCCTCGGAGCCGGTGATCCTGCACTGGCTCGGGCCGATGTTCGACCCGGCGCTGGAGGGCTACTGGGGCAGCGCCGACCCCGACACCGCCACGGAGACCTTCCTGGAGGTCATCGCCGCCCACCCCGACAAGGTCGACGGCATCAAGGTCTCCCTGCTGGACGCCCAGCGTGAGGTCGACCTGCGCCGGCGCCTGCCGCAGGGTGTGCGCTGCTACACGGGCGACGACTTCAACTACCCCGAACTGATCGCCGGCGAGGAGCCGACGGCGGGAGGACGCTTCAGCCACGCGCTGCTCGGCATCTTCGACCCGCTGGGGCCGCTGGCGGCGGAGGCGGTACGGGTGCTGGACACCGGGGACGTGGACGGCTTCCGCAAGCTCCTCGACCCCACGGTCGACCTCTCCCGCCACCTCTTCCAGCGGCCCACGCGCTTCTACAAGACGGGCGTGGTGTTCCTGGCGTGGCTGGCGGGCCACCAGTCGCACTTCACGATGGTCGGCGGCCTCCAGTCCGCTCGCTCGCTGCCGCATCTGGCGCGGGCGTACGAACTGGCGGACGGGCTCGGCCTGTTCCCGGACCCGGCCGAGGCGGAGAGCCGTATGAAGTCCCTGCTCCGCGTCTATGGAGTCGCGCAGTGAACGATCCTCTCTCCCGCTTCAGCATCAACCAGATGACGGTCAAACAGCTGACCCTGCCCGAGCTGACGGAGGCCTGTGTCCGGCTCGGCGTCCCGGCCGTCGGTCTGTGGCGCGAACCGGTCGCCGCGTACGGGCTCGAGGCCGCGGCCAAACTCGTACGGGACGCGGGCCTCGCGGTCACGACCCTGTGCCGCGGCGGCTTCCTCACGGCCCTGGACTCCGCGGAACGCGACACCGCCCTGGACGACAACCGCGCGGCGATCGACGAGGCGGCAACGCTGGGCACGGACACCCTGGTGCTCGTCTCCGGAGGCCTCCCGGAAGGAAGCCGCGACCTGGCCGCGGCGCGGGAACGCATCGCGGACGCGCTCGCGGCCCTCGCGCCGTACGCGGGGGAGCGGGGCGTACGACTGGCGATCGAACCGCTGCACCCGATGTACGCGGCGGACCGCTGCGTCGTCTCCACCCTGACCCAGGCGCTCGACCTCGCGGAACGCTTCCCGGCGTCGCAGGTGGGCGTGGTCGTGGACACATACCACATCTGGTGGGACGACCGGGCCCCCGCCGAGATCGCCCGCGCGGGCGCTCAGGGCCGCATCCACTCCTTCCAACTGGCCGACTGGACGACACCGTTGCCCGCCGGCGTGCTCAACGGCCGCGGCCAGCTCGGCGACGGCGCGATCGACCTGCGCGCGTGGCGCGAGCGCGTCGAGGCGACGGGCTGGACGGGCTTCATCGAGGTGGAGCTGTTCAACGACGGGCTGTGGGCGCGGGACGGGGTGGAGGTGCTGGAGGAGACGGCGGGGAGGTTCGCGGACGAGGTGTTCTGAAGAGCGCGCTGAACGCGTACCTCGTATGCCAGCCCGGCGCGAGCAGCCGGTCTCCAAGAAGGCTCGCTGTGCAGCCAACCGCTGCCCAGGTCTCCCACGGAGGCTCGGGGGAAGTGAGCCGGGGCGAATTGGCCAACCGCCGCACCCTCTGTGCGTTGACCGTTCTGCCAATCAAAGGTCTCGAGCACTCTCAAGGAACTGATCGACATCCGCCTGAACGTACGGCGAGAGACCGACGAGTTGGGGGAGAATGACCTTTATTTCGGCAACCCACTGTGGATATGTCCGCCAGACTGCGGAGGAGCGTGTCAAGACAGCAGATAGCAAATCGTCATCGTAAAATCCGCAGACGGCTTGCTCCGATGCCGAATCCCGCAAAATTTCGAGGGCCATAGGCATCAGCCACGGAAGGCCGACATCCTGTCCGATCATCCTGCTCATCTCATACGCATTGAGCTCGCGGATCGGACGTTTCCTCAAGGCATGGACAGTCCGCACCAGCCCCGTGGAACCAGTCGGCGGCTCCGGCCACTCATCTCCCTCCAGGGACTCGATAGAGAGAGTGCGGTCGAAATCTTGCCCCATGGAAGAGCCCTTTGCTGTCGGTTCGAAGTTCAACGATGCCCGATAGAGTGCAGGAAACCGTTCAGGCTGTTCAACAGTCTGCTCACTTCGCCGTGCTTGGCCAACAAAGCGTCCAGGGTTGATCTCGACTCGCTTACCTGAACAGGACCTCGTCCTCGAGGTTGAGGGAAGGGAAGACCCGCAGGCGCATGCAACCTTCCAATGACTCCGTCGAGAAGTCAGTCACCAGGAATACATTCTGCCCTTCTGTGGAGATCCTGAGTCGGCACGCCCCCTCTCTGAAGATGCCGATCTTGGAATCTTTCGTCACCGCCCAGTGAAAGCTGATCGATCTCCCGATAGGGTTAAAGCTGAACATAACCTCTTCGCCGGTGACTTCAGTCAGGTTGATCTCCACGGTGTCGTGATCGACTAGTATTGGTGACACCCCGAGATTTTCGACAAATTCTTGGATGTCTGGAACAGAAAAAGGCTCGTTTGTCATCCTCTACTAGCTCCCACCCTTGAATATGGCAGTTGTGAATCGAAGGCTACCATCCTCCATGATCTGCCACGTGCTTTCAACCTGACGCATTCCGAATCTTCCCTGTATTACCGAGTGCACCTCGCCGTACTCTCCCCACTGGTTACTGAATGTTCGGCTAAATCCAAGACTTGTCGCCTCTTTTAGATGGTCTGAAACGTATTGTCGTGAGGCAGGGGTGTCGTCAAACCCTATGCGCCGCAACTGCTCGGCGTTCTGCACCGCACGAGGGGTATTGTGATTGTCCTTTTTGATGTCTCTGTTGAAGAGGTAGTCGAGCTTCCGGTCATCAACATGGGGGCAAGGGGCCAGCCCGAGAGGGTCGGCCAGTATATGCGGGTTGTTTACATAGGTTATGGGATTTGGTGCTGGAGTGAGATTAAGGGGATCTCGAGACAGGTAGCGGGCTGTGTCAGGTTCGTAGAAGCGGTAGAAGTTATAGTGAAGCCCTGATTCGAAGTCACAGTATTGTCCGGGGAAGCGAAGTGGTGTGTATGCCTGGCTGTTCCTCGCCCAAGAGGTCGATCCCCAAAGCGAGATGTGCGAACGCCAGGCCACGTTGCCGGTTTCATCGATAAGTTCATTTGGTGTTCCGACCAGATCGGTGATAATTGTGAAGAAGCGCTGATCTGCAGCTTCTTGTGATGTGTCGCGCGTTAGGATGCGTTCCGTTTGGGCGACAGGCTGCAAATCATTGTGGTCCCACGTGAGGACGACCGGCTTGGGGAGTTCTTGATTCTCAGTTGTCTCTTCACAGAGAGTGGTGCCATCCCAAGTCAGGGTGATTGCAAAGTCTGAGGTTCTGGGGGCGGTGCTGGTCAGCTGAGTCCGAGGAGGGCCAGTGGCCGTTCGAAAGGGCGGAGAGACATCTCGCGGAGTGCGGCGGCGATGTTGGTGTGGCCGGCAGCACGGAGCTGGTTGATCGCGAAGCTGCGGAGGGTCGC
>NZ_JBVHTA010000010.1:0-184912 GCF_055566095.1 Streptomyces sp. NPDC027962
GTGCGCCTCGACCACGTCCACGTCCGCCGTCGCCAGACCCGCATTGGTGAGCGCGGCACGGATCACCCGCTGCTGGGCCGGGCCGTTCGGCGCGGACAGGCCATTGGACGCACCGTCCTGGTTCACGGCCGAACCCCGCACCACCGCGAGCACACGGTGTCCCATGCGCCGGGCATCCGACAGACGCTCCACCACCAGGACGCCGACGCCCTCGGCCCAACCGGTGCCGTCGGCGCCCGCCGCGAAGGACTTGCAACGGCCGTCCTGGGCCAGACCGCGCTGCCGCGAGAAGTCGATGAAGGTGTCGGGGGTCGACATGACGGTGACGCCACCGGCGAGGGCCATCGAGCACTCGCCGCGCCGCAGCGACTGCACCGCGAGGTGCAGGGTCACGAGCGACGACGAGCACGCCGTGTCGATGCTGATGGCCGGGCCCTCCAGGCCCAGCGTGTAGGCGATCCGGCCGGAGGCGACGCTGTAGGCGTTGCCGTTGCCAACGAAGTCGGCGACGTCCTGGGGGATCTCGTCGAGGCGGGAGGCGTAGTCGCCGTACATGACGCCGGCGAAGACGCCGACGGCGTCGCCGCGCAGGCTCTGGGCGTCGATGCCGGCGCGTTCGATGGCCTCCCAGGAGACCTCCAGGAGGAGGCGCTGCTGCGGGTCCATCGCCAGCGCCTCACGCGGGCTGATGCCGAAGAACGCCGGGTCGAACTGCGCCGCGTCGTGCAGGAAACCACCCTCCCGCACGTACGTCGTCCCCGGACGGTCCGGATCCGGATCGAAGATCCCCTCCACGTCCCAGCCACGGTCCTCGGGGAACGCGGACACACCGTCCGTGCCCTCCACCACCATCCGCCACAGGTCCTCCGGCGACAGCACGCCGCCCGGGTAGCGGCAGGCCATGCCGACGATCGCGATCGGTTCGGTGCCGGCGCCCGTGGCGGTCATGGCGGCCGCAGCGAGCGGCGCCGCCGCAGTCGAAGACGCGTCGCCCACCAGCGTGGTGGCGAACTCGCGGGCCAGGGCGTGCGGGGTCGGGTAGTCGAAGATCAGCGTGGCGGGCAGGCGTACGCCGGTGGCGGCGGTCAGCCGGTTGCGGAGTTCGACGGCGGACAGCGAGTCGAAGCCGAGCTCCTTGAACGCCTGCTGCTCGTCGAGGGCGGTGCTCTCGGGATGGCCGAGGACCACGGCGACGGTGCGTCGTACGAGGTCGAGCGCGGCCTTGAGACGGTCCTCGGGCGTCAGTGCGGCGAGCTGGTCGGCGAAGGTACGGGCGGAGCCCGTGGTGCCGGTGTCGGTGTCGGCGGTGCCGCGACGGACGGTGGTGGTGCGGACGAGGCCGCGGAGCACGGCGGGGATGTCGCCGGAGGCGCGTACGGCGGCAAGGTCGAGCCGGACGGGGGCGACGACGGGCAGGTCGGTGCGCAGGGCCAGGTCGAGGAGTTCGAGGCCGAGTTCGGTGGGCAGGGGCAGGGAGCCGGCGCGCTTCATGCGTTCGATGTCGGCGTCGGAGAGGTGGGACGTCATGCCGCTGCGCTCTTCCCACAGGCCCCAGGTGAGGGAGAGGGCCGGGAGGCCCTGTGCCCTCCGGTGCTGGGCGAAGGCGTCGAGGAAGGTGTTGGCGGCGGCGTAGTTGCCCTGTCCGGGTGCGTTGACGACACCCGCGTCGGAGGAGAAGAGGACGAACGCGGTCAGGTCCCGGTCGGCGGTGAGGTCGTGCAGGTTGACGACGGCGTCGACCTTGGGCCGCAGGACGCGGGCGAGGCGCTCGGGGGTGAGGGAGCCGATGAGGGCGTCGTCCAGGACGCCGGCGGTGTGCACGACGCCGGTGAGCGGGTGCGCGTCGGGGAGCGCGGCGAGCACGGTCCGCAGGCTCCCGCGGTCGGCGGCGTCGCAGGCGGCGACGGTCACGTGGGCGCCCCGTGCCGTGAGTTCGGCGGTGAGTTCGGCGGCGCCGGGGGCGGCGGTGCCGCGGCGGCTGGTGAGCAGCAACCTGCGGACGCCGTGCCGGGCGACCAGGTGGCGGGCGACGAGGGCGCCGAGGGCGCCGGTGCCGCCGGTAACGAGCCAGGTGCCGTCGGGGTCGCCGGCCGGGTCCTGGGGTTCGGTGGGGACGGGGGCGCGGCCGAGGCGTCGGGCGTGCGGGACGCCGTCGCGGAGGGCGAGTTCGGGTTCGTCGAGGTCGAGGAGGGCGGGGAGAGTGGCTGCGGCGGCCGGCCCGTCGAGGTCGACGAGCCGGATGCGGTCGGGGTTCTCGGCCTGTGCGGAGCGGACGAGGCCCCAGACGGACGCGCCGGGCAGGTCGTCGGGGGCATCGCCGGGTGCGGTGGCGACCGCGCGGCGGGTGAGGACGACGAGCCGGGTGGTGTCGAAGCGGGCGTCGGCGAGCCAGTCCTGGAGCAGGGCGAGTACGGCGCCGACGCGCTGGTGGACGGTGGCGGCGAGGTCGTCGCCCGTGGCCTGCGGGAGGCTGAGGACGACGGTGCCGGGCGCGTCGGCCGCGGCGGCGTCGAGGCTGTCGTGGGCGCGGGCGGTGACCGGCGTGCCGGCCAGGGCCTCGGCCACGGTGTCGGCGTCGGCGCCGAGGACGGCCCACGTGGCCGGGGCGGGTTCGAACGCCGGCGTGGTCAGGGCGGTCCACTCGACGCGATGGAGGGCGTCGTGGCCGGCGGGCGGAGCGGTGAGCTGCTCCGCCGAGGCGGGGCGCATCGTGAGGGCGTCGACGGTGGCGACCGTGGCTCCGGTGGCGTCGGCGAGGGTGAGCCGTACGGTGCCGGGGGCCGTCTCGGTGGTGGTGACGCGGCAGACGGAGGCACCGCCGAGAGCAAGGCGTACGCCGCTCCAGGAGAACGGCAGCAGCACACGGCCGCCGTCCTGACCGCCCTGGGAGCCCTCGGGGCTGAGGAGGCTCGTCGTGTGGAGGGCGGCGTCGAGGAGCGCCGGGTGCAGGCCGAAGTCCTTGGCGCTGTCGGCTGCGGTCTCGGGCAGGGCGACCTCGGCGTGAACGGTGTCGCCGTGCCGCCAGGCGGCGCGCAGGCCCTGGAAGACGGGGCCGTAGCCGTAGCCGTCGGCTTCGAGGCGCTCGTAGAAGTCGGTGAGGGCGAGGGGTTCGGCGCCCGCGGGCGGCCAGGCGGCCGGGGCGGCCTCCGCGGCCGCGGCCGGGGTGCCGCCGGTCAGCAGGCCGGTGGCGTGCAGGGTCCACGCGTCGTCGCCCGCGTCCACCGGGCGGGAGTGGAGGGTGAGTTCACGGGAGCCGTCGGCGGCGGGGGCGACGACGGTGGCGCGCAGGGCGACGCCGCCACGCTCGGGTACGACGAGCGGGGTGGCGAGGGTGAGTTCGTCGAGGCGGTCGCAGCCGGCCTCGTCGCCGGCGCGTACGGCCATGTCGACGAAGGCCGTGCCGGGGAGCAGGACCGTGCCCATGACCGCGTGGTCGGCGAGCCAGGGGTGGGTGCGCAGGGAGATCCGGCCGGTGAGGACGACGCCGTCGGTGTCGGGGAGGGTGACGGCGGCGCCGAGCAGGGGGTGGCCGGTGGCGCGCTGGCCGAGGCTCTCGGCGTCGGTGCCGGGGGTGGTGGTGTCGAGCCAGTAGCGCTGGTGCTGGAAGGCGTAGGTGGGGAGGTCGGTGCGGCGGCCGCCGCGGCCGGCGAGGGCGCCCGTCCAGTCGACGGGGGCGCCGTGGGCGTGGAGTGCGGCGAGCGCGGTGGTGAAGGTGCGGGCCTCGGGGCGGTCGCGACGCAGGGCGGCGGTGAAGAGGGCGGGCGTGTCGTCGCCGGCGGTCTGCCGCGCCATGGCGGTGAGGACGCTGTCGGGGCCGAGTTCGATGAAGTGGGTGACGTCCTGGTCGCGCAGGAAGCGGACGGCGTCGGCGAAGCGAACGGCGTGCCGGACGTGCTGCACCCAGTAGTCGGGGGAGCAGATCTCGTCGGTGGTGACGGTGCGGCCGGTGAGGTTGGAGACGACGGGGAGGGTGGGCGGCCGGTAGTCGACGATGCGGGCGATCCAGCGGAACTCGTCGAGCATGGGTTCCATCAGCGGCGAGTGGAACGCGTGGCTGACGGTGAGCCAGTGGGTGCGGCGGCCGCGGTCCTTCCAGGTGCGGGCGATCTCGGTGACGGCGTCCTCGGTGCCGGAGAGGACGAGGGAGTCGGGGCCGTTGAGGGCGGCGATGCCGATCTCGTGCTCGCGTCCGGCGAGTGCGGCGAGCATCTCGTCCTCGGTGGCCTCGACGGCCACCATGACGCCGCCGGCGGGGAGTTCCTGCATGAGGCGGCCGCGTGCGGTGACGAGCAGGGCGGCGTCCTGGAGGCTGAGGACGCCGGCGATGTGGGCGGCGGCGAGTTCGCCGATGGAGTGCCCGGTGACGTAGTCGGGGCGCAGTCCCCAGGATTCGGCGAGCCGGTAGAGGGCGACCTCCAGGGCGAACAGCGCGGGCTGGGTGTAGCGGGTCTCGTCGAGGAGGGCGGCGCCGGGGGTGCCCTCGTCGGCGAACATCAGCTGCTTGAGGGGCCGGTCGAGGTGGGTGTCGAGGGCTGCGCAGGCTTCGTCGAGGGCGGCGGCGAACACGGGGTAGGCGTGGTGGAGTTCGCGGCCCATGCCGGGGCGCTGGCTGCCCTGGCCGGTGAAGAGGACGGCGGTGCCGCCGTCGGTGCGAGTGCCGGTGACGGTGCCGGGGCGCTCGGTGCCGTCGGCGAGGGCGTCGAGGGCGTCGAGGAGGTCGGCGCGGTCCTCGGCGACGACGACGGCGCGGTGCGGCAGGTGGCCGCGGGTGGTGGCGAGGGAGTACGCGATGTCGGCGTCGGAGGCGGCGGACACGTCGGCGGAGACGGCGGTGAGCCGGCCGGCGAGGCGGCGGGCCTGGTCGCGCAGGGCGTCGGCGGTGGCGGCGGACAGGGTGTGGGGCAGGGGGGTGCCGTCGGCGACGGCCGGGGCGGCGACGGGCGAGACCTCGTCCTCGGCCTCGGCCTCGGCGGTGGGGGGCTCTTCGATGATGGCGTGGGCGTTGGTGCCGCTCATGCCGAAGGACGAGACGCCGGCGCGGCGGGGGGTGTCGCCGTCCGGCACCCAGGGGCGGCTGTCGTCGAGGAGCCGGACGTGGCCGGCGGACCAGTCGACGTGGGGGGTGGGTTCGGCGGCGTGCAGGGTACGGGGCAGGGTGCCGTGGCGCAGGGCCTGCACCATCTTGATGACGCCCGCGACGCCGGCGGCGGCCTGGGTGTGGCCGAGGTTGGACTTGACGGAGCCGAGCCACAGTGGCCGGTCCTCGGGGCGGTCCTGGCCGTAGGTCTCGATGAGGGCGCGGGCCTCGATGGGGTCGCCGAGGACGGTGCCGGTGCCGTGGGCCTCGACGGCGTCGACGTCGGCGGTGGTGAGGGCGGCGTCGGCGAGGGCGGCGCGGATGACGCGGCGCTGGGCGGAGCCGCTGGGGGCGGTCAGGCCGTTGGAGGCGCCGTCGGAGTTGACGGCGGTGCCGCGGACGACGGCGAGGACCTGGTGGCCGTTGCGCCGGGCGTCGGAGAGCCGTTCGAGGACGAGGATGCCGACGCCCTCGGACCAGCCGGTGCCGTCGGCGTCCGCGGAGAAGGGCTTGCATCGGCCGTCGGGGGACAGTCCGCGCTGCCGGCTGAAGGCGAGGAAGCCGCCGGGCGAGGACATGACGGCGACGCCGCCGGCGAGGGCGAGGGTGCACTCGCCGGAGCGCAGGGCGCGGACGGCGAGGTGGAGGGCGACGAGGGAGCCGGAGCAGGCGGTGTCGACAGTGAGGGTGGGGCCTTCGAGGCCGAAGGTGTAGGCGAGTCGGCCGGAGGCGACGCTGGCGGCGGTGCCGGTGAGGAGGTAGCCCTCCAGGCCGGCTTCGGCGTCGCCGAGGCGGGGGCCGTACTCCTGGGTCTCGGCGCCGACGAACACGCCGGTGCGGCTGCCGCGCAGGGCGGCCGGGTCGATCCCGGCGTGTTCGAGGGCCTCCCAGCCGGTCTCCAGGAGGAGGCGCTGCTGGGGATCGGTGGCGAGGGCCTCGCGCGGGGTGATGCCGAAGAACTGGGGGTCGAACGCGTCGGCGTCGTGGAGGAATCCGCCGTGCCGGGTGTAGCTGGTGCCGGGGTGGTCCGGGTCGGGGTGGTAGAGGCCGTCGAGGTCCCAGCCGCGGTTGTCGGGGAAGCCGGTGATGGCGTCCCGGCCGTCGGCGACAAGGTCCCACAGGTGGGCGGGCGAGGCGACGCCGCCGGGGTAGCGGCAGCCCATGCCGACGATGACGACGGGGTCGTCGGTGTGGTCCCACAGGTGGGCGGGCGCGGTCTCGTCGGTGTCAGGGCCCGTGGGCGGGCCGTCACCGTCGAGTTCGGCGATCAGCTGCTCGGCGAGGGCCTGCGGGGTGGGGTGGTCGTAGACGAGCACGAGCGGCAGGCGCAGCTCGGTGGCGTCGCCGATCCGGCGGACGAGTTCGACGGCCGCGAGGGAGCCGAATCCGAGGTCCAGGAAGGACCGGTCGGAGGTGATCTCGTCGGCGGGGCGTTGCAGGATGTCCGCCACGTGGTCGCGGACGAGGGCGACGAGTATGCGCCTGCGTTCGTACGCGGAGGCCCGGGCGAGTATGTCGCGGACGGAGGACCGAGGGGACTCGGTTTCCTCGTGGTGGGCGTTCTCCGTTTGCGCACCGAATTCGCGGGACTCATCCAGCATCTTTGACCACTCCAGAGTTCTGCCGTGCTTCTCAGCGGACGCCGATCCGTGGTCGAGGCTACGCAGCCGGTGGAGCCCGTTCGCACCCCTAAAGCCCCCTGACTGGTGGTGAATTCACGGTCGAGGGGGTGGGTTTCACCGGGTGACGGGTGCGGTCATCGCGCGGACGGTGCTCTTGGGGTCGAATGCGGTGACGTCGAACCGTGCGGTGGTGCAGGGAAGTCGGCGGAAGAGGTTGTCGGGGCCGGTGACGACGACGTGTTCGACGCCGAGTCCGTGGAGTCCTTCGACGGCGGCCGGCCAGTCGACGGGGCGGTCGAAGGTGTCCAGGAGCATGGTGCGCATGTCGTCCGCCGTGGTGACGGTCCGGCCGTCCTGGTCTGCGACGACGGGGATGGCGGGGGCGTCGATGCGGTAGCGGGCGAAGACCTCGCGTTCGGCCTTGGCGCGCAGTCCGGCGAAGGCCCGGGCGTGGACGGCGGGGCGCATGGCGTACATGGGGTGGCCGCCCAGGGCGCGGACGGCGGTGGTGAACTCGTCGAGGGTGGATTCGCGTAGGGTGACGAGGAAGAAATGGGTGTCCATGTAGCCGGAGATCTCGCACGTGTCGTCGCGTTCGCGGAGTCGGGCGACGAGTTCCTCGAGGGGCTCACGGGGGGTGCGGGCGACGGACTGGGTGACGGTGTCGGTGTATTCGGCGGCGAAGAACTCGGCTTCGCAGCGGGCGGTTTCCGCCGTCATCCGTATCGCGTCGGAAAAGCTCATCGTCTCCGCGTACACGGCGGCCGCCTTCTGTCCGAAGCTGGGGCCCACGCAGACCTCGGGTCGCATTCCGAGGGTTTCGACGGCGCGGTCGGCGAGGGCCACCGAATTGACGAGGAAGGCGAGTTGGGTGTAGTCGGAATAGTCGCTTTCCGAGGCGTAGAACCGGTCGAGGAGGCGGTATCCGAGGGCGTCGTCGGCCTCGGCGAGGCGGCGGCGCACATAGGGGTCGAGGACCATGAACTTGCCGACCTCGGCGAAGTTCGACGGTCCCATGCCGGGGAAGACGAGGGCGGTTGCGGGGGACATGGTTCTCCTTCAGGCTGCGCCGGGGCCGGACGGGCCGGTTCGCCGCGCGGCGACGCCGCGGGCGTTGGCCGGATCTCGTCCCTGCACCGGTAGGCTGGAATCCGGCGGCGACGGGTCGTCTGGCCCGCGAGAGCCGACCCTACGCGGCGACGGTCGGCGGTCCCCACCCCTAACGTCCCCTAGGTGGAGGGCTCCGGGGCACCGGTCGCGGGGGCCCGACGGCGGCTCGAGGCGTTCGCGAAGAACGGGTGGGCGAAACCCCTAGGACCCCTCATGTGATCCTCAAGGATTCCTCAAGTCGTCCGGTCCGACCCGCAGAGGCGGTGCGGCGCCTGAGAAGTCATCAGTTTTGCGCACGCCAACCACCGTTCAAACCTGTTGAGACATGAATAGGGGTACCGCGCGGCAGAAGCGGCTCGTTAGCATTCAGCAAGATCGATTCGCACAAACTTCCGCCAGACCCTCACACTTTCACACGGAAGGACTCGCCATCACTGTGACCGCACCCGCATCCGGCAGTGCCTGGATTCGACGGTTCCACCCGACCCCGGACAGCAGCATCCGGATGACCTGCCTGCCGCACGCCGGCGGCTCGGCTTCCTTCTACCACCCCATGTCACAGGCGTTCTCGGGCCTTGCGGACGTCATGGCGGTGCAGTACCCGGGGCGGCAGGACCGGCGCAGGGAGCCGTGCATCGAGGACATCGGCGAGCTCGCCCTGGCCGTCGCCGGCGAGCTGGAGCCCTGCCTCGACCGGCCGATGGCGCTCTTCGGCCACAGCATGGGCGCGACCCTGGCGTTCGAGGTGTCCCGCATGCTGGAGCTGAAGTACGGCTTCACGCCGCTCCACGTGTTCGTCTCGGGCCGCCGCGCCCCGTCCGTCCACCGTGACGAGTCGGTCCACCTGCGCGGGGATGACGGCATCGTGCGGGAGATGCTGGCCCTGCAGGGCACGGACGCAGCGGTGCTCGCCGACGAGGAACTTCTGCGCATGGCGCTGCCCGCACTGCGCGGCGACTACCGGGCCATCGAGCGGTACCGCGCCGAGCAGGGGGCCGTCACCGCGGCCCCGGTCACTGCCCTGACCGGCGACTCGGACCCGCGCGTCTCGATCGCCGACGCCGAGGCGTGGCGCTCCCACACCACGGGCCGCTTCGACCTGAAGGTCTTCACCGGCGGCCACTTCTTCCCGGCTCAGAACCAAGCCGCGATTACCGAGTTGATTTCCAGCCAGATTTTCCCGTCCTGAGCGCCAGATCACCGCAGGGGAACCGTCCGGAGGCGACGAGAATCCAACCGGACGAGTGATGATCACGTCGAGGCGGAGGCCCACGACAGGGAGGGGAAGGCCTGCATTCAACCTTTGCTACATCAACTAACTGGTTGGTGCCGGCCCACACGATCTGTGGCCCGCGCCAGTACCTATCGGGGGAAAAAGAAAGTTGTTGTCTGCAAAACTGACCGATCGCGACGAAGAGCTGTCGGAGCTCAGGGAGATGTTCTCCCGCACCCAGGGCGCCTCGGGGCATATCGCCCTGATCACCGGAGCCGTGGGCAGCGGGAAGACCGCCCTGCTGAACCAGTTCGCCAACGAGACGGCAGACGAGGGAGCCCTGCTCCTCGACGTGACGGCCAGCCGTGGTGACGACGACCTCTCGTTCGGCGTCCTCCGGCGCATGCTCACCGACGCGCCGCTGGCCGATACCGCCCGCACCGATGCGGAGCGCCTGCTCGGTCCGCGTACCGTCGCCACCGGCCTCTCCGGATCGCCGACCGAGGCGATCTCCCGGCTGGCCACCACCCTGCTGAAGTCCGTCGAGGACCGGGCCCTGGTGATCGCCGTGGACGATGTCCACCACAGCGACCCGGCCTCCCTGCGGTTCCTGCTGCACCTGGCCCGTCGCATCCACCACCAGCGGGTGCTGATGGTGTTCACCGACGCGAACCGACGCGGCGACAGTCTCGCCCGCTACCGCTCCGAGCTCGCGCAGCAGCCCCACTACCGGCGCATACGCCTCAGGATGCTCTCCCGCGCCGGCATGCAGGAGATGCTGGCGGGCCGCCTCAGCCCGGCCGCCGCCGCCCGGCTCAGCAGCGACCTGCACAACGCCACCGGCGGCAACCCGCTGCTCGTCCGGGCCCTCCTGACGGACTACCAGGCCACTGCTGAGGCCGAGGGCACCCCCCTCAGAGTGGTCCGCGCCGAAACCTACGACGAGGCCCTGCTCGACTGCCTCCACCGTTGCGGCACCGAGAGCCTCGGCGTCGCCCGCGCCATCGCCGTCCTCGGTGACCGCTCCACTCCCCCGCTGCTCGCCCGCGTGCTCGACACCAGCGTCCGCAACATCGAGATGGCGCTGTACACCCTGGACCTGTGCGGTGTCGTCCAGGACGGCCGGCTCCGCGACCCCGAAGGCCGCGGCACCATCTACGACTCCACCCCCTCGTCCGTGCTCGCCGACCTCCACCGCGACGCGGCCGCCCTGCTCCACCAGGAGGGCGCCTCGGCCACCGAGGTGGCCCGCCACCTGCTGCGGGGCCCCGCCCGCTACGAGCTGTGGACGGCGCCCGTCCTGCGCGAGGCCGCCGAGCACGCCCTGGTCGCCGGGGACACCACGCAGGCCCGCCGCTGTCTGGAGGCCGCCCTGGGGGCCGCGGTCGACGAGCGCACCCGGGCCACGATCCGGCTGCGGCTCACCAGCGTGCTGTGGCGCATCCTGCCCACGGCCGCCGAGAAGCACTTCGCGCAGCTCACCACCGACATGGCGGGCGGTCTGCTGTCGCCCGTGGAGACCGTGGCGCCCCTGTCCCAACTCGCCTGGGCCGGCCAGGTGGAGCAGGCGGCCGAGCTCGCCGAACGGCTGCGCGTGACCCAGCCGTGGGGGCCCACCCGCACCGACCGCCTCACCGGCGCCCGCTCCTGGCTGGCCATGCTGAGCCCCCGGCTGCGCGACCGGCTCGCCGCCGCCGACGCGACCGGCTCCGCGGACGACGCCGCCCTCGCCGACGACCCCTACTTCCACGCCGCCGGCGCGGTCGCCGAGTCCCTCACCAACGGCGCCACGGACAAGGCGCAGTTCGTCCTGCAGCGCTACCAGCTCGACGACACCACGGTGCAGCCGCTCGTCTTCGCCCTCTGGGCGCTGATCTACGCGGAGCGGCTCGACCTGGCCGACGACTGGAGCCGACGCCTCCTCAACGAGTGCTCCGGCACGCACGCCCCGTCGTGGCAGGCGCTGCTGATCTCCGTCCGGGCCGAGGTGGAACTGCGCCGCTCGCGGCTGAGCAGCGCCGACCACCTGGCGAACACCGGCCTGCGCGGGATGTCGATGCGCAGCTGGGGCCTGGGCGTCGGCTTCCCCGTCGCGATCCGGGTCGAGGCACTGACCGGCATGGGCCGCTTCGACGAGGCGCTGGACATGCTCAGTCGGCCGGTGCCCGACGAGATGCTCGACACCCTGCCGGGGCTGCACTACCGCCGCGCCCGCGGCCGCTTCTACCTGGCGACGAACCGTCACCACGCCGCCCTGGGCGACTTCCTCACCTGCGGCGAGCTGGGGGAGCGATGGGGCGCGGACGCGCCCGCGCTGGTGCCGTGGCGGACCGACGCCGCCGAGGCGTGGCTGGCGCTCGGGCAGCCCCAGCGGGCGGCGGCGCTCGCAGAGGAGCAGCTGAAGCTGATCCCCGCCCGGCAGCGCCAGCTGCGCGGCATGACGCTGCGCGTGCTCGGCATGGCGACGCGGGAGATGCCCGCGCGTACGGCCATGCTCCAGGAGTCCGTCGAGCTCCTCGAGGGTGGTGAGGGTCCGCTGCAGCTGGCCCTCACGCTGGGCGAGCTCGGCGATGTCCACCACGCCAAGGGCGACTTCGGCCGGGCCCGGATGCTGACCCGCCGAGCCTGGCACCTGGCGAAGTCCTGCTCCGCGGAGCCGGTCTGCCGCCGGCTGGCCCCGCAGAGCCCCGAGGGAGGCCATATGGAGGCAGGCCCGGAGGCCGAGATGTCCCAGGTGAACGACGCGTTGCTGTCGGAGGCCGAGAACCGGGTGGCCATGCTCGCCGCCCAGGGGCTGACGAACCGTGAGATCTCGGCGAAGCTGTACATCACGGTGAGCACGGTCGAGCAGCACCTGACCCGCATCTACCGTAAGTTGAGCGTGAAACGGCGGCGCGACCTGCCCACCGCACTCGCCGAACTCACCACCCAGATGGCCAGTTGATGGAGTCTCGTCCCGCCGGTGCCGCACCGGCGTCCGGACCGACCCGGTCGGCATCCGGACCGACGTCCGAGCCCACGCCCGGGCCGGTGTCCGAGCCCACGGCGGAGCCGGCGTCCGGGCCGCGGCTGCTCGCCGTGAGCGACCTGCACACCGGCATGGCCGACAACCGGCCGATCCTCGAGTCGCTGCGTCCCGTGACGGACGACGACTGGCTGATCGTGGCCGGCGACGTCGCCGAGCTGAGCGCGGACGTCGAGGCCTCGCTCACGCTGCTGGCGGAACGGTTCGCCAAGGTGATCTGGGCGCCCGGCAACCACGAGCTGTGGACGGTGCCCAAGGACCCGGTCCAGTTGCGTGGGGTCGCCCGCTACCGGCACCTGGTGGACATGTGCCGCGGCCTGGGGGTGGTCACCCCCGAGGACCCCTACCCCGTGTTCGAGGGGGCCGGCGGGCCGGTCGCGGTGGCACCGCTGTTCCTCCTGTACGACTACACGTTCCGGGCGCCGGGCACGGCGACCAAGGAGGAGTCGCTGGCCGCCGCGCACGCGTCGGGGATCGTCGGCAGCGACGAGTACGTGCTGCACCCCGACCCGTACCCGGGCCGGGACGACTGGTGCCGGGCCCGGGTGGCCGCGACCCTGGAACGGCTCGAGGCGCACGACCCGAGCCTGCCGCTGGTCCTCGTGAACCACTTCCCGCTCGTGCGGGAACCCACGAGGATCCTGCGGTATCCGGAGTTCGCGCAGTGGTGCGGCACGGAACTGACGGCGGACTGGCACGTCCGCTTCCGCACGGCCGCCGTCGTCTACGGGCACCTGCACATCCCGCGGACGACCTGGCACGACGGGGTGCGCTTCGAGGAGGTCTCCATCGGCTATCCGCGGGAGTGGCGCCGACACGGGCATCCCAAGGGCCTGCTGCGGCAGATCCTCCCGCACCCGGCCGCCGGGGAGGGCGCGTGATCGCCGCGCTCGTCCCGTCGCCGGTGGTCGCCGTCGACACCTTCGAGGACGGCAACGAGGGCACCCTGTTCGCCGAGGAGCACCAGCTGGTGAGCCAGGCGACACCGGGCCGCCGCAAGGAGTTCAGCGCCGTCCGGGCCTGCGCCCGGACGGCGCTGGCCGGGCTCGGGCTGCCACCGGTGCCGCTGCTGCCGGGGGTGCGCAACGCGCCCGTCTGGCCCGGCGGCGTGGTCGGCAGCATGACGCACTGCGCCGGCTACCGCGCGGCGGCCGTCGCGCCGTCGGACGCGGTGCACGCGGTGGGCATCGACGCCGAGCCGAACCTCCCGCTCCCCGCGAGGGTCCTGGAGTCGATCGCGACACCGTACGAGGCGGGCTGGGTGGCCGCGGCCCCGGCCGGCGGGCCGGTGGACTGGTCGCGGCTGCTGTTCAGCGCCAAGGAGTCCGTCTACAAGGCGTGGTACCCCCTCATGCGCGAGGAACTGGACTTCCCCGATGCGACGATCGACGCCCGCCTCACCGAACTCGCCGCCCCGGGGTCCGGCTACGACGCCCGCGGCACGTTCACGGCCCGCCTGCGCCGCCGGGGCCGGACACCCGACGGCCCCCCGCTGACCCGCTTCGACGGCCACTGGCTGACCGGGCGCGGGATCCTGGTCACGACGATCGTCCTGGCGTGCCCCGGCCTGACCGGCGCACGCCATGCAGTACGGCCGGCCCTGACCGGCGCACGGCGATCGGGCCCGCCCTGAACCGGGGCGGGCCCGGTCCCGGCACGCCGTCGCCCCGCGTCGCCACCGGGAGAACCCCCTGCGTACGTGCGCGTCGCCGGGGCGGCCACCCCACCCATCCCTTATTCGATCCCTTATCCCGCGGAAATCCCTTCCGTCGGGAATCGGGCTCACGCCTTAATGGGAAGTGGCCGGCTGGCCGTCGGGCGGCTACCCATGCCGTGCTGCCCACGTACAGCGGAGGTTCCTTTTGTTCGCCGACCGGAACGATGGCGTCTGTGTCATCCGGACGTACTGTGCCACCGAACCGGGCAAGTACCGACTGGCCTGCTTCCCCCATTTCACGGAATACTCCACGCTCTACCACAGGCTTTCCGGGCAGCTGCTGCCCGGCGTGGAAGTGCTGTCGTTCCAGTACGTGGGAAATCTGCCGGACGGCACCCCCGCGCACATCAGGGACATCGAGGACCTGGCCGACCAGTCGCTCCGCGCGCTGCTCGACTGGACTGACCTGCCGCTCGCCCTCATCGGCCACCGCAGCGGCGCCTATCTGGCGTTCCTGGTCGCCCAGCGCCTGGAGCACCGGTTCGGCGTGACGCCGTCCACGCTGTTCGTGGCCGACCGGGCGGCGCCCTCGGAGGCCGAGCGCCGCGAGTGGCGCAGGCTGAGCTGTCGCATCGTCGCGCTCACCGGCGCCTCCTCGGGCCCGGAACACGCGTCCGCCCTGGCCTGGCGGGAATTCACGAGCCGCCCGTTCGATCTGGAGATTTTCCCCGGGTCGCGGAAATTCCCGTACGACGACTCGAGCGAGCTGGTCAACCTCATTCACGACCAGCTTCTCTCCCTGCCACTGTCCGCCCATTCCACCCCTCTGCCGCCCGAATGAGGGGCGTCTAGGGGCAGCCTTAGGGGTTCCACCGGTCCGGCGCGGAGGGCAGGGTTCAACAGCGGGATCCCTACGCGGAAGGAGCGTGCGGAAATGACAGCGAAGATATTCGCATCCGACTCTGTGCAGACCCTGGAGGAATTCGAGGACTGCGCTCTCCGTGTCGCCGAGGCGCTCGCGGAGCGGGGCGTGACCCCCGGGCAGCGCGTCATCCTCAAGGCCGGGAATTCGGCCGCGTACGTCGCCACCCTCCTCGGCCTCATGCACGCGGCGGCGTCGATCGTCCTCATCGACCAGCAGGAGCGCCCCGAGGAGACGCTGCGCATCGCGCGCCGTACGGGCGCCAAGCTGGTCCTGGTCGACAACGACGCGCCCGTCGCCGACGACCTGGATCCCATCACCCTGTACGAGCTGCTGGTGTCGGCCGCCGGCCGCACCGCACTGGACCGGCGGCTGGACGTCTCGACCTGGTGCGAGCTGCCCGACTCGCTGATCATGTGGACGTCGGGCTCCACCGGCAGCCCGAAGGGCATCGTCAAGTCGGGCGGCAAGTTCCTGAAGAACCTGCGGCGCAACGCCGAGCAGGTCGGCCACGTCGCCGACGACGTGCTCGTGCCGCTGCTGCCGTTCTCCCACCAGTACGGCCTGTCCATGGTGCTGATCGCCTGGCAGGTGCGGTGTTCGCTGGTGATCGCCCCGTACCGCCGGCTCGACCGCTCGCTGGTGATGGCCGGGCAGTCCGGCGCCACCGTCCTCGACGCGACCCCCGCGAGCTACCGCAGCATGCTCAACATCGTGACCCGCAACCCGGCGCTGCGCGAACACCTCGACCGGGTGCGCATGTTCTGCGTCGGCGCCGCGCCCCTGGACCAGCCGCTGGTCGACCGCTACGTCGAGGAGTTCGGGCTGCCGCTGCTCGACAGCTACGGCAGCACGGAGCTGGGCAACATCGCCTTCGCGACCCTCGACAACCCGGTCGCCTGCGGCCGGGCCATGGACGGCATCCGGCTACGCGTCGTCGACGAGGACGGGCTGCCCGTGCCGGCCGGACAGCCGGGCGAGATCGAGGTGGACACCCCCGACGCGCTGGAGGGTCTTCTCGGCGAGAAGGGCGAGCTGGTGCCCGTGCCGGGCGGCTGGACCCGCACCGGCGACCTCGGTTACCTCGACGAGGGCGACAACGTGTTCGTGCTCGGCCGCAAGTACGCGGTCCACCGCAACGGCTACACCCTCTACCCCGAGCTGATCGAGCGGAAGGCCGCCGCGGCCGGCTGTTCGACCCGGATCGTCGCCCTCGATGACGCGTCGCGCGGCGCGCACCTGGTGTTCTTCGTCGAGGACGAGGACGACCTCGGGGTGCCGCACTGGCGTGCCGCGCTGCGTGCCGCGCTGCCCGAGTACGAGCAGCCCAACGTGGTCGTCGCCCTGGACCGCTTCCCGCTCAACCGCAACGGCAAGCCGGACAAGCTGCTGCTGCGGGAGCTGGCGGAGAAGCAGCGCACCGGCAGCCTGATGCCGCGCCAGCGCGACAGCGCGGGGCAGAGCCGGCCCACGCGGGCCTGAGCGGACGAGGACCGCATGAGGATCGCTTGCTGGCAGGCGACGTGCGCCGCGGGGGGCGTACCCGCCTTCCTGGAGACGCTGAGGTCCGTCGCCCGCCGGGCGGCGGACGGCGGCGCCGAACTGCTCGTCACCCCCGAGATGTCGGTGGGCGGCTATCCGCTGACCGCGGCCGCCCTCGCCGAGGCCCGCAAACCCGCGGCCGGCCCCCACAACGAGGTGGTGGCGGGCATCGCCCGCGAGACCGGGGTCACGATCGTGCACGGCTGGCCCGAGGCGGCGGGACCGGTCGTGCACAACGCGGCGGCGGTCACCTCGCCGGCCGGCCGGCTGCTCACGTACCGCAAGGGCCATCTGTTCGGGCCGCGGGAGCGCGCGGTGTTCGCACCCGGCGACGACGGGGTCGTCCAGACCCGGCTCGGGGGCCTCACCGTCGGCGTGCTCATCTGCTACGACGTGGAGTTCCCCGAGGCCGTCCGGGCGCACGCCCTGGCCGGCACGGACCTCCTCGTGGTGCCCACCGCCCTGATGCGGCCGTGGGACTTCGTGGCCCGGGTCGTCGTACCGGCGCGGGCCTTCGAGAACGGGCTGTTCCTCGCGTACACCAACTGGACCGGTAACCGGGCCGGGCTCGACTTCTGCGGTCTCACCAGGGTCGTGGGACCGGACGGGGCGGTGGTGGCCGTCGAGGGCGACGGGGAGGCGCTGTTGTTCGCCGACATCGATCCGGCCCGCGTCGTAGCCGCGCGGGCGAGCACCACCTATCTTCAGGACCGCCGGCCCGAGCTGTACGGGCCGGCCCCTTGACGCGAGCCGGCGGCGGCCGGTCCGAGGGAGGCACAGGCGTGCATCACTACACGGGTCCCGGTACCGCGGTGGAGTCCAACGTGTACCTCAGGTCGCTGGCCGAGGGCGGGGCGACGACGCTGCCCGTCGTCGTCGACCTGCCCACCCGGCGGGGGTACGACTCCGACGCCCCGGCGGCCCTCGGCCTGGTGGGCCGGGCGGGGGTGGCGATCAACTCGCTCGACGACATGCGCGTCCTGTTCCGGGGCATCCGGCTGTGCACGGTGTCCGTGACGCTCGCCGCCGGCGACCCGGCCGCGGCGCTGCTCCTGCTGTACCAGCTGGTCGGCGAGGAGCAGGGCGTGCCGGCCGGCCGGCTGACCGGCACGCTGGGCACCGGTGGGGAGGCCCGCTTCCCGGCGGACGTCTCGCAGCGCCTGGCCGCCGACGTCCGCGCGTACCTGTGCTCGAACCTGCCCCGCTGGCACGCCCGTACGGTGGCCGCTCCCCTGCGGGACGCGGCCTGTCTCCCGGATCCGGCGGTCGAGGCGCGGCAGCGGGAGCGGCTGGCGAAGCTGCGCGCGTGGCGGGACCAGGACCTGGTCGACGAGGCGCTCACGCGGCTGCAGAAGGCGGCCTGGGGCTCGGAGGGCGTGCTGCCGCCGATGAAGGACGCGCTGCGGACCGGTGCGACGGTGGGCGAGGTGTACGGGACGCTCCGCGAGGTGTGGCGCGGGCTCAGCCCGGCATCACCCCGGCGCCGCCCTTGAGGCGTTCGTTGTCCGAGGGGCGGACCTTGATCGCGAAGACGGCGATCACGAACGCGAGGATGGCGAAGGCGGCGGCCACGATGAAGCCGGCGGTGACGCCGCTGGTGAGGCCCCGGTCGCTCTATGGCGGCGGCAGTCGACCCGTCTTGGCGAACTGGGCCTTCTCCAAGGGGCCGGCCTGGGAGAGGAAGGCGGGGACCTGGTCCTTGACCTCGTTGCGGATCGCCGTGCCGAAGACGGTGACCAGGATCGACAGTCCGAGCGAGCCGCCGACCTGCTGGGTCGCGTTGAGCAGGCCGGAGGCGGCGCACGCCTCCTGCGGGGCGACGTCGGAGAGGGCCATCAGGGTCAGCGAGACGAACGTCATGCCCATGCCGGCGCCGAGGACCAGTATCGGTCCGAGGATGCTGCCGAGGTACTTGGAACCGCCCACGACCCACGAAATTTCACCAAGAGAAGGCAGAGTGAAACTCCTTCAGCTCACGCCTGACCCACCGTCACCTGCAGGAACATGCGCCTGACACCCCATCAGAACGAGCGTCACGAGCGTCATTTCAGCGTCAAGACATCGCCCGTAACGCACACAACGCCCATACCACACACTCGACGAAACAGCAGGTCAGCGGCCCTTTTCGGCAGGCTCAAGAATCGCCACGCACTCCACGTGGTGGGTCATCGAAAACATGTAGAGCAGAAAACGGGTTAACCTCGACCTTTCGTGACGGTCCGTCGGTTTCTTCGGCGGGCCGTTTCGGTTGTTCGGGTCGGTGGTGGACATGCTGATGGCCCGGCTGTCGCGTCGGGTGGGCGCCGGGTTCCACGGCTCCGGTCGGGGTGGTGCCTGGTTGCAGGGACGGGAACACGCAGTTCAGCCGGGGTTCGGGAGAGTTTCGAGCCGTGCCAGGGCGTCGGTGATCAGGTCGGTCCAGGGCCAGTGGTGTGCGAATCTCAGGTGCCGGCGGCGGGCCGTGCCGACGATCTGGGCTGCGGCGGAGAAGAGGCGGAGCCGGAGGCGACGGGGTTCCCACCTGCGGGTTTTGCCGGTCAGGGCGAGCATGGGCATCCAGGCCAGCAGGTCCAGGGCGAGCTGGACGATCTCCAGCCAGATCTGGTTCTGTGCGGTGTCGTGCAGGGGCAGGTTGCGCAGGCCGGTGGCTCGGGCGTTTCGGATGCGGTCCTCGGCTCGGGCTCGCCGGCGGTGCCGCAGCTCCAGTGCTGCGATCGGCATGTCGGTGGTGTTGGTGGCGAACGCGGTGAGCCGCAGTCCGTCAGCGTCGGTGATGCGCAACTGGGCGCCGGGGTGGGGTCGTTCCTTGCGGACGATCAGCCGCATGCCCTTCGGCCAGCCCTTGAGGCAGTCGCCGGTGATCTCGGCGACCCATGCCCCGTCCCGGATCTCGCCGCCGGGCTCGATTGCTGCCGTCCAGGCCGTGGCTGGGACCTTGAGTACGGCCTGGTGAATCTGCTCGGTGATGGTCATGCCGACCGAGTACGACAGCCACCTGCCCCGCTGGGCGAGCCAGGCTGTGAACTCATGCGTTCCGCCCCCGGAGTCGGTACGAATCAGCGTCCGGCGTCCGCGGCGGTACTTCTTCGGCAGTTGGGCCAGGGCGAGTTGTGCGGTTGTGATGTGGTCGGCGGCGGTGTTGCTGCCTGCGTTGCCTGGCCTGAGCAGGCCGGCCACGGGTTCCCCGCTCCCGTCGCTTCCGTGATCGACGAACGCCATCAGCGGGTGGTGTCCGAAAGTTTTCTTCCAGGTCGCGGTGGCGTCCTGTTTCTCGGAGTGGGCCAGCACGAGCACCCCGTCCAGGTCCACGATCACCTACCCGGCGGCGTCCGGGGCCGCGTTCTTGGCCACGTTCCAGACGTGCTCGCGGGCTTCTGCCCGTGCGGTCCGTATCGCGTGAAGGGCCTTCGGCCCAGCCGCGGCGAGGGTGTCGATGAGGCGGGAGACGGTTGGGTCGGAGGCCACCGGCCCGAACACGGCCGGCTCGGCCCGCAGCATCCCGACATCCGCGAGGCAGTCCCCGCCCAGCGCGACCGCGAGGGCCACGTCCAGCAGGATCTTGCCCGGATCGTGCACTGCCCGAGGGCGTCGCCACGGTGCAAGCGCTGTCGATATCGTCTGGTCCAGCCCGGCCTTGCGGGCGGTCTCGACCAGCAGCACGGCCCCGGCCTGGGACACCACCCCGTGGCCCCCGCCCTCGATGCGGACGCGTGGATAGGACCCGATACGCTTCTTCACCTGAGAAGTGCCTCCGACGGTGGCAGGAACAAGGACCTCGACAATCCTCATTCTTGCTGGTCAGAGGCACTTTTCGCTTACCTGACCACCGATCGGACAGCCCACTTCATGAAAGCGCGAGGTTAAGAAAGTCGCAGGTCAGCGGCACACAGGGCGCAAAACGGACTCAAGATCAATGTGCATTGCGTGCGCTATGGGCGCTACGTGCGACCTCTGGCGCACACCGGAAAGCGACCCCACGCCACCGCAGACAAGGATCTCGCCGTATGGCATTCGAAATGCCATACTCGCTTCATGGCTGACGACGACACCGACTTCCCGCCCGGCGATGGTCCCAGCAGCGGCATCTCCGTCTCCCTGACCGCCGGCACCCTCCAGGCGATCCGTGAGCGGGTCGGCAAGCGAGGCGTGTCCGCGTACCTGGAGAAGGCCGCGCAGCGGCAGATCGAGCGTGACAACCTGGACGAGCTGATCGCCGACTTCGACAAGACTCACGGCCCCGCCGACCCGGAGGCTGTGGCCGCCAAGCGGGCCAAGCTCACCGGCGGCGCCTCCTCCGGGGCCGGGGCGGCCGCGTGAGCGGCGCGCTCGTCCTGGACAGCGAGGGCCTGGCCAAGGCCGTCCAGCGCGACCGGGAAGTCCACGAGTGGCTCACCGCCGCCCGCGATGCCGATCTTCCGGTGATCACCTCGGCCTCGGTGCTCGTCGAGGTGATCCACCCCAAGATCAACGACGCCGCGCTCAAGTGGACGCTCTCCCGGCTGCGGGTCGAACCGGTGCCCCAGGCCCTCGCCCAGTCCGCCGCCGGTCTGCTGCGCGCGGCCGGGCTGCACGGCCACAAGTACGCCATCGACGCCATGCTCTGCGCCACCGCCCTCGCCCAGCCAGGCCGAGTCACCATCCTGACGTCCGACGTCGAGGACATCGCCATGCTCACCACCAGCCACTCACGCGTCGCCGTGGAGAAGGTCTGACGGGCACTGGTTGAGACACGCCGTCGCACGTCGTCCCGTTCCAGCATGGAACCGGCGTGACGATCCGCCTCCCGGCTCCTCCACCGTTCGGCTCGCCCTCCTGATCGACGCGCCGACGGCACGGCCGCGGACCCGACGATCTACTCCCTGCGCCCGGCGACGAACTGCGTGACAGCGGTGAACACGGCAAGGATCACCGCGGAGATCGCGAGCATGGCACCCGTGGGGGCGAGCAGTTTCGCCGCGTCGGGGGTCGTGGCCATCAGGGTGAACAGACGGTTGACCGGAGGCATGCCCTTGGCGAAGAGGGCTCCCATCACCAACGCGAGGGCGGCGACCAGCGCATATCCCTGCCGTTTGAAGACCAGCTTCGAGCACAGTACGCCGATGGCGATGCCTACGAGGGCACAGGTGAGCTGTGCCTCGAGGCCCAGCAGGAGGTCGGTCGTGGTGACCACGTAGTCGCCCATCCACAGCGGGAAGAACAGTCCGAAGACCATCAGGACGAGACAGCTCAGCAGGGCCGTGCCGATCGCCGCGAGCAGGACCGTGAGCGACCGGCCGCCCGCGGTGATGACGACGATCGCCCGCTGCGGCGGGTCGTCCAGGCTCATCAGAGCGATGGTCAGCCAGGTCGAGCAAACGAACAGCGCGCCGGCGGAAGAGGCGTAGGCGGGGGGCAGCGGACCGCTGCCGTTGACGGTCAGCACGCCCATGAGACCCATGAACAGGAGCAGCGGGGCGAGGTAGCGCTGCGTGTGCAGCACGGTGGCGAAGGTGTAGCGGATGAGCGCGATCACCGCATGTCTCCGTTCGTCGCGGCGTTAGGCGCCCGGTGGTGGTTCGTGGTCGTCCCGTTGACGCGCTCGACGGACCAGCCGTGCTGGAGCGCAGTGAGCAGCAGAGCGTCGATGGACTCGCGTCCCACACGCATCCGGACGCCCGTGACGTCCTGGCTCACCGTCAGTACGCCGTCCAGTTGTTCCCAGGCGAGGTCCAGCGGTACGCGGCCGTCCCGGCCCGCGGTCAGGACGACATCGGACGCGGGCCGCCGCTCGGTGGCGCACGGCTCCGGTCCACGCAACGAAACGCGGCCCTTGGCGACCGTGTAGGTCCGGGTGGCGCGGGCCCGGGTCACCGACTCGCGGTGGTCGGTGAACACCACCGTGCCGCCGGAGGCCGCGACCTCGGTCATGATCTCGGCGAGCACGCCGTGGGCATCGGCATCCAGCCCGGACCACGGCTCGTCCAGGACAAGCAGCCCGGGTTCCACCAGGAGGGCCTGGGCCAGCGCGACCTTCTGCGCGTTGCCCTTCGACAGGCTCCGCAGGGGGGCGTGCTTGCCGCCCACCAGCGCGAGTCGGTCCAGGAGCCGGCCGGCCCGAGCCGAGGCGACCGAGGTGGTCAGCCCGCGGACGCGGCCCATGTGCGTCAGGTACGCCGCGGCCGACATGCGTTCGTTGGGGGAGAACCGCTCCGGGACGTACCCGACAACGGGCGGCCGGGCGGCCACCGTTCCGCGGGTTGGCCGGGACAGCCCCACCGCGATCCGCAGCAGGGTCGACTTCCCAGATCCGTTCCCGCCCGCGAAGGCCACGACCTCGCCGGCCGGGGCCTCCACGTCCACGTCTCTCAGGATCCAATCGCCACGGCCGTAGCGCTTGCTCACTGATTCAAGACGTAACAACTGATCTCCTTCGTCCGGTGCACAATCCCCACGTGCTCGCAGATTACGAGGCTCGGCCTCCGCTTTGCATAAGCCGAGTAGCCGTGGCGCTTTGCATAAGCCGAGTAGTCGTGGCGACGGCGCAGCCCCATTCAGCGAAGAGGGCTGCGAGCCGGTCGAGCCCCTCCTCGATGTCGGCACCGGTGAGGGAACTCACGGAGAGATGGAGCTCGTTGGAACCGTCGGTCCACTGTAGAGGTGGCCCATCGGTGTCCAGAGCACGCCGAAGCGCCGCGCGGACAGTTCCAGCAGGTCGTCGTCGACCGTGGACGGCACGGTCACTGAAGTCCCCGTGATCTCGGACACGTGATCGTTGTGCCGCGAGGGGTGCTGATGCCGCTGCCTGGTCTCGGCCGGGGTGAGGTAGCCGAAAGTCCGGTGCTTGCGCAGGCGGCGGCGGTTGTAGAAGGTCTCGTTGAAGAGAAGACCTCGGCGCGGGCGGTGGCCCGGTCGGGCCAGGTGCGGGTGCCGATCTCTTCTTTGAGCAGGGCCCAGAAGCTCTCCGCGGCAGCGTTGTCGAAGCATGATCCGGTGCGTCCACAGCTCTGCCGCAGCCCCAACTTCCCTATTCGTCCCCGGAACTGGGTCGACGTGTATTCACTGCCGCGATCGCTGTGAACCACGCAGCCGGGCTCGAGTCCGCCTCGGCCGTGGCCATGTCGAGAGCGTCGACGACGAGCTCGGCGCGGTGGTGGTCGGCCATGGCGTAGCCGACGACCTCGCGGGTGGCCAGGTCCAGCCAGCAGGCGAGGCAGAGCAGCCCTCGGCGGTGGGCAGGTAGGTGATGTCGCCGACCAGCTTGGTCCCGGGGCGCTCGGCATGGAAGTCGCGGCCGATCAGGTCGGGGGCCACTCCTGCAGTACAGCCAGCCCCTTGGCCTCCACGGCCCAGTGGCCAGACCGCCCGATGAGCGAAGTGGTCAGCTATCGGGTTTCTTCGAGCGCCAAGGGGCGGCGGCCTGGGTGGGGCGAGCACCGGCCTCGATCTACAGGGCGTACACGGCGTTCGTCACGAGCTCGCGCGCGTATGCGGCGTCCAGTCGGCCGGGGCGGAAGAGGATGCGGTACATGATCGGCGCCACGACACGGTCGATCAGCAGTTCCGTCTCGGGCACCGGCTCCCCCCGCTGCACCGCACGGGCCAACACGGCGTCGATCTGCTCTGCGGCATACGCCGAACACCGACCGGCATTGGTGCCGTCGGGGTCGCCGAGCAGGGCGTCCCGGATGTAGGCGCGCCCGGGCGGCGAGGCCATCTCGTCGAGGAACTGCTCCGCCCACGCGTCGAGATCGGCCCGCAGGCTTCCGAGATCGGCCGGATCCGTTTCCGGACGCAGTCGTTCGACGGCCACGTCGGACAGGAGTTCCTGCAGGTCGCCCCAGCGACGGTAGATCGTAGAGGGGGTCACGCCCGCCCGAGTGGCCACCATCGGGACCGTGAGCGCGTCGCGGCCCACCTCCCCTACCAGGTCACGTACCGCCGCGTGGACGGACTCCTGTACGCGTGCGCTGCGCCCGCCGGGGCGGGCCATGGGCTTGGGGCTCATGCGATCCACCTTAATGCGAATCCGTTGCTTCTAGGCGGTGGCCAACGTCGGCGACCGCCAGGGCCACGTCTCCGGGCACCCGAGCACGGCGACGCCCCTGCGGCGACGCGATCACATGCCGGCTGGAACGTCCGCCTTCCCTCAGGCAGCGAGGGGAGCAAGCCGCCCCGCGCCGGCCACCGACTCCTCGTAGACCCGGCCGACACGGAGCACCGTCGCGTCGCGGAAGGCGCGTGCCATCAGCTGCATACCGATCGGCAGTCCGGCGCGGTCGTGACCGACCGGCAGGGTGAGGGCCGGGACGCCGGTGATGTTGGCGGGGGCACAGAGGCGGACGTAGCTGTCCGACACGGCCTCGGTCGTGCCATCGGCCCACTCGACGGCTTCCTGCCCCGCCTCGGCGGCGGTCATCGGCACCGTCGGCGCGGCGAGGACGTCGATTCCGTCGAACATGCGAGCCCAGGCGTCTCGCATCATGGTGCGGGCCCGCTGGGCGCGGAGGTAGTCGCCCGCAGAGGTGAGTTCGCCGGCCTCCAGCAGGATGCGAACGTCCGCCCCGTACAGGTCGGGGGCGGCCCGCAGCGACCGCTCGTGGTACGCGGTGGCCTCGGGAACCATCAGCCCCCACTGGACGGCCTGGATGTAACGCGCCATCGGGATCTCGACGTCGACGAGCTCCGCCCCAAGCTCCGCCAGCCGCTCGATCGCGCCGCGTACGGACTCCTCGACCTCGGGCGTGACCTGGTCGAAGTAGTGGTTCCGCGGCACGCCGACCTTCACTCCTCTCAGGTCACCTCCCGGGAAGCGGTCCAGCATGGAGCCGGACACGCTCGCCGGGTCGCGCGGGTCGTGGCCGGCGGTCGCCGACAGCACCAGCGCGGCGTCCTGGACGGTGCGGGTGAGAGGGCCCACATGGTCCAGGGACCAGGACAGCGAGGTCACGCCTGTGCGTGGGACCAGGCCGTAGGTCGGCTTGAGGCCCACCACGCCGTTCAGGGCCGCGGGGACCCGGATGGAACCGCCCGTGTCCGTGCCCATGGCGAACGTCGCCCCGCCGGCGGCGACAGCTACTGCCGAGCCGCCGCTCGACCCGCCCGCGACCCGGCTGTGGTCCCAGGCGTTGTTCGTCTGCGGAGTGGTCAGGCCGTAGGCGAACTCATGCGTGTGCGTCTTACCCAGGAGGACGGCCCCGGCGGCGCCGAGCCGTTCGACCACCCGGCTGTCGCGTTCCGCCACATGCCCTGCCCGGACGTGCGAGCTCGCCGTGGTGGGCATCCCCTCTGCGTCGATCAGATCCTTGAGCGCCATGGGGATCCCGTGCAGCGGCCCGCGCGGTCCGCTTCTGGAGATCTCCCGTTCGGCGCGGACCGCTGCGGCCGGGGCTGTGTCGGCGGCGACGGTGACGTAGGCGCCCAGTTGTCCTTCGACGGCGGCAATACGGGCGAGCACCGATTCGGTGAGTTCGACGGGGGACAGCTCCCGTGCGCGCACCGCACGGGAGGCTTCGGTCAGCGACAGCTCAAACGGTTGCATCGGCGTTCCCCTGTCCGGCTCGGTAGGAGGACGCGGGAAGGGTCTCGCCGAAATCGAGCTCGCGCAACGTGCTGATCACGGCGTGGATGTAGTTGGCCGTCATGGCCACTTCTTCGTGTCGGCCGTCCCCGAGGGGGAGCCCCGCCCGCAGCGCCCCGCGGGCTGCCTCTTGGGGGGTGAGTTCGCTGGTCATGGCGTCCTTCCGGGTCTGGTGCGGCGCGCCGGGCCGGGGCTGGTCCAGGACCCCCGATCACCGTAAACGCGAATTGTTTGCTTTAGTCGATCGTAGGATCTACGGTGACTTAAAGCAAACCAATTGCTTTTAACCCGGGAAGGACCCTCATGCAGAGCGCCTCCGCGGGCCTCGTGTCTCCCCGCACCTCATCCGGACGCCTGCCATTCGCATTGCACGCCTCGATCCTGATCGCGCTGCTCGCCGCATCCAGCGCGCCGACCCCGCTGTACCCCCACTACCAGGCTCAGTGGCAGTTGTCGGCCCTCAACGTCACCGTGGTCTTCAGCGCCTACGCGCTGGCGCTCCTGATCGCACTACTGACGACCGGAACTCTTTCCGACCATGTCGGACGCCGCCCCGTGCTCCTGGGCGCGCTCGCGGTCCAGGTCGCCTCCATGGCACTGTTCGCGACGGCCGGCGGCCTGACCACCCTGATCGGCGCCCGCGTGCTGCAGGGCATCGCGACCGGCGCGGCGACCAGCGCAGCGGGTGCGGCTCTCCTCGACCTGGAAGACCCCGCCCGGCCGGGTCGCCCCGCTCTGGCCAACAGCATCGCGCCGGTGACGGGCATGGCGGCCGGCGTCCTGACAGCCACCCTCATGGTGCGCTTCGCCCCCGCTCCGACGATCACGGTGTACGCGGCCCTGATCGCTGTGTTCGCCGCGCAGGCCATCGCCCTCGTCTCGACGTCCGAGACCGTCCGCCGCCGTCCCGGAGCACTGCGCTCGACGCGGCCCCACCTGGCGCTGCCGTCGGCGGCCGCCCACGCTCTCCTGCTCAACGGCTCCGGCGTCGTCGCCGTCTGGGCACTCGGCGGCCTCTACTCGTCCCTGGGACCGGGCTTCGCACGGCTCATCTCCCCCGGCGGACCCGAATACGCGGGCGGCATGGTCTTCTTCACGCTGACGGCCGTCGCCGCCCCGACGGTGTACTTCATGCGCAGGATGCGTGCCGACGTCTCCGCTCTTCTTGGGAGCTGCGCGGTGATTCCGGCGGCCGTCCTGACCCTGGGTGCCCTCTATTTCGCCGGCCCCGTACTTCTCTTCGCCGGGGCGGCGCTGGCCGGGTTCGGCTTCGGAGCCGTCTCCCAGGGTGCGGTGCGCGCGGTCGTCGACTCGGTTCCGGCCCGGGAGAAGGGCGGCACGCTCGCGTCCTATTACGTACTCAGCTACCTGGCGATGAGTCTGCCCGCCATCGGCGCCGGCGCGCTCACCGCCGGCTTCGGACTGCGTGCGGCAGCACTGGCCTATGCCGGCTGCGTGGCCGTACTGGCGACAGTCGCAGTCGCGACGCTGACCGCGCCGCTGCGCAGTCGGCGCCGGACACCGTTTCCCGAGGCCCGCTCCGGCCCGGCAACGAGCAACTACCCACCCGCCTCACCCGACACACCCGCTCCAGACACCTCCGTCCTCGCGACCCACAACAGGTAAGGAAAGTCGCCGTGTTCACCTCATCGCAGACGACCGAGTCCACCACTTCCCCCGCCCCTGCGTGGACGGTGGGCAACCACACCGTACGACGCATCGACGAAGTGGTCCTGCCTGCCCAGACCGGTCCGTGGCTGCTGCCCGGGGCGACCACCGACCTCGTGAGCCGGACTCCCTGGCTGAGCCCCGAATTCGCCGACGAACAAGGCGTCCTGCGCCTGGCGAGTCACAGCTTCGCCGTCGAGGTGGACGGCATGCGGGTGCTGGTGGACACCGGCATCGGAAACGGGAAGCGACGCGCCAACCCTGCCTGGCACAACCTGAACAGCGACTACGAAGCACGGCTACGGGCGGCGGGCTTCGCGCCGGAGAGCGTTGACGTCGTGGTCCTGACCCACCTCCACGCCGACCACGTGGGGTGGAACACGCGTGCCGAGGGCGACGCCTGGGTGCCCACCTTCCCGAACGCGCGCTATCTCGCCTCGCGCACCGAGTGGGACTACTGGGCGGGTGTCGACATGGAGGAGGCGCGTCGGCAGATGTTCCGGGACTCGGTCCATCCCGTCCGGGAAGCAGGTCTGTTCGACCTCATCGATGTCGCGGACGAGGGCACGGACGTCGCGCCGGGCATCCGTCTGCTGCCCACCCCCGGCCACACACCGGGGCAGGTAGCGGTGGAACTGAGCAGCCGTGGCGAGACCGCACTGGTCACCGGCGACAGCATCCACCACCCGGTCCAGATGGCGCATCCGGAGCTCTGCAGCTGCGTGGACATCGCTCCCGAACTCGCGGCCAGGACCCGGAACCAGGTGCTCGACTCACTGGCCGGTACGTCAACTCTCCTGCTTGGAAGCCACTTCCCGCCGCCGACCGCCGGACACGTGCGACGCGAGGACGGCGGGTACCGACTGGTCCCGGCTCCCTCAGGGGTCACGCCCATCGGCGGCCGACGCGGATCGGAGCACCCGGGACGTGCCGCGCACCGAGTCGCACCGAGTCCGTGCGGGTGACGTCCTGGGCGTCCGCGACCGGGCGGCCCGGGAGCGGCTATGAGACTCCTCCGGCATGCGCTCGGTCGTCACCGATGGGGCCGGACGAAGTTGTCATCGATCACCGGATTGCACCCTTCGCACAAACCGGCTGTCGGCTGTCCCTCGTGGGCGACAGCCACGTCAGCGCGCCGCGAACGAGGGCGACCCGCCGGGGCCCTGCGCCTGGTGAAGGCGTACGAGCGCGGCCTCGTCCACCCCGAGGGCTGAGAACGTGCCCCCGTCCGACCACCTGCCGGTCACCGTCCTCTCCTGCTTCCTCGGAGCGGGCTAGACAACGCTGCTCAACCACGTCCTGAGCAACCGCGAAGGGCTGCGGTTCGCGGTCATCGTCAATGACATGAGCGAGGTCAACATCGACGCCGCACTCGTGCGGCGGCGAGGCGGCCCGGTTCCGTTCCCGAAGCACGACACTGACATGGCCACCGACTGAGTCGGTGGCCATGTCAGTGTCGTCAGCAGAGGTCGGGCGTCCGGCCGGCAGCCGACGGCCCTACCGGGGATCGGGCTGCGTCGCCTGCACGGCAGCTGCTCGTGTGGCGGTGGCGAGGTAGGTGATGCGCAGGGTGCCGGTGGCGGGTTCGCGGTCGACGAGCACCTCGACGCCGTAGACCGACTTGACCAGGTCCGGGGTCAGCACGCTCTCTGGGGTACCCGATGCGACCACCTGCCCGCGTTGGAGGAGGACGAGGTGGTCGCAGTACCGGGCGGCGAGGTTGAGGTCGTGCAGGGCGACTACGCAGGTGACGTCCAGTGTTGTCAGGAGGTCCAGGAGTTCGAGCTGGTGGCGGATGTCCAGATGGTTGGTGGGTTCGTCGAGCAGGATCTCCCGGGGCTCCTGCGCGAGGGCGCGGGCGAGTTGGGTGCGCTGTTTCTCGCCTCCTGAGAGGGTGTGCCAGCTCCGGTCCTGGCGGTCGGTGAGGTCGGTCCGCTCCAGTGCCGCGTCGACGATCCGCCGGTCGTGTTCATTGAGGGCGTCGAATCGGCCGCGGAAGGGGGTGCGGCCGAGTTCGACGACTTGGCGGACGGTGACGTGGTGGTGGGCGGTGACGTCCTGTTCGACGACGGCGAGCCGTCGGGCCAGCACGCGGCGGCCGAGGTCCTGGAGTCCGGTGTCGTCATAGTGGACGGTTCCGGAGTCGGGGCGGCGCAGTCCTGCGAGCAGGCGTAGCAGCGTCGACTTGCCGGAGCCGTTGGGTCCGAGGAGGCCGGTGACCCTTCCGTCGTGAGCTGCCATGTCGATGTCGTGGAGCAGCCGTTGGTCCTTGACCGACCAGGAGAGGTGGGTGGTGGTGATGCGTCCCATCAGGACTCCAGACGCTTCAGGACCAGCGCGAAGGCGGGCGCCCCGAGAAGGGCGGTGATGACGCCGGCGGGCAGTTCGTGGGGCGCAAACGCCGTGCGCGCGAACACGTCGACCCAGATGAGGAAGACGGCGCCGGTGATCGCGGACAGGGGAAGGAGCGAGCGGTGCGTCGGGCCGGCCAGGATGCGGACGGCGTGCGGGATGAGCAGGCCGATGAAGCCGATCGCGCCGGAGGCCGCGACGGCGGCCGCCGTGATGACGGAGGTCAGCACCATGAGCCAGACGCGGGCCGCGGTGACGTTGATGCCGAGAGCGGCCGCGGAGTCCCACCCGAAGGTGAAGGCGTCGAGGGCGGGCGCGAAGAACTGTATGGCGATCACGCCGATCAAGATGATCAAGACGGTGACCGTCACGCCTTCCCACCGGGCGCCGCCGAGGGTGCCAAGCAGCCAGTAGGTGAAGCCGCGGGTGGAGTTCGCGTCGCCGCTGACCATGAGGATGACCGACGTGACCGCCGCGAAGAACTGGGACACCAGCACACCGGTCAGCACCACGCGGGACGGACTGGCGACGCGCCCTCCGCCGAGCAGGAGCAGCAGCAGGCCGAAGGAGACCAGGCCGCCGGCGAACGCCCCGGTGGAGAGGGAGACGCTGCCGCCGATGCCCAGCAGGAGCACGGCGACCGCGCCGGTGGAGGCTCCGGAGGAGACTCCCAGCAGGTAGGGGTCGGCGAGGGGGTTTCTGGTCACCGCTTGCAGGACCGCGCCGGAGACCGCAAGGGCCATCCCGACGACGGCGGCGAGCAGGACTCGCGGGAACCGGGACTCCCAGATCAGGGCGTCGAGGAGTCCCGGCAGTGCCGGGGTGGGGGCGAGGCCGCCCAGGCCGATGTGCCGGAGGATCGTGGAGACGACGTCCAGGGGCCGGACGTCCGCGCTCCCGAACAGCGACGCCGCGACGACCGACACCAGCAGTGCGGTCACGGCCAGGAGCAGGAGCACCGCCGTAGGGGCGCGCCGCCGGCGCACCGGAGCCCCTTCGCGGCGGGAGGTCGGGGCTTCGGTGCGCACGGCGGTCTCGTGTGAACTCGTCGTCATGATGGTGGACGGGTCACCCGAGTTTGTTCAGGCCGTCGACCAGCGCGGGGACGGCGGACGCGCTGCCGTAACCGGGGTCCATGTGGCTGCCGGGGATGGTGATGAATCGGTCGCTCTTGACGGCGGCGAGCTTGCTGGTGAGGGGGTCCTTCGTGAGGAGGTCGATCTTCTCCTTGGCGGTGTCGTTGGGTTCGCCTCGGGTCAGGTCGGCCAGGATGATGACGTCGGGGTCGCGGGCGGCGACCTCGTCCCAGCTGACCTCGGCCCACTTGGTCTTGGCGTCGGCGAAGATGTTCTCGACCCCGACGAGTTCGGAGATGTGCTGGGGCAGGCCGCCGGGGCCTGCGGCCCACGGGGTGCCCTCGTAGGTGGAGTAGAACCACATCACCTTGAGCGGCTTGTCCCGCTTCTTGACGGTGCCCACCGCCTTGTCCACCACGGCCTGCTGTTCGGTGGCCAGCTTCTCGCCGGTGTCGGGCACGCCCATGATCCTGCCGAGCCGGCGGTACTCCTCGAACAGCATGGTGAAGTCCGCGTCGGCCACTCTCTCGTGGTACGTGCAGTCGAACTCGGTCAGGTAGGTGGGGACGCCCAGGTCGTGGAGCTGCTTGCGTTCGCCGGACTGCTCCTTGGTGAACATGCTCGCGAAGGAGCCGTAGACGAAGTCCGGCTGGGCTTCCAGCAGCTTCTCGTGCTTGATCTCCGCCCCGGGAGCGGACAGGAGCGGGATCTTCTCGTACTGCGCGGCGATCGCGGGGGGCGTCTTCTCGATCTCATAGCCCGTGCCGACGATCCGGTCACCCACGCCGAGGTGGATGAGGATCTCGGCGGCGGTCTGGTTGAGCGTGACGACCTTCTTCGGCTCGGACTTGTAGGTCACGTCGGTGCCGCAGTTCTTGAGGGTGAACGGGTAGGCCGCCGCGCTCGTCGGCGTCGCCGAGGCCTTTCCGTCCGACCCGGAGGTGGAGTTGTCGGCGCATCCCGCGACTGCGAACACCGCCAGAGTCGTACCTATTATGGAAATCGTTTTCATTTTCATCGGGTGCACAGTACCAGGTGGTTCGAAGGGACAGAAGAGGTGGTGGCGGCCGAGCCACTCGGCCGGGAGAGTGCGTCAGCACGGCGCCCCGGGTGGGCGGTTCGACGTCCGGGAACCGTCCCGACTGCGTCGTCGGGCGTCGCGCGGCGCTATCGCAGCATCGCGGCCAGTCGGCGGACGACCCTCTCGTCGAACAGGCCGTTGGCGGCCATCCAGTCGTCGTTGAACACGGTGTCCAAGTACTTGTCGCCGCCATCGCAGACCAGGACGACGATCGTGGTGCCGGGGGACGCGGACTCCGCCCGCTCCAGGGCCTTGTACACCACGCCGCCCGCCGAACCACCGATCAGGACACCGAGGTTCCTGGCGAGGTAGCGGCAGGTCTCGAAGGCCTCCGCGTCGCTGACCTTGAGCCCCTCGTCGAAGACGTCGTAGTCGACGACACAGCCGATCTCCGAGCCGGCCGGCGTACCAGTGCCCGACTGGTGGTAGGGCGCGCCCTCGCCGCCGAAGACGACGGAGCCCACCGGCTCGACGCCGATGACCTTCAGGTCGGGGATACGCTCCCGCAGGAAGCGGCCGGTGCCGCAGAGCGAGCCGCCGGTGCCGACGGCCCCGTACAGGTAGTCGATGTCGTCGCCCAGGTCGTCGTGGAGCTCGCGGGCGAGCGGCCGGTAGCCGTTGGGGTTGCCCTCGTTGCGGTGCTGCGCGGTCCAGTAGGCGCCGTGCTCGGCGGCGAGCCGCTCGGCCGTGGTGTCGCGTTCGGCGGTGGCGAGGCCTTCCTCGTCCCCGGCGACGTTGAGGATGTCGGCGCCGTAGGCGAGCATGCCGCGCAGCTTGTCCGCGCTGGAGTGGTTGTCGACCACGGCGGTGAACTTGTAGCCGCATTCGGCGGCGATGAGCGCGAGGCCGAGCCCGGTGTTGCCGGAGGTGGACTCGACCAGCCACCCGCCGGGGGCGAGAAGCCCGGCTTCCTCCGCCTCGTCGACCATGTTCCGGGCCATCCGGATCTTGGCGGTTCCGGTGGGGTTGAACTGCTCCAGCTTCAGCAGGACGGAAGCCCTGCCTTCCGCGACAGGCAGCTTCAGCAGTGGCGTCCGCCCGATCAGGTCGGAGATCTTGCTGGTGATCACGGCTTGTCCTTCGCACAGATCTCGGTCACACACCGGACGAAGACGTCGTTGTCCCCGGGGGTCGACAGCGAGGCCCGGATGTAGGTCTCGTACCTCGGCTCGCGCCACGCCTTGACGATGATTCCGGCGTGGTGCAGCTCCCGGGCGACATGGTCGGCAGGCCGGCCGGTGTCGATGAAGAGGAAGTTGGCCGAGGACGGCACCACGCGCAGTCCCGCGGCGCGCAAGCGGTCGGTGACCCTGGTGATCTCCAGGGCGGTGCGGCGGACCGTGTCCGCCAGGTGCGCCTGGTCCGCCAGCGCGGCGATGGCAGCCTCCTGCGCCGGGTGGTTGACGTTGTACGGGGTACGGACCCGGTCCAGGGCCTGGATCAGGGCCGGGTCGGAGGCGATGCCGTAGCCGACGCGGACGCCGGCCAGGCCGTACGCCTTGGAGAAGGTACGCAGCACGATCCACGGCCGGTCCAGCCCGCGCAGTGCCTCCAGTCCGTCGGGGTAGCCGGGGCGGGAGCGGGCGAACTCGCCGTACGCTTCGTCGAGTACCAACAGGGACGACTCCGACAGGGCCGCCACGATCTGCGCCAGCTCGCCGGCGTCGAGCATCGCGCCGGTGGGATTGCACGGGTTGGCGAGGAAGACGAGCTTGGGTCCCGCCGCGAGCGCGTCGCGCCAGGCGTCCACGTCGAACCCGCACTCGGCGGTGACCGGGACCTTCCGGACCTGGGCGCCCATGACGCGGGGGAAAGTCTCGTGCAGGCTGAAACCGGGCGCCTGGGTGACCACCAGATCACCGGGGTCGAGGACGGCCTGACAGAGCAGCTCGAGGATGTTCTCCGAGCCGTTGCCGAGCACGACCCGGTCGGTCGGCACGTCCAGACTCTTCCCGACGGCCTCGGCGAGACGCCGCCCGGTGGGGTCGGGGTAGCGGGAGACGCCGTCGGCCAGGGCCTTCCGCACGGCTTCGGCGACCGCTGGGGAGACGCCGAACGGGTTCTCGTTGTTGGAGAGTTTGATGACGCGGCCGGAGCCGCTGAGGGCGGCCACCTCGTCCGGGTCGGCGCCGGGATCGTAGAGCGGTAGTCCCGCCACATCCCTGCGTATCAGGGAAGTGGAAGGGGTCTGCGTGAGAACGGGGTTCATGACGGCTCCGGTTCCGTGACGGGTGCGCCGGACTTCTTCCGGTGGAGGCGGTCGGCGCGGCGCAGGAAGGCGACCAGAAGGAGAACGGCGGTGGCGGCGAGGCCGATGGTCTGGCCGGTCCAGACGCCCTCGACGCCCCAGCCGGCGGTGACCCCGAGCAGATAGCCCGCGGGCAGCCCGATCAGCCAGTAGCCGACGAGGGAGATCCGGAAGGGACCGGCGGTGTCGCCGATGCCACGCAGGATGCCGTTGCCGATGTTCTGGGTCGCGTCGAAGACCTGCATGAGGGCGGCGATGAGCAGTCCGGTCACGGTCAGCGCGATGATGTCCGCGTTGTCGGCGTGCTCCGCGGAGATGAACAGGGACACGATCGCGTCCGGCACCACCAGGTACACGACGGCGACCAGCAGCGTCGCGATCACACCCCAGACCGTGCCGAGCAGCCCCAGCCCGCGGGCTTCCCGGTAGTCCTCGCGGCCGTCGGCCTCACTGATGAGGATGGACGCCGCGTGGGAGACGCCGGCGGAGATCATGAAGACGATGTAGACGATCTGGTTGAGCACCGTCTGCGCGGCCAGGGCCTCGACACCCAGGGAGCCGATGACCAGAGTGAGCACGCTGAAGAAGCCGGCCTCCGAAGCGTACGTTCCTGAGATCGGCAGGCCGAGGCGCCAGACCGAGCGAACCGCGTCCCCGTTCCAGCGCCGCGCGTGGGGCGAGGTGAGGTACGGGCGGAGGGTGCTGTCGCGCAGGATCACCGCGACGAACGCCAGGAAGGACAGCAGGAAGACCGTGACGGTGGCGATCGCGACGCCGACGAATCCGAACGCGGGCAGGCCGAACTTCCCGTAGATCAGGATGTAGTTCAGGCCGATGGTCGCGCCGACCGAGGCCAGCGTGATGGCCAGCAGCGGGCCGGGCCGCTTGAGGCCGGTGGTGAAGTGCCGCAGGTTCTGGAACCACAGGCAGGGCAGCATCCCCGGCGCCAAGACCATCAGGAACTCGCCCGCCCTGTCGACCACGGTCGGGTCCTGGCCCAGCAGGACGAGCAGCGGGCCGACGAGCAGCAGTGCTGCGCAGAACACCACACCGCAGACGGTCGCCCAGAAGAAGCCCGCGAACAGCAGCGCGCCGACGCGTTCGCCGTCGTCGCGCACCCGGGCTTCGGCGACCAGGTTGCTGACGCCGGTCACCAGGCCCGTGCCGGTCGTGCGTAGCTGGTTGAACAGCACGATGGCCAGACCGGCGGCGGCGATCTCGACCGCGCCGAGCCTGCCCAGCATGACGATGTCGACCGTGGTCAGCGCGACATAGGCGAAGTTGGTCAGGATCAACGGGAAGGCGAGCTTGAGCAGCGCGCCCGAGTTCTTGACCCACCAGGCGCCGCCGGGCGATCCCGTCGGCCTCGTACTGGTCGTGTCGGTCGTGTCGGCTGTATCGGTTGTGTCGGTATTCACCAGAAATTGACCTTTTCCCCGCGCCCGTCCGCTCGCGCGAGGTCGGCTATGTACCGGCCGAGCGCGGCGTCGGTGACCGCCATGCCGCTGTTGTAGGCGAAGACCACGTCCTCCGGGCGACGGCGGGCGGGTGCCAGGCCGAGCAGGATGTCCGGCAGCTGGGCGTCGACCGACGGCAGGTTGCCGTCCTCGCCCCGCAGGTCGTCGCAGGTGGCGTGCATCTGGGCGGTGTCGGTGGCGATCCGGTAGTCCGCGCCGTGGCACACGTCGGCGTGCACGCCGTACCCGAGCAGGACGGCAACCGAGCCTGGCTTCATCCAGTCGCGCCGGACCTCCTCCGTGGCGGACAGGCCGGCGGCGCCGATCACGATGTCCGCCTGGCCGGCGGCCTCCCGCAGGTCCTTGACGATCTCGACCTCGCGGCCCTCGACACTCTCCTGGACGGCGCGCAGACCCTCGGGGTACGTGCCGAACACCTGCAGACGCTCCAGCTCCGGCATCGCCGCCACCAGCATCGGCAGGGCCGCCTGCCCCTGGACGCCGGTGCCGACGACGAGGGCGGTCCGCGCGTCGGGACATGCTGCGCGGGCGAACAGGGCGGTGGTGGCCGAGGACCGCAGGGGGCCGAGCTTCACCACGTCCATGAGCGCGATGGGGGCCCCGGTCGTGTCGTCGACGAGGAAGACGAACGAGTGGAAGCGGTAACTGTCCCGGCTGCGGCGCGGGTCGAACTCGTAGACGGCCTTGAAGCAGACGGTGCCGCTGCCGCCGTCCCTCGCCACCATCGAGTAGCTGAGCGAGCGGTGGCCGGGATCGTCGATGATCGTCTTGACCGGGTTGTCCGAACCGCCTTCACGCAGCGCGCGGTAGGCCCGCTCGACGACTTCGATCACCCGCCGGTGGTCGAGGTCCAGTCCTTCCTGCTGCGCTTGCGGCAACAGCCACAGCTGTCCGGGCGGGGCGTAACTCGGGGGCATGCGGGTCTTCTCCTTCATGGGGGTTGTGTGTGGCTCGGTTCGAGGTCTCATCGGATGCCGTCCAGCCGCCAGCGCGGGGCGGCTGCGCCGTCGCCCAGACGGACGACGACCTTCGACGGCAGGCGGGCGTCGTGGAACGGCGACTCGTTGGAGTCCATCTGGTATCCGGCGGTGTTGAGGTAGACCAGGTGGTCACCGCGGCGTACGGGCTGCGGGAAGCCGATCTTCCGCCAGGTGACCATGTCGCTCTCCAGGCAGGTCGAGCCCGCGACACAGGCCGGGAACAGCTCGTCGGCACCCGGCCGGGCGGACATCAGCAGCGGGTCGGGGAGGTAGTCGCTGTTGAACCACTGCTCGGAGAGGCTGAAGCTGCTTCCGGCGACGGTGACGATCGCGTACCCGTCGGACTCCCGCCGGTCGTCCACCTGTTGTACGCGGAAGAGGGTGAATCCCGCCTGGTCCAGCAGGGCCCGGCCGGGCTCCACGACGAACCGGATGCCGTGGCGTCCCGCCTTCGCGGCGAGGCTTTCGCCGCTCTCGACCGGGTACGCCATGATCGCGCGGACCGCCTGGTCGGCGGGCTGGCCGCCGTACGGGTAGAAGTCGGCGAAGTCCTTGGCCGCGTGGTAATGGGCCGGTTCGTTCTGTGCGAGGAACTCGTTCCAGAGCCGAGGTTCTACGTAGCGGACCGGCAGTCCGCCGCCGATGTCGACCAGTTCGGCGGTCGTCGAGCCGCGCCGCCGGGCGTCGAGGCAGTGCTCGATCATCTCGTTCGCCGCCGTCGCGCGTTCCGCGCTGGAGTAGCCGTTGAGGTGGAAGGAGAAGCCTCGGAGGCTGATGTGTTCCGCGAGTTCCGCGCAGAGACCGACGGCGGCCGCGCGCTCGGCGTCGGACATTCCGAAGCGGCTTGCCGGTTGACTGGTGGTCCGGGACCGCAGCAGCACCACGGCCTGTCTCCGTGCGAGCCGGGCGGTCGCGGCGAGCCGACGGAGTTCGCTGGTCGAGTCGACGGCGACCAGGCAGCCGTGCTGAACGGCGAGAGCGTGCAGCGTGTCGTCCTTCTCCGGTCCGGAGACTCCGATCCGGTGTCCGGGCACTCCGCCGGCCAGCGCCTTGATCAGTTCGGAGGTGCTGGCGACATCGACCCCGATCCCCAGGGCTGCAGCCGAACTAACGTAGCAGTCAGCCTTGTTCGCCTTCTTGGCGAAGAGGATCCCGGTATCGGCGGCCGACTCGGCGAACGCCCGGCGAAGCCTGACGACGTTGTCCTCGAAGACCTCGGGCAGTACGACGTGCAGGGGAGACCCCAGGCCGTCCAGGAGGTCGGCCAGCAGGGCACGGTGATCCGCCAGGAGCGCGGAGACGAGGGGATGCCGGAGTGCGGTGAGCGCGAAGGGCCGGGGTGCGACCGCCGGACGCTCCAGCACTTGTCGAGGGATGAGCACCCCATACTTCTATATGATTATGACACTCATTTTCAACATGCTCCGAATGACCTCCGCGTTAAGTAATGGAATGGTCGTTTTCGCCTCCCATGCGTGTCGGACTCCACAGACGGGTCGAGTTGGGGGGGTAGCCGAACGCCTGGGGTGTTCGTCGGCTGCTCACGGTGCACGCCGAACTCGAACGTGCGGGGCGGACGTCCATGACGGTCGGGGTCCGGGTCACCGCCGAGCGGTGGAACGCGGCCGGGCCCGGTACTGAGGTCGCGACCGGGCGGCTCACGTTCGTCGCCATCGATGCCGACGGCAGGCCACGCCCCGTACCGGGCTTGGTGACGCCCGGAGTCGTCTAGAAGCCGGAAGCGGCCGGGGCGTCGGGCACCGGCCCTACCCGCGGCCCGCCCCTCGGTCCGGCCGTGCGTCGGGGTCGGTCACCGGGTAGGGGACGAAGGTGCTGCTGTCCGGGTCGATGCGCAGGGCGCGGCCGAGCGGCGGTGCGGCGCGCTGGGGGCAGTCGAGGCGTTCGCAGACCCGGCAGCCCATGCCGATCGGGGTGGTGGCCGAGGCGTTGTCGAGGTCGAGGCCATCGGAGTAGACGAGGCGGTGGGCGTGGCGGATCTCGCAGCCCAGGCCGATCGCGTACGTCTTGCCGGGTTCGCCCCAGCCGCCGCGGTGCCGGGTGACCGCGCGGGCCGTCCACAGGTAGCGCTGCCCGTCGGGCATCTCGGCCACCTGGACGTGGATGCGGCCGGGGGCGGCGAAGGACTCGTACACGTTCCACAGCGGGCAGGTGCCGCCGGCCCGGCGCCGAGCGGCTGTGGCGGCAGCTGCACGAGCGGGACTACATCCACGCCCTCGGCGCGCTCACCGGCGGTCAGGCGGTCCAGCAGGTCAAGGCGGGCCTGCAGGCGATCTACCTGTCCGGCTGGCAGGTCGCCGCCGACGCCAACCAGGCAGGCCACACCTACTACGACCAGAGTCTCTACCCGGCCAACTCCGTCCCGCAGGTGGTGCGTCGGATCAACAACGCGCTGCTGCGCGCCGACCAGATCGCCACCGCCGAGAACGCCGGCGACACGACCGACTGGCTGGCGCCGATCGTCGCGGACGCGGAGGCCGGCTTCGGCGGCCCGCTGAACGCCTTCGAGCTGACCAAGGCGATGATCGCCGCCGGTGCAGGCCGAATCCGGCTTCGCCACCGCCACCGACATCGACACCGGCATGGAGCTCGGCTGCGCCCACCCCATGGGCCCGCTGAAACTCGCCGACCTGATCGGCCTGGACACCGTCGCGTTCGTCGCCGAGTCGCTCTACGACGAGTTCAAGGAACCCCTCTACGCCCCTCCCCCGCTGCTCCAGCGGATGGTGGAGGCAGGACTGCTGGGCCGAAAGACCGGCCGGGGCTTCCACACCTACGACCAGGGCTGAGGGCCTGGTACGACGCGGGCTGAGGGGCCCGCACGGCCGCCGGGGTGAGGGTCCCGGCGGTGGACAGGGGAAGGGCGAGAAGCGCGAGCGCGGCGCTTCCCGCCCCTCGGCGTTCCTCCTCCGACGTGCTCTGTGTCACCTTCCAGATCCTGGACGGCTGAGGGGCGACACCCCCTAGGGTGGCCGGAGCAGCTGGTTCGCCCCGTCCGCCAGGCGGGGCGTCGCAAGAGGGAACCCGGTGGGAATCCGGGACTGCCCCGCAGCGGTGAGCGGGAACGACCGCCGTCATACGCACTGGGCCCGACGTACCGGACCTGGGAAGCGACGGCCAGTAGGTGTCCTCCGGCCAGGAGGACGTGCTCGCGAGTCCGAAGACCTGCCAACTGCCCGTGCGCGGACCATTCCGCGCACGGAGATCTCGGTGACCTCGAGGGCGGGTCGGCGTACATACCAGGCGGACGACCGCGCTTTGTCGCGCGAGGTCGGTTCCGTCCGGTTCGTCATCCCTTCGCGTTCTCGTCCCGTCTCCGGGATCTCAGGGAATCGTCTCGCGAAGGAGATCTCCGTGACCAGCAAGTCCGCAGCCGCGGCAGCACGGGCCACCGTCTACGGCTACCCCCGCCAGGGACAGAACCGGGAACTGAAGAAAGCGATCGAGGGCTACTGGAATGGCCGCGTCACCGCCGACGCCCTCCGCTCCACAGCCGCCGACCTGCGCGCCGCCAACTGGCGGCAGCTCGCCGACGCCGGCATCCACGAAGTGCCGACCGGTGACTTCTCGTACTACGACCACGTCCTCGACACCACCGTCATGGTCGGCGCGATCCCCGAGCGCCACCGCGCCGCCGTCGAGGCCGACGCCGTTGATGGCTACTTCGCCATGGCCCGTGGCACCCAGGACGTCGCGCCGCTGGAAATGACCAAGTGGTTCGACACCAACTACCACTACCTCGTGCCCGAGTTGGGCCCGGACACCGTGTTCACGGCAGACTCGACGAATCAGGTCGCCGAGCTGAAGGAGGCCCTGGCGCTGGGCCTGACCGCCCGCCCGGTCCTGGTCGGCCCCGTCACCTACCTGCTCCTCGCCAAGCCCGCACCGGGCGTCCCCACGGACTTCGAACCGCTGACCCTGCTCGACCGTCTGCTGCCGGTGTACGCCGAGGTGCTCGCCGACCTGCGCGTGGCTGGCGCCGAGTGGGTGCAGCTGGACGAGCCCGCCTTCGTGCAGGACCGCTTCCCTGCGGAACTGAACTCCGTCGAGCGCGCCTACTGCGACCTCGGGGCGCTGACCGACCGGCCGAAGCTGCTGGTCGCCTCGTACTTCGACCGGCTCGGCAAGGCACTGCCGGTGCTGGCGAAGGCCCCGGTCGAGGGCCTCGCCCTGGACTTCACCGAGGCCGCCGCGGCCAACCTGGACGCGCTCGCCGTCGTCGGCGGTCTGCCCGGCAAGCGACTGGTCGCCGGTGTCGTCAACGGCCGCAACATCTGGATCAACGATCTGTCGAAGTCCCTGTCCATCCTCGGCACCCTGCTGGGCTTGGCGGACCGGGTCGACGTCGCCGCCTCCTGCTCCCTCCTCCACGTGCCGCTCGACACCGCGTCCGAGTGGGACATCGAGCCGCAGATCCTGCGCTGGCTGGCCTTCGCGAAGCAGAAGACCGCCGAGATCGTCACCCTCGGGCGGGGCCTCGCCCAGGGCACCGACGCCATCACCGCCGAACTCGCCGCCAATCGCGCCGACTTGGCCTCCCGCGCGGGCTCGCCGATCACCCGCGACCCGGCCGTACGCAACCGTGCCGAGGCCGTCACGGACGCCGACACGCGCCGGTCCCAGCCGTACGGCGAACGTGCCGCGGCCCAGCGCGGCCATCTCGGGCTGCCGCTGCTGCCGACCACTACCATCGGGTCGTTCCCGCAGACCGGCGAACTGCGCGTCGCGCGGGCGGACTTGCGCGCCGGGCGGATCGACACCGCCGGCTACGAGGAACGCATCAAGGCGGAGATCCAGGAGGTCATCTCCTTCCAGGAGAAGACCGGCATCGACGTCCTGGTGCACGGCGAGCCCGAACGCAACGACATGGTCCAGTACTTCGCCGAGCAGCTCACCGGCTACCTCGCCACCCAGCACGGCTGGGTCCAGTCCTACGGCACCCGGTACGTCCGCCCGCCGATCCTGGCCGGCGACATCTCGCGGCCCGAGCCGATGACGGTGCGCTGGACGTCGTACGCCCAGTCCCTCACCTCGCGCCCTGTGAAGGGCATGCTCACCGGCCCGGTCACGATGCTGGCCTGGTCCTTCGTCCGCGACGACCAGCCCCTCGGCGAGACGGCCCGCCAGGTCGCCCTCGCCCTGCGCGACGAGGTGAACGACCTGGAGGCCGCGGGCACATCGGTGATCCAGGTGGACGAGCCCGCACTGCGCGAGACGCTGCCGCTGCGCGCCGCGGACCACTCTGGCTATCTGGCATGGGCTACGGAAGCCTTCCGGCTCACCACCGCCGGCGTCCGCCCGGACACCCAGATCCACACCCACATGTGCTACGCCGAGTTCGGCGACATCGTCCAAGCCATCGACGACCTCGACGCCGACGTCATCAGCCTGGAGGCGGCCCGCTCCCACATGCAGGTCGCCCGCGAACTCGCCGCCCACGGATACCCGCGCGAGGCCGGTCCCGGTGTGTACGACATCCACTCGCCGCGCGTTCCCAGCACGGAGGAGGCCGCCGCGCTGCTGCGCACGGGCCTGAAGGCGATCCCGGCCGAACGACTGTGGGTCAACCCCGACTGCGGCCTGAAGACCCGCGCCTGGCCCGAGACCCGGGCCTCCCTGGAGAACCTGGTCACCGCCGCGCGCACCGTGCGCGGCGAGCTGGCCGCTTCCTGACCACGGTGTCGTGTGGGCCGGGGCGCCTCGAGGGGCCCCGGCCCACCGGCCACTGGTGCGCACGATTTCAGCCACGGTAGGATCTCGCGGCTTTGGCCCTCACCGGCGTCGGGCGGAGCTGCGGGCCCGGCTCGACCGGGTGCGCGGTGCCGTGGCGGGGCGGGACCGGCCGCGCGTCGTCGCCCCGGCCTGGAAGGACTTCAGCCGGAACGCACCGGTGCCGGCCGGCTTGGCGGGGTCGGAGTAACGGGAGCTGACGATCGGGGTGCCCAACGTGCCCAGCAGACCGGGGAGTTCGGCGCTCGGCCGGTTCAGCCGGAGTTCGAGGGTGCTCTTACCGGCGGCGCGGCTCTGCTTCAGGTCGACGACCGACAGCAGGCCCTGCGCGAAGTGCGTGGTCGCCTTCGGGTCAAGGATGCGGGCGAAGCTGAAGAGCACGTCCTCAGGGGTGAGCTTCTTCCCGTCGTGGAACGTGGCGTCCCGCAGGGTGAACCGCCACACCGTCGTGTCGGCGTTGGACTCCCACTTCTCGGCCGGCCTCGGCACCGGCGCCATGTTCCCGTCCAACTCCACGAGCCGGTCGAACAGCGCCTTGGTGCGGGCCATGTCGATGGCCAGCGACTCCGCGTGCGGGTCGATCGTCTCCTGTTCCCCGCCCCCGGTGAAGAGGGCCCGGAACTGCCCGCCGCGCTGGGGCTTCGTCTTGCCGTCCGCCGAACCGCCGCTGCCCGATCCGGTGCCCGCCCGCAGCCGGTGAGGGCGAGGGCGCCGGCGGTCCTGGCCGCGCCGGCCAGGGGGCGGCCACCCGGCCGGCGGCCCCGGACCGCCCAGCCCGGCAGGGAGACGCACTCGCGCCGTGTCGGTGCGCCCAGGCGCTCAGCCCGCTGAGCGGGCGGCAGCAGCCGGGGTCGGCAGCAGTGCCGCGACCGGGAGTCACAGCAGCCACAGAACGGTGCGCAGCCACTCGCCGTACCAGACGTGCCAGATCCTTACGGGCGGCGTCCTCGTCCTTCGACGACACGGAACAAGGCCGGGCGGCGCCCGGTAGCGGTGTCGGGGTGGCCTCGGCGGCGAGGGTGGCGGCCTCGAATCCCCGCCGCCGTCGACGGCGTTGGGCCGCCCCGTCGACCTCGCTCGCGGACGTGTTCGCGAATCCGGAACCACGTCGCCGCATCGGTTGCGGCACTTCCCTATCTGCGGCCACGCACCAGCAGGTAGAGGAAGTACGGCGTGCCGATCACAGCGGTCATCAGACCGGCGCCGAGCTGGGCCGGTGCGATGACGGTGCGGCCCACCAGGTCCGCGGTGCACACGAGGACGGCGCCGAGGAGCACCGCGACGGGCACCACGCGGGCGTGTTGGCGGCCCACGAGGGCGCGGGCCGCGTGCGGGGCGACGAGTCCCACGAAGCCGATGGTTCCGGCGGCGGCCACGGCGGTGGCGCTGAGCAGCACGCTCAGGACGAGGAAGCCGAGGCGCCCGCGTCCGAGGTCGAGGCCGAGGAGTCGTGGGGTGTCCTCGTCGAGTGAGACGAGGTCGAGTTCGGTGCGCCGAGCGACCGCGACGGCCACGCCCACGGCGAGTGCGACGGCGAGGGGCACCACGTCGGGCAGGGTCCGGCCGTATGTGGAGCCGGACAGCCAGGTGAGCGCCTTCGTGGCGTTGAACGGGTCGGTGAGAATGATGAGCAGGCTGACCAGGGCGGCCGCCCCCGAGTGGATGGCGAATCCGACGAGAACGAGCCGGGTCTGCTGAAACCCGCCCCGCGCGGCGAGCCCGAAGAGCAGGACGGAGGCGCCCGCGGCGCCCGCGCACGCGGCACCGGCCACGCCCCACCCGCTGGCCAGGGGCACGGTGGTCACGAGGAGCACGGCGCCGAGCGCGGCGCCGCCGGAGACGCCCATGATGCCGGGCTCGGCGAGCGGGTTGCGGGTCACGGCCTGGACGAGCGTCCCGGCCAGGGCGAGGGCGGCGCCCGCGAGGAGGGCGGCGAGGACCCGGGGCACGCGGGTGTCAAGGACGAAGCCGATGGTCTGTCCGGCCCGGCCCAGTGCCCAGTTGGTGACGTCGCCGAGGAGCAGCTTGGCGTCGCCGAGGAGGACGGCCGCGATGGTCACGCCCACGAATGCCGCGACCAGGGCGGCCGTGACGGCGAGAAGGGCCGCGCGGCTCCTGATGCGCAGCCGGTCGGTGGCGACGCCGGCGGTGTCCCGCAGCCGCGCGGCCATGACCATCACGAAGACGGCCCCGACAAGGCTGGTCACGACGCCGGTCGGCACGGCGACGGCCGTGTCCGCCGGCACGAGGGTGCGCAGCAGCACGTCCGCGCCGAGCACGAGCCCGGCGCCGACGAGACCCGCGACCGGTATGCCGATACGGGACCGCGCGAAGCCGCGGAACCTGTGGGCGAGGGGACGGACGAGTGCCGGGGCGCACAGGCCGACGAAACCGACCGGACCGGCCAGGGTGACGGCGGCCGCGGCGAGCAGGGCCGCGAGCACGACCGCGGTCATGCGGGTGGCGCGGACGGGTACGCCGAGGCCGCGGGCGGCGTCGTCGCCGAGGGCCAGGGCGTCGACCCGGCGGGCGAGGAGCAGCAGCCCGAGGAGGCTGATGACACCGATGGGCGCCATCTGCAGGACGCCGTCGAAACCGTTCTGGGAGATGCTTCCCTGGTTCCAGTGGTAGACGCCCTCGGCTTCCTGGGGGAACAGCAGGACCAGTCCCTCGGTCATGGCGGTCAGACCGAGGGTCAGGGCACTGCCGACCAGCACGAGGCGGATGGTGCCGGAGCCCAGGCCGGACAATCCGAGCACGACGGCCGCGGCGGTGAGTCCGCCGGCGAAGGCGATGCCGGAGGAGGCGAACAGCGGGAGCGAGAGGCCGGTGGCGGCGGTGAGCCCGAGGGCGAAGTAGGAGCCGGCGTTGATGGCGAGGGTGTCGGGCGCGGCGAGGACGTTGCGGCTGACCGCCTGCAGGGCGGCGCCCGCCATGCCGAGGACGACCCCGACGAGCAGCCCCGCCGTCATCCTCGGCAGCCGCGAGGCGATGACGACGGACGCGTCGGCGGCGTCGGCGCGGCCTGTGAGGGCCTTGAAGACCTCGGTGGCGCCGACGGAGGCGGTGCCCTGGGTGATGTCGACGAGTGCGAGGCCCGCGACGAGGAGGAGCAGTGCGGCCGTCACCGCGGCCGCGGCCGTGCGGGACGTGGCCGCCGACGGACGGGTGGCGGGGGTGGTCGCGGTGACGGCCATGGTGCTGCTTCTTCCCTACTTCTTCGTCAGCTCGGCGACGACGGAGTCGACGTACTTGTTCATCGACTCGGGACCGCCGAACATCCAGATGCCGTCGGGGAGGCGGTGGACGTTGCCCTTCTTGACGAACGGCAGCGAGGTCCACACCTTGTCCTTGGCGAGGGCGCCGGTGAACGGGGTGCTGTTCTGGTCGCCGTCGTTGCCGATGTAGGCGAAGTGCACGTCGGCGCCCAGCTTGGTCAGGCCCTCGACGTCCGTCGTGCCGAGGCCGTACGCCGGGTCGCCCTTGACCGACCAGTCGTTCTTCAGGCCGAGCTCCTCGTTGACCGCGCCGATGAGCGAGCCGCTGGTGAACGGGCGGATCGACGTCTGGTTGGAGACGACGTACCCGTCGGCGAAGGCGTACTTCGCACCCGCGAGCCCGGCTCCCGCGAGAGTCTCCTTGCCCTCCTTGATCTTCGCCTCGAACTGCTTCTTGAGTTCGCCGGCCTTCTCGGTGGTGCCGGTGGCCTGGGCGAGCAGATCGAGGTTCTTCGTCATCTGCCCGATCGGGTCGGCCGCGTTGGCCGACTTCACCTCCACCACCGGGGCGACCTTGCGCAGTTGCTTCACGGCGGCCGGCGGCAGGTCGGTGCTGGCGACGATGAGGTCCGGCTGCAGGGCGGCGATGGTGTCCATGCTGGGCTCGCCGCGGGTGCCGACGTCCTTGGGCTCGTTCTTCAGCGGGACCGCGCTGTCCCAGGTCTTGTAGCCCTTGACGTCGGCGACGCCGACCGGGTCCACGCCCAGCGAGATCAGCAGCTCGACCTCGTGCCACTCGGTACCGACGACCTTCTTGGCCGGACCGTTCAGGACGACCTTCTGGCCGGAGGCGTCGGTGAGGGTGATCTTCTCGGCGGTGTTCTTCGCCCTGTCGTCGGCGGGGGGCTCGGTGGTCCCGCAGGCGGAGCTCGCCGGGCGGATCGCGGAGCCGGTCACAGCACTGGCCAGGGCTGCTGCGCGTTCTTCGGGCTTCACCCGTCAGAGCAGGTTTTTCGGCTTGCCATACCGCGTGCAGGCGCTCGGAGCGTCAAACGAGCGTCACAGCCGACCACCCGTCCCTCCCTGTACAGGACGGAGGAGGCTTCCCCGAGATCGCCGCAGCGTCCAGTGCCGTGCCCATCGCCCCCAAAAAGTTCGAACACGGCTTGGGCCCATGCGCAGCGTGGGCTGGTCAAGCGGAGCTGGCGCGGTAGTGGGCACGGCCTTTTCTCCTGAGCCGCGCGCGGGTTCGCATCCTGCCGGTGACACTCCGGATCGCGCTGCCGGCGACCGCGAGTACCGCAGACACTCCGGCGGAAGTAGGTAAGGCCGTGGTAACTTCCGGGCGCCAGTCGCACTCGTGCACACGGACGTCCGCGTGCACGGGTCAGGGAATCCGGTGAGAGTCCGGAACTGACGCGCAGCGGTGAGGGTGACGGGCGGGGCGACAACCACTGGACCCGGCCATGGCCGGGTCTGGGAAGGTGCCCCGTCAGGATGATCCCGAGTCCGAAGACCTGCTGGCAGCCGACCGTCCGAACGGGCCCCGCGCATGGGCCCCGACGCCTAGGAAGCCAACGTGCAGCTGTCACGTCCCGCCCACTGTTCCCTTCTGCTCCTGACCGGGGCCCTGTTGCTGACCGCGTGCGGTTCGGGCTCGTCGTCCGACGCGTCAGGGAAGTCCGCCGAAGCCGGGGCCCGGGCTGTCACACTCGACAACTGCGGGCAGAAAGCGACGGTCGAGGCCCCGCCGAAGCGGGCCGTGTCCCTGAACCAGGGCACCACCGAGATCATGCTCTCCCTCGGGCTTGCCGACCGGATGGTGGGCACCGCCACCTGGACCGACCCGGTCATGAAGGGGCTGGAGAAGCCCAACGCGAAGGTGCCCCGGCTCGCCGACAACGCGCCGTCGTTCGAGAAGGTCCTGAACACCGAGCCGGACTTCGTCGCCTCCTCCTTCGCCTCCACCCTCAGCAAGGGCGGGGTTGCCCCACGCGAGAAGTTCGAGGAACTCGGAGTGCCGACGTATCTCTCGCCCGCCGACTGCGAGGGCAAGGACAACAGCGGCGACGGCGACGGCTCACGGACGAAGCCGCTGGCCATGGACACCGTCTATCGCGAGGTGCGTGAACTGGCCCGGACCTTCGGGGTGGAGGAGCGCGGCGAGAAGCTGGTCACGGAGCTGAACGACCGGGTTACCAAGGCCACCTCCGGGATCGACGCCAAGGACACCACGATCCTGTACTGGTTCGCCAACCAGGAGTCCCCCTACATGGCAGGCTGCTGCGGCGCACCCGGCATCATCACGAACACGCTCGGCGCGAAGAACGTCTTCGACGACAGTACGCAGGAGTGGCCCCAGATCAACTGGGAGACCGTCGCCGACCGCAACCCCGGCGTGCTGGTCATCGGCGACCTCACCCGTAAGTCGCAGACCGCGGAGACCGCCGCGAAGAAGATCGCGTTCCTGGAGTCCAATGCGGCGACGCGGAACATGGACGCGGTGAAGAACAACCGGTACGTGCTGCTCAGCGGGCAGGCCATGAACCCCACGATCCGCACCGTCGAGGGAGTCGAGAAGGTCGCCGCCGCGCTGCGCGAGTACGGACTCGGCGGATGACCACCGCTCTGCACAGGCCCGCGGCCCGCCCGCCGCGGTCCGCCGCCGGTACCCTGCGGACCGCGGCCGGCCTGGGCACCGGGCTGGCGGTGCTCGCGGCATCCGTCGCCGTGGCCGTCACCATCGGCCCGGCGGACATCGGCGTCGGCGACGTCTGGTCCGCGGTCGCCTCCCATCTGGGATGGGGCACGACGGAGTTGTCCCCGATCCGAAACGGCATCGTGTGGAACCTGCGGCTGCCGCGCACCCTGCTCGCCGCGGTGTGCGGGGCCGGGCTCGCCGTGTGCGGGGCGGTGATGCAGTCGCTGCTGCGCAACCCGCTCGCCGACCCGTTCGTCCTCGGGGTCTCCTCCGGAGCGTCGACCGGCGCCGTCGTCGTGGTCGTCCTCGGTGCGGGGGGCGGTGTTCTGTCCATCTCGGGGGGCGCGTTCGTGGGCGCGCTCGGCTCGTTCGCGCTGGTGCTGCTGCTCAGCCACACCCTCGGCGGGGCCACGGACCGGGTGGTGCTGTCCGGGGTGGCCGCCATGCAACTGTTCTCCGCGCTGACCTCGTTCGTGGTGATGACGGCCGCCGACGCGGAGACCACCAGGGGCGTGCTGTTCTGGCTGCTCGGGTCGCTCAGCGGGGCCGGCTGGAGCGAGGTGTGGCTCTGCCTGGCCGTCCTGGCACTCGCGCTGGTGGTGTGTCTCGGGTACGCGCGCACGCTGGACGCCTTCGCCTTCGGCCAGGACGCGGCGGCCACCCTCGGCGTCGCGGTCGCCCGGACCCGGCTGGTGCTGCTGTGCGTGACCGCGCTGCTGACGGCCGCTCTGGTCAGCGCGGCGGGCGCGATCGGCTTCGTCGGGCTCGTCCTGCCGCACGCCGCACGCGCCCTTGTGGGCCCGGGGCACGGCCGCCTGCTGCCGGTCACCGCGCTGGCCGGGGCGGTGTTCCTGGTGTGGGCCGACACCCTGGCCCGTACCGTCCTCGACCCCCAGGAGGTACCGGTCGGCGTGGTGACTTCCCTTGTCGGCGTCCCGGCGTTCGTCCTGGTCCTGTACCGCACGAGCACGAGCACGAGGAGGACGCGATGACCGCCGGTACGGATGAGCAGGCGGCCGCGGCGCAGCTGTCCACCCTCGCCGCCGACCGCGTCAGACGCTCCATCGACGGACGGCTGATCCTCGACGGTGTCAGCATCACCCCCCGCCCCGGCTCCGTGACCGGACTGCTCGGCCCCAACGGCTCCGGGAAGTCCACATTGCTGCGGCTGCTGTCCGGCGTCCTCGCCCCCACCTCCGGGGTCGTCACCCTCGACGGACGCCCCCTGCCCGACTGGGGCCGCCGCCCCGTAGCCCGGCGCGTGGCGGTCGTCGAGCAGCAGGCGGACGCCCTTGTCGAGTTGACCGTCCTCGACGTCGTACGCCTCGGCCGCATCCCGCACCGCCGCGCCTGGACCCCCGCCACCGAGGCGGACGAGAACGCCGTACGCACCGCCCTGGAGCGCACCGGCCTGACCGACCGCGCCGGCCAGCCCTGGCACACGCTCTCCGGCGGCGAACGCCAGCGCGCACAGATCGCCCGCGCCCTCGCCCAGGAGCCCCGTGAACTGCTGCTGGACGAACCGACCAACCACCTCGACATCCACCACCAGCTCGACCTGCTGCACCTCGTCGCCGAACTGCCCGTCACCAGTGTCGTCGCCCTGCACGACCTCAATCTGGCCGCCATGTACTGCGATCAGGTCGTCGTCCTGCGGAACGGACGAGCGGTGGCCGCCGGCACTCCGGCCGCCACCCTCACCGAGTCCCTGATCGCCGACGTCTACGGGGTACGGGCCACGGTGACCCGTGCCGGGTCCGGCGACCGGCCGCACATCCGCTTCCTGGGGACGGTCGCCGGGAAGTGATGGTCCTGGCCGGCGGTCAGCCCGGCCCACCGTTGTCGACCGGGTACGGCACCAACGTGCTGCTGTTGTGGTCGATGCGCAAGAGTCGTCCGAGCGGCGGGGCCGCGCGTTGGGCGCGGTCGAGGCGTTCGCAGACCTGGCAACCCGTCCGATGGAGGTGGCGGAGGAGCCGTTGGTGAGGTCGAGGCCGCCGGAGTGGACCAGGCGGTGGGCGTGGCGGATCTCGCAGCCCAGCCCGATGGCATACGTCCTGCCCGGCTCGCCGCAGCCGCCGCGGTTACGGGTGACCGCACGGGCTGTCCACAAGTACCGCCGTCCGGCCGGCATTTCGGCGACTGGACATGGATCCGGCCTCGAAAGGCGAGTCAGCGGAATCAGGCGGCCGCCGCACCCCGGACCCAGCCGCATCGCCAGCGGCCCTACGCCCCTGCTCACTGGACTGTCCAGTAGGGCTCGGGCGCAACCGCGCCCGCGCTCGCCGAGCCGTGGAACAGCGAACCGGGCGGCAAGAGCTGGGTGTTCACCCCGCGGGACGCGAAGTTCCAGGACGGCGAGGCCGTCACCGCGAAGGCCGTCGCCGCCGCCGAGTCCGGCGCCTTCACCGACGCGGGACTTCGCGCCGCCGCCCGCGAGGCGATCGACACCTCCGTCATCGCCAAGGACGTGCACGAGGGCTACGAGCCAGCCCAGGGCCTCTACGGGCCGGCCCTGACCTGGGCGTCCGGCAAGCGCGTCGGGCCAAACGGCCGGGCGAAGGCCGCCGACCCCGACGGCAAGAGCATCACTATCGCCACCTACAACGACCGTCCCGAGCTGCCGGAGACCGCCCAGGTGCTCCAGCAGCAGCAGAAGAAGACCGGGTTCACGGTGAAGCTGGAAGTGCGCACGTCCGCGCGCCTCGAAAGCGACCTGCTGGCCGGGAAGTTCGACGCAGCCGTCTACTCCCGCAACATGATGCTGGACACCGGCGGCCCGGTCACCGTCCTTGGTAGCGACTACAGCTGCGACGGCTCCGACAACCTGTCGTTCCTGTGCGACAAGAACGTGGACGGCCTCGTCGCCGTCCGCCGACACTCGCCCCGCGCGGCGCTAGGTCCGCCATGTGCGCACCGCCCCACAGAGCCGCAGGTCGAAGCACGCTTCGCTCTCGCTGGACGAGCCACATCATGCGTAGGGGGACACAGGTCGAACGGACGGAGCAAGCTCGGAAAATCCCAAGGTCAGATGCCTATCGCACCGGCTCCAGAATCGCCACGCACTCCACGTGCGAGGTCATCGGAAACAGGTCGAACGCCCGCAGCGTGCGCGGCTTGTAGCCGCCCTCGCGGAAGTAGGCCAGGTCGCGCGCCAGCGCCGCCGGGTCGCAGGCCACGTAAGCGATGCGGCGGGCGCCGAGGCCCGAGAGGTGCTTGACCGTCTGCTTGCCCGCGCCCGCGCGGGGCGGGTCGAGGACGATCAGGTCGACCTCGGAGATCCGGGTGCGCGGCAGGACGGACTCCACCTTGCCCTGCTCGATGCGGACCCGGTCGAAGTGCTGGAGGTTGTGACGGGCGTCCTCCACCGCACGCTTGCCGGACTCGATGCCGAGGACCGCGCCCTGGTCGCCGACCCGGTCGGCGATCGCGCCCGCGAACAGGCCGACGCCGCAGTAGAGGTCGAGCGCCATGTCTCCCTTGCGCGGCAGGAGACCCTGCATCACGGCCTTGACCAGCATGTCGGCGGCCTGCGGGTGGACCTGCCAGAAGCCGCCCATGCCCACGCGGTACGTGCGCTCGTCTGCGCGCTCGCGGACGAAGGCGCGGCCGTGGACGCGGTGGACCGAGCCGTCGCGCTCCTCGACCCGGAGAACCGAGACGGGCTTGTCCAGTTCGACCAGGGGGAGGCGGCCGCCGGGGCGCGGGGTGAGGACGACCTGGCGGTCGCTCGACCCGGTCGCCGCGATCGCCTCGACCGTCTCCATCTGCGGCCAGTCCTGCTTCTCGATGCCCAGCTCGCTGACGCCCGGAGCGGCGATGAGGCAGTGGTCGATCGGCTGGACGTCGTGCGAACGGTGCTTGCGCAGACCGACCCGGCCGTCGGCGTCGATCGCGTACTGGACACGCGTGCGCCAGCCGGGCACCTCTCCCGCCGGGAGCTTGTCGCCCGGTGCCGGCATGACGGTGCCGTCCCAGCCGGCCTCCTCCGGGGTCAGGCCGGCGAGCCGCTGCAGCTGCTCCGCGATGACCTCGCCCTTGAAGCGGCGCTGCGCCCCCGGCTTGGCGTGCTGCCAGTCGCAGCCGCCGCACTTGCCGGGGCCGGCGTACGGGCAGGGCGCCTCGACGCGGTCCTTGGACGCCTCGATGACGCGCACGGCGTCGGCGCGCAGGAAACGGGAGTCCACCTCGCCCTCGGTGACCCTGGCCACGACCTTCTCGCCGGGCAGCGTGTGCCGGACGAACAGCACGCGGCCGTCTCCCGTGCGGGCGACGCAGTGGCCGCCGTGCGCGACCGGGCCGACCTCGACCTCGTACTCCTGCCCGACCAGCGAGGACTCAGGTGCGTTCTGCATGGTGGGGTGACTCCAGAGATCAAAGGGGGGCCCGAAGGGACAAGACCCACCAGTCTACGTCGGGCGGAAGGTCCTTCAGGCCTTGCCGCTGGGCTCCTTCGGTCGCTGGTCCACGAGGCCGCGGCGCACCGAGCCGGGGGCGTTCCAGTCCTGGCGCTTCCCGGCCCGCTTCTTCGCGGCCTCGGACGACACCAGCTGGTACGGCACCGACGTGACCATCACACCGGGGGTGAACAGCAGGCGGCCCTTGAGCCGCAGCGCGCTCTGGTTGTGCAGCACATGCTCGTACCAGTGGCCCACCACGTACTCGGGGATGACGACACTGACCACGTCGCGCGGACTCTCGGTCCGCAGGCCCTTCACGTATTCGATGACGGGCCGGGTGATCTCCCGGTAGGGCGAGTCGAGGATCTTCAGCGGCACGTTGATGCCGCGTCGCTCCCATTCCTTCTGCAGCGCCTTCGTCTCCGCGGGGTCGACGCTGATGCTGATCGCCTCGAGTGTGTCGAAGCGCATCGCCTTGGCGTAGGCGACGGCGCGCAGCGTCGGCCGGTGGACCTTGGAGACGAGCACGATCGCGTGGACGCGGGAGGGGCGGACGCTGTCGTCGCCGGGCTCGTCCGGTGCGGCGATCTCCTCGGCGACCCGGTCGTAGTGCTTACGGATCGCGGTCATCGTCCCGAAGAAGATCACCATGCCGAGCAGGGCGACCCACGCGCCGTGCGTGAACTTCGTGGCGAGCACCACGACCAGCACCAGGCCGGTGAAGAAGGCGCCGAACGTGTTGATCGCGCGCGAGCGGATCATGTGACGGCGCTTGGCCTTGTTGCGCTCCGCCTTCAGGTGACGGTTCCAGTGCCGGACCATGCCAGTCTGGCTGAGGGTGAAGGAGACGAAGACGCCCACGATGTAGAGCTGGATCAACTTCGTCGAGTCGGCTCCGTAGAGCCAGACCAGCAGGATCGCGGCGCCCGCGAGCAGCACGATGCCGTTGGAGAAGGCGAGCCGGTCGCCGCGGGTGTGCAACTGGCGCGGCAGATAGCGGTCCTGCGCAAGGATCGAGCCGAGCAGCGGGAAGCCGTTGTACGCGGTGTTCGCGGCGAGGAAGAGCACCAGGGCGGTGGCCGCGGCCAGCAGGACGAAGAAGAACGTGCCGGGCCCGAAGACGGCGGCCGCGACCTGCGAGATCACCGGGTTCTGTACGTAGTCGGGGCCGACGGGGACGCCGTTCGCGACAAGGTCCTTCGCGGGAAACTCCGCCATCTTCACGCCGGTGGCCATGGCGAGGCCGATGATGCCGCAGAACATGGTGACGGCGAGGACGCCCATGAGCAGCAGCGTCGTCGCCGCGTTCCGGCTCTTGGGCTTACGGAAGGCGGGGACGCCGTTGCTGATGGCCTCGACACCGGTCAGCGCGGCACAGCCGGAGGAGAAGGCGCGCAGCAGCAGGAAGAGGAGGGCGAAGCCGGCGAGGCCCTCGTGCTCCGGCTTGATCTCGTAGTCGGCGGTCGGGGCGCGCATGGAATCGTCGAGGACGATCCCCTTGAACGCACCCCAGACGATCATGATGAAGACACCGGCGACAAAGACGTACGTGGGAATCGCGAAGAGCTTTCCGGACTCCTTCACGCCCCGCAGGTTCATCAGGGTCAGCAGAACGATTATCCCGATGGCGCAGAACACCTTGTGCTCGACGACGAACGGGATCGCGGAGCCGAGGTTCTCCACCCCGGAGGAAATCGACACGGCGACGGTGAGCACGTAGTCGACGAGAAGTGCGCTGGCGACGGTGAGGCCGGCCTTCGGGCCGAGATTCGTGTTCGCGACCTCGTAGTCACCGCCGCCGCTCGGGTACGCGCGCACGTTCTGCCGGTACGAGGCGACGACCGTGAACATCAGCACCACGACAGCGGCGGCGATCCAGGGGCTGAAGTGGTACGCCGACACACCCGCGACGGACAGGACCAGCAGCACTTCGCCCGGCGCGTATGCCACGGAGGACAGGGGGTCGGAAGCGAAGACGGGGAGAGCGATGCGTTTGGGGAGGAGCGTCTCCCCCAGCTTCTCACTGCGCAGCGCCCGGCCGATCAGGATCCGTTTGGGGACGTCGGTCAGTTTGGACACGCTGAGGATCGTAAGCGTTCGATATGAGCCGAACCCAACCAGCGGGCCACAACCTGCGGGATCTTAACGCGTCTGCTCCACCGTGCCCTCTTGACGGACCGGACGACGGACCGCACGTACCCGCACGGGGCGGAGTCTGAGACCCTGTATTGCCTTACTGACTTGTACCGCCATTGACAGAGCCGGAAGGACGGTCGTGCACATCGTCATCATGGGTTGCGGGCGAGTGGGAGCCGCTCTCGCGCAGACCCTGGAGCAGCAGGGGCACACGGTCGCCGTCGTCGACCGCGACCCCACCGCCTTCCGCCGGCTGGGATCCGGGTTCGGCGGCCGGCGCGTCACCGGCGTCGGCTTCGACCAGGACACCCTGCGCGAGGCGGGCATCGAGGATGCCGGCGCGTTCGCCGCCGTCAGCAGCGGCGACAACTCCAACATCATCGCGGCGCGGGTCGCGCGCGAGATGTTCGGCATCGAGAACGTCGCGGCGCGTATCTACGACCCCCGGCGTGCCGAGGTCTACCAGCGCCTGGGCATCCCGACGGTCGCCACCGTCCGCTGGACCGCAGACCAGATGCTGCGGCGGCTGCTGCCGTCCGGTGCGGAGCCGCTGTGGAGCGATCCGAGTGGCGCGGTCCAGCTGGCCGAGGTGCACACCTCGCCGGCGTGGATCGGCCACAAGGTCAGCAGACTGCAGGAGGAAACGGGCGTGCGGGTCGCCTTCCTCACCCGGCTGGGCGAAGCGATCCTGCCGACCTCCCAGACGGTGCTGCAAGAGGGTGATCTCGTGCACGTGATGATGCGTACGAACGAGATCGCGAAGGTCGAGGAGGCCTTCTCGGAAGGCCCCGAGGAGGGCGGTCACTGATGCGGGTCGCTATTGCGGGCGCCGGTGCGGTGGGCCGTTCCATCGCGGGCGAGCTCCTGGAGAACGGGCACGAGGTACTCCTCGTCGACAAGGCGCCGACCGCGATCTCGGTCGAACGCGTACCGCAGGCCGAGTGGCTGCTGGCCGACGCCTGCGAGATCACGTCCCTGGACGAGGCGGCGCTGCAGCGCTGCAACGTGGTGATCGCCGCGACCGGTGACGACAAGGTCAACCTGGTCGTGTCACTGCTCGCCAAGACCGAGTACGGGGTGCCGAGGGTCGTCGCGCGGGTCAACAACCCGAAGAACGAGTGGCTCTTCAACGAGTCGTGGGGCGTGGACGTCGCCGTCTCCACGCCACGCCTGATGTCGGCGCTGGTGGAGGAGGCGGTGAGCGTCGGCGACCTCGTGCGGCTGCTGCGCTTCAGCCACGGCGACGCGAACCTCGTCGAACTGACGCTGCCGCCGGAGTCCGCGCTGGCGGGCACGCAGGTGGGCGCGGTGGCGTGGCCGCAGGACACGTCGCTGGTCACGATCATCCGGGGGTCGCGGGTTCTCACGCCGAGCCCGGAGGAGACGCTCGAGGCGGGCGACGAACTGCTGTTCGTGGCGGCGCAGGCGCGGGAGGAACAACTGGAGGACCTTCTCTCGGTCCGCCGCGAACTCCCGCCGTCGGAGGGCTGAGCCCGGGGGCGCCGGGCTCGCGCTTGGCCCGGTCCGGGGGTGTGGTGTTTCCGGGGTGTCCCCGTGGTGGCCCGGTCCGGGGGTGTGGTGTTTCCGGGGTGTCCCCGTGGTGGCCCGGTCCGGGGGTGTGGTGTTTCCGGGGGTGTCCCTGCCTTGTGGGTGGTGTGGGGGTCGGGGCCTCCGGAGGGGGGTGCCCGGAATGGCTTTCCTCACCGCGCTTCGCGCGAGTTGCGACGCTTTACTTCCGGACACCCCCCTCCTGCGACCCCGCCCCCCTCCCGCCGGTCGCGGGACCACCCGGCCGGCGGCCGTTTCCCACGGCCGGGGTGGGCTTCTCCCGGGGGAGCGGAACCGTCGCGTCGGCGTTGTGGGCAGCATCGCCTTTCCCGGTGGGAACGCAACGGGCGTGCGGATGCCGTAGACGGTGGGGGTGGTCCGACACGGAGACTGGGTGCCGTGGGGGCGGTGCGGTGATCCACCGGGGGGAGCGAAACCGTCGGCCGCGGGCAGGGGGACGCGCAGGGGGGCGTGTTCGGGACGTAAAGCGTCGCAACTCGCGCGAAGCGCGGTGAGGAAAGCAGTCCCGGACACGCCCACCGGAGCGGCACCCGGACACCACCGGATACGGACCCGGCCACGCCCAAGACGCCCGGCCCGAAGCGCCGGGCCACGCCCGGAAGCGCACCCGGACGCCACGCGAAACAACTGCGGGCCACGCCCGGCAGCCGCAGCAGGGGGTGTGGGGGCGAGGCCCCCACACCCAGCGCTACGCCTCGCGCTGCTGCGCAGCCGCCGCCTTGCGGGCCTCCTCCGCGCGTTCCTCCGCCTCCATCTCGGCGAAGACGTCGATCGGCGGCGGAGCCTTCGCCAGGAAGACCCACGTCAGGTAGACCGCCAGCAGGAACGGCGGGATCTTCAGGGTCACCAGGACCCAGCCGAGCTGCGTCGTGTCCGCCCACCAGTACAGGGGGAACAGGATCGCGCACTTGGCGAGCAGGATCAGGCCCCAGGCCCAGCTGGCCTTGGCGTACGCCTTTTTGCGGCCCGGGTTGCGGGTGCGCCAGGAGAGGTTCTCCTTGAAGACCGGGCCGAGCATCAGGCCGATCAGGGGAACGCCCGCGAGCGTCGTGACGATGTACGCGAGCGCCAGGCCGAGCGTGTACAGCATGCCCGGCAGGTAGAAGTCCTTCGCGTTGCCGGTCATCATCGCGAACACGACGCCGAAGGCCACGCCGAAGACGCCGCTGAACGCGTGTTTGACCGTGTCCTTGCGGACGAGCCGGACGGCCACCAGCACCAGCGCGGTGGCGAGCGCCGCGATGGCGGAGACGTGCAGGTCCTTGTTGATCGTGTAGATCGTGACGAAGAGCAGTCCCGGCAGGACCGTCTCCACCATGCCGCGCACGCCGCCGAATGCTTCGAACAGCGCGGCCTCCGTCACGGCTTTCGCGTCGGTGTCCTGCTGATCGTTCGTGGGGGTCGGCTTGTCGACAGACGCCACCGGCTACTCCTGTCCGAGTGGTCGGAGTTCGTATTTGGGATTGAACAGCACCCGTCGACCGTGGCTCATCGAGATCCGGCCCGATGCGATCAGTCTGCGGCCCGGCTCTATGCCCACGATGGAGCGGCGGCCGAGCCAGACGACGTCCAGCGGTGCCGTGCCGTCGAAGAGCTCCGCCTCCAGTGCCGGCACGCCCGCCCGCGGACGCAGGGTGACCGTGCGCAAGGTACCAGTCACTCTGACGATCTGGCGGTCGTTGCATTCGGAGATGCGGATACACCCCGATGCCTGTGCGTCCTCCTGGAGCTCCTCGGACTCGATGTCCTGCTGCGAGCTGGAGAGCCGGTCGAGCATGCGACGGAAGCGGCCGGCCGGTTTGGCCGCCTGCTCCTTCGCCGCCTTCGCGGAACGGGGTACGGCGCTCATACAGAAAGCCTACCGGCCGCCACCAGGGGCAAATCAACGTTCGAAGCGGTATCCCATGCCGGGTTCGGTGACGAAGTGCCTGGGGTGCGAGGGATCGGCCTCCAGTTTGCGGCGCAACTGGGCCATGTAGACGCGCAGATAGTTCGTCTCGGTGCCGTAAGAGGGGCCCCAGACCTCCTGGAGCAGTTGCTTCTGGCTGACGAGGCGCCCGGTGTTGCGCACCAGCACCTCCAGCAGATGCCACTCGGTCGGCGTCAGGCGCACGTCCCGGCCCTCCCGGTGCACCTTCTTCGCCACCAGGTCGACGGTGAAGCCCTCGGTCTCGACGCTCGTCGCGTCGTCCTCTCCGCCGACGGGCTCCGCCCTGCGGACGGCGGCGCGCAGCCGGGCGAGGAGTTCGTCCATGCCGAAGGGCTTGGTGACGTAGTCGTCGGCTCCGGCGTCGAGGGCCTGGACCTTCTCGTCGGAGGAGTGGCGTGCGGACAGGACGAGGATCGGGACGCGGGTCCAGCCGCGCAGGCCCTTGATGACCTCGACGCCGTCCATGTCGGGCAGTCCGAGGTCGAGGACGACGACGTCGGGGTGGCGGGCCGCGGCAAGTTCGAGGGCGGAAGCGCCGTCGGAGGCAGCGTCCACCTCGTAATTGCGCGCCCTCAGGTTGATCACGAGGGCACGTACTATCTGCGGCTCGTCGTCGACCACGAGCACCCGGGTCATCTGCTGCCCGCCTTTCCGCCCCTGCGGGCTGATTCCACTGCTGGTGTGTACGCGGCCGGCCGTCATGGGGTGGCCTCCGCGGGCAGGCCGGCTCCGGTCACCGCGTGGCCGGGGACGGCCTCGAGGGTGAGGACCATGGTCATGCCGCCGCCGGGCGTGTCCTCCGCCGTCAGCGTGCCGCCCATCGACTCCATGAACCCCCGTGCGACGGCGAGCCCGAGACCGACGCCCGCGCCGCGCGGGGCGTCGCCGTAGCGCTGGAACGGTTCGAAGATCCGCTCCTTGGCCTCGTCGGGTACGCCCGTGCCGCGGTCCGCGACGCGCAGTTCGACCCGCTCCCCCAGGGCGCTGGCGGCGACCGTGACGGGGGTGCCGGCGGGACTGTACTTGACGGCGTTCTCGACGATGTTGGCGACGGCCCGCTCGAGCAGCCCCCGGTCCACGGCCACCATCGGCAGTGTTTCGGGGATGTCCAGTTCGACGCTCTCGGCCGGTACGCCGACGAGCGCGAGTGGAATCACCTCGTCCAGCCCGGTTTCGCGGATGAGGGGTGCGACGGTCCCGGTCTGCAGCCGCGACATGTCGAGCAGGTTCCCGACGAGGTGGTCGAGGCGGTCGGCGCCCTCCTCGATGCCGGCCAGCAGTTCGGCCTCGTCCTCGTCGGACCAGGCGACGTCGTCGGACCGGAGGGAGGAGACGGCGGCCTTGATGCCGGCCAGCGGGGTGCGCAGATCGTGGCTGACGGCGGCGAGCAGGGCCGTGCGTATCCGGTTGCCCTCGGCGAGTTCGCGGGCCTGCTCCGCCTCGCCGACCAGACGCTGCCGGTCCACGACGACGGCGGCCTGGGTGGCGAACGCGGCCAGCACCCGGCGGTCCTCCGCGGGCAGCACGCGGCCGGACAGGGCCATCGCCATGTGGTCGCCCACCGGCATGTCCACGTCCGCGTCGTCCGGGCGGACGGCCGGCGCAGGTCCGACACTGGCCGTGCGGGTCCACGGGTCGACGTCGCTCTCCCGCTCCAGCAGCGCGACTGACTCCATGGCGAAGGTCTCGCGTACGCGCTCCAGCAGGGCGTCCAGCGCCGTCTCGCCGCGCAGGACGCTGCCGGCGAGGAACGAGAGGATCTCGGACTCGGCCCGCAGCCGGGCCGCCTGGTGCGTGCGCCGGGCGGCCAGGTCCACCACGGAGGCCACCGCGACGGCGACCGCGAAGAAGATCACGATGGCGACGAGGTTCTTGGGCTCGGCGATGTCGAGCGTGTGGGTCGGCGGGGTGAAGTAGTAGTTCAGCAGCAGCGAGCCCACGCCGGCGGAGGCGAGGGCGGGCAGCAGCCCGCCGAGCAGGGCGGAGATCACCGTCAGGAAGAGGAAGAGCAGGACGTCGTTGGCCAGGCCAGGCCCGTTCTCGAGGCTCGTGAGCAGCAGCGAGAGCAGCACGGGAGCGACCACGCCGACGAGCCATCCGGCGATGATCCGGGAACGGCCGAGGCGGGCGCCCCGGGCGCCGGGCAGGCCCCGGCCCTTGCCCGCCTCGTCGTGGGTGACGATGTGGACGTCGAGGTCGGGCCCGGAGTCCCTGGCGACGCTCGCGCCGACACCCGGACCGAAGAGGTACTGCCATGCCTTGCGGCGGCTGGAGCCGAGCACGATCTGCGTCGCGTTGACGCCGCGTGCGAACTCGAGCAGCGCGGAGGGTACGTCGTCGCCGATGACGTGGTGGAAGGTGCCGCCGAGGTCCTCGACGAGGGTCCGCTGGATGGCGAGTTCCTTGGGCGAGGCGGAGGTCAGTCCGTCGCTGCGGGCGATGTAGACGGCGAGGATCTCGCTGCCGGAGCCCTTGGCCGCTATGCGGGCTGCGCGGCGGATGAGGGTGCGGCCTTCGGGGCCGCCGGTGAGGCCCACGACGATGCGTTCGCGTGCCTGCCAGGTGGAGCGGATGTTGTGCTCGCCGCGGTATTGCTGGAGGTACTCGTCGACCCGGTCGGCGAGCCAGAGGAGCGCGAGTTCGCGCAGGGCGGTGAGGTTGCCGGGTCGGAAGTAGTTGGAGAGCGCCGCGTCGACCTTGTCGGGCTGGTAGATGTTGCCGTGCGCCATACGGCGGCGCAGTGCCTGCGGCGCCATGTCGACAAGCTCGATCTGGTCCGCCCTGCGGACCACTTCGTCGGGGATGGTCTCCCGCTGCCGTACGCCGGTGATCGTCTCGACGACGTCGCCGAGTGACTCCAGATGCTGGATGTTGACGGTCGATATGACGTCGATGCCCGCCGCGAGGAGTTCCTCGACGTCCTGCCAGCGCTTGCCGTTGCGGGAGCCCGGAACGCTGGTGTGGGCGAGTTCGTCGACGAGGGCGACCGCGGGGCGGCGTTCCAGTACGGCGTCGACATCCACCTCGGTGGACACGGCGTCGCGGTAGGTGATCTCGCGCCGCCGGATCTGCTCGAGCCCGTGCAGAAGTACTTCGGTGCGGGGCCGGTCGTAGGTCTCGACGAAGGCCACGACGCAGTCGGTGCCGCGCTCCACACGGCGGTGCGCCTCGGAGAGCATGGCGTACGTCTTGCCGACGCCCGGTGCCGCGCCGAGGTAGATCCGTAGCTTGCCGCGTCCCATGGCCTCATTGTCTTTCGAACACTGCCTTGCGCAGCGTCGACCTTACGTCGAACAGAACGGGCGAAGCGGTCGGTCCGGGACTCCGGGGTGCGTATTGACGCGATTCTGATGCGGCGGGCGACGGGGTGCGCGAGGGCCTCTGTGCGGCGAGCGCGGCGACCGGTTCAGTGGCGGCCGGCCATGGGCTCAGTGTTCGACGAGCTCGCCGTCGCCGAGTTCCAGCACCCGGTCGGCGAGCCCCAGGAGCTGGGGGTCGTGAGTGGCTACGAGGGCCGTGACGCCCTCGCCGCGGACGACCGCCCGCAGCAGTTCCATCACGGCCAGGCCCGTCTCGGCGTCGAGCTGGCCGGTCGGTTCGTCCGCGATCAGCAGTGCGGGCCGGTTGGCCAGCGCGCGGGCGATGGCGACGCGCTGCTGCTGGCCGCCGGAGAGCTCTCCGGGCCGCTGTGCGGCGTGGTCGGCGAGGCCGACCAGCGCGAGCATCAGCTGGACGCGCTCCTCCCGCTCGCGCGGGTCCGCCTTGCGCAGCCGCATCGGCACTCCGACGTTCTCCGCGGCGGTCAGGATCGGGATCAGCCCGAACGACTGGAAGATGAAGCCGATCCGGTCGCGCCGCAGCTCCAGCAGCCCGTTCTCGCCGAGCTCGGACAGGTCGGTGCCGTCGACCGTGATACGGCCCCGGTCCGGGGAGTCGAGCCCTCCGACGAGGTTGAGGAGCGTCGTCTTGCCGGAGCCCGAGCGGCCTTTGAGCGCGACCAGCTCTCCGCGCGGGATCTGGAACGACACCCCCCGCAGCGCGTGGACGGCCGCGGCGCCGGTGCCGTAGGAACGGTGCAGATTCTCGACCCGCACCATGGGCCCGCGTGCCGGATCCTCGACGACGGCCGTGCCGGACTGCGCGCTGCTGCTCTCGGTCATCAGGAGTCCCCCCGGCTGTGGATCGTGTCCGGCTCAGTATGTGCGGGGGGCATGTGGCCGGGCAACGGCCATGCGGTCAAGGCCGCTTGCGGGCGGGGGCGCGAGGGTGCGGCCCGTCCGCCTGAACGCCGACCGGGCCGTACCCCCGAGGGGTACGGCCCGGTTGGTTCTCGGCACTGTCGTGACGGCGGAGCCGTCAGCGGACCTCGGTGATCTCGGGGCCGCGCTGGAGCTGGCCCATACCGCCCGAGAAACGGGAGCCCTCCTGCTCCTCCTGCTGCACGCCTTCCGGCACCATCTGCGCGTCGTCCGGCAGCTTGAGGACGATCGGGTCGCGCGGCGCCATGGGGCCTTCGCCGCGCAGGACGACGGTGTCCCGGAAGATCTGCTCGAGCAGACCGGCCGCCTGCGGCTGCACCGCGCCCTGACCGGAGATCACTCCGCGCAGGAACCAGCGGGGGCCGTCGACACCGACGAAACGGACCATCTGCACGCCGCCCGTGCCGTCGGGCAGCTGCACGGGCACCTGGGCCCGCAGCTCCCAGCCGAGCGGGCCCTCGACCTCGTCGATGATGCCGCCCTGCTGGGTGATGCCGGAGGCGATCTCCTCGCGGACCTCGCCCCAGATGCCTTCCTTCTTGGGCGCTGCGAAGGCCTGAAGCTGAACTGCGCTGTCGCGCAGCACCACGGTGGCCGCGACGATCGCATCGCCGGCGACCTCGACGCGGAGCTCCATGCCCTCGACTCCGGGCACGAACAGGCCGCCCAGATCGACCCGGCCTTCGCCGGGCCTGGAGACCTCGGAGACGTCCCAGGGGCCGTCGGGCCTGGGCGCCGGCGGAAGGTTCACCCTGCGGGCTCCGCTCTCCTCGGCGTCCGTGTCGAGCTCGGCAGACTCGTCGGCGACTCGCTCGGCCTCGCCCGCTGCGTCCGCCGCGTCCCTGGCGGAACCACTCTTCTTGCGACGTCCGAACACGTCACTGTCCTTCCCGGTCGGATACGACCGAAGCGTATCGGTTCCCACCCGTAGAGCCGTCCACAGCGGCATGACCGCCGGTGGACCCGAAGCCCCCCTCGGCCCGCGCAGAGCCGGGAAGCTCCGCCACCTCGTGGAAGCGCACCTTCTCGACCTGCTGGACGACCAGCTGGGCAATCCGGTCGAACCGTTCGAACCGCACGCTCTCGCGTGGATCCAGATTGACCACGATCACCTTGATTTCCCCACGGTACCCGGCATCAATCGTCCCTGGGGCATTCACGAGGGCGACTCCGCAGCGGGCCGCGAGCCCGGAGCGGGGGTGTACGAAGGCGGCGTAGCCGTCGGGGAGGGCGATCGAGACCCCGGTGGGCAGCACCGCGCGCTCCCCGGGGGCGAGTTCGGCGGCCTCGCACGTCACCAGATCGGCGCCGGCGTCACCGGCGTGCCCGTAGGCGGGCAGCGGCACCTCCGGGTCCACTCGCCGGATCAGTACATCGACGGGGGAGCGCATCAGGGATTCACCTCGAAGGCGCGGGAGCGCCTGACCTGGTCGGGGTCGGCCATGGCGGCCTGGATCTCCGCGGGGCGGCCGTTCTCGATGAAGTGGTCGACCTTGACCTCGACGAACAGGGCAGCCGCCCGGACGGCCACGGGCCCGTCGGGGCCGCCGATCCGCCCGGTGGCGGTGGAGTAGATCTTGCGTCCTGCCACGGCGGTGACCTCGGCGTCGAGGTACAGCACGGTATCGACGGGCACGGGACGGACGAAGTCCGTCTCGAGCTTGCCGGTGACCGCGATGAGCCGAAGCAGCCAGTTCAGGGAGCCGAGTGTCTCGTCGAGGGCGGTGGCGAGCACGCCGCCGTGCGCGAGGCCGGGGGCTCCCTGGTGCGCCGGCCTGACGGTGAACTCGGCGGTGACGCGTACACCTTCCTGCGCCCGGGCCTCGAGATGCAGGCCGTGGGGCTGCTCCCCGCCACAGCCGAAGCAGTGCCCGTAGTGCGAGCCGAGAAGTTCACCCGGGGCGGGCGCGTCGGGGTGCCTCACCGGCGGCTTGGCGTCGGCCGGCGGAGTCAGGGCCTTGGAAGCGGCGGGGGTTCCGGGGTCCGCCCCCCGGTCGTTCGCGTTACTCACAGGCGCAGACCCTACCCGCGCGGCTACCCGCCGGTCACACCGTGCCAAGCTTGGATTCATGCAGCCTTCCGCCCCGCAGTACGCAGAACGTCTGACCGCACCCCGTTCGTGGTGGGTCGTCACCGCCCTTGTCGCCGTGTCGGGCGCTCTGATCCTGCTGCCGCTGGGGACCCTGCCCATGCTGGGCGGTCTGATCGGCGCCGGCGCGCCGGCGGCCGCACTGGTCAGTTCCTACGGCTCCGCCCGTATCCGGGTGATGGCCGGGTCGCTGGTCGCGGGAGACGCCCGGATCCCTGTGGCGGCGCTGGGCGACGCGGAGGTACTGGACGCGGAGGAGGCGCGGGCCTGGCGCCTCCACAAGGCCGACCCGCGGGCCTTCATGCTGCTGCGCAGCTACATCCCGACGGCTGTCCGGGTCGAGATCACCGATCCGCAGGACCCGACCCCCTATGTCTACCTGTCGACGCGGGATCCCGAGGCGCTGGCGGCCGCTCTGACGGCCGTACGCGCCGCCTGACGGACCCTGGCCGTCGCTGCCCTGGGGGGTCAGGCGGGACCGTCAGGGCCCAGCCCGGGAGGGAGCTCGTGCGGGTCCAGCGGGTTCTTGGGCTGCTCCAGCGGGGGCAGCGCGGGAAGCGCGTCCCACGGAACCTGCTTGCTGCGCAGGTCGCTGCGGACCCTGCCCGCGAGCTTCCTGGTGTCGCGGCGGTTCATCACGGCGCCGACGGCGGCGCCGACCATGAACGGCATCAGGTTGGGCAGGTTGCGCACCATGCGCTTCATGATCTGCTGCCGCAGCTGCCGCTTGAGCTGAATGCCCATCGAGGCGTTGTACGTCGAGGGTTTGGTGACCTCGATCCCTCGCTCCTGGGACCAGGCGTTGAGATACGCGATGCTGCGTTCCCTCAGATCGCCGGGCGCCCGCAGGCCGTAGACCTCGTGGAGCTCGGCGACGAGTTTCAGCTCGATGGCCGCCACGCCCACGATCTCCGCTGCGAGCTCGGTCGGCATCGCCGGCGGCACGGGCATCATCGCGGCGGCGCCGATGCCGGCACCGACGGTGGAGCTCGCGTTGGCCGCTCCCGCGACCAGCTTGTCGGCAAGCTGCTCAGGGGTGAGACCGGGGAACTGCTTGCGGAGCTTCTCCAGGTCGCGCACCGGGATGCGCGGTGCATTGTCGATCAGGGTGTCGGCAATGCGGGTCAGCGCGGCCTTGGCGCTCTCCTTGCTATTCGCCAGACGCGTCCTGGCTCCCTGTCCGCCCTTGGTGACGCCGCGCCTGACGGCGGCCAGGCTCCGGGCCCTGGTCGGGGGCCCTGCCTGGCCTACTGCCTCGAGCGAGGCCGGCAGGCCCCGCTCCGCATCCTCGATCATCCCAGGCGGCAGCGACGCGGCCGCGCCCTCCGTGGACGCGTGTGCGTCCGGCAGTGGGCCCGTACCGCCCTGGTGCGCCTCCGGCTTCTCATGACGCCGGAAGCGCCGCTTCCCGGACGGTTTCTCGCCTGCCACGGGCGGCCTGCCTCAGTCGCAGTCGCGGCAGATGGGCTGACCGTTCTTCTCGCGCGCCAGCTGGCTGCGGTGGTGCACGAGGAAGCAGCTCATGCACGTGAACTCGTCGGCCTGCTTGGGCAGGACCCGGACGGCGAGTTCCTCGTTGGACAGGTCAGCTCCGGGGAGCTCCATGCCCTCGGCGGCCTCGAACTCGTCCACGTCGACGGTCGAGGTCGACTTGTCGTTCCGCCGGGCCTTCAGTTCTTCAAGGCTGTCCGAATCGACGTCGTCGTCGGTCTTGCGTGGGGTGTCGTAGTCCGTTGCCATGTCGCTCTCCCCCTCTGGGTGGTTGCGGTGTCTCAGCGCACGTAACGCGTGAGAGGCCGGACTTGTGCCCGACCTGAGGCGGAGATTTTGCCTCACATCAAGGTCTGTTACTCAATCGACACCCAACCGGAGCTCTCGAGAGGGATCGGGTTGGATGGCGATGGGGACCGTACACGGTCCGGGGAGGCGCTTCACGAGCGCCACCCCGTGTACTTCCCGTGATGTCACCCCCTGGAAACCCGGGCTTTTCCCGACTTTTCGCAGGATCCTTGATCACGGAGAGTGGAAGGACCGGATTCGACCCATGTGATCGATCGCACATCTATTCGCCGGAGGCCGTTTCCGAAAATTCCGCTTAAAGCGAACGACAGTCCGGGCCTCAGAGGGGAAGGGTGACGCGCATCACCAGGCCGCCTCCCTCGCGGGGCACCGCCGAGATACGTCCGCCGTGGGCGCGGGCGACCGACCGGGCGATGGAAAGCCCCAGGCCAACCCCCTTGTCGCTGCCCGTGCGCTCCTGTCGGAGCCGTCGGAACGGCTCGAAGAGGTTGTCGATCTCGTACGCCGGGACCACGGGGCCCGTGTTGGTGACCAGCAGGACCGCATCGCCGTGCTCGACCTCCGTGGTCACCTCCACCCAGCCCTCCTCCGGGACGTTGTACCGGACGGCGTTCTGCACGAGGTTCAGGGCGATCCGCTCCAGCAGGACACCGTTGCCCTGGACGACGGCAGGCGCGCGCTCACCGCGTACCTCCACGCCCTTGGCGTCGGCCTCGGCGCGGACCTGGTCGATGGCGCGCGAGGCGACCTCCGCCAGGTCCACCGGCTTGCGCTCGACGATCTGGTTGTCGCTGCGGGCGAGCAGCAGCAGACCCTCGACGAGCTGTTCGCTGCGCTCGTTGGTGGCCAGCAGGGTCCTTCCCAGCTGCTGGAGTTCCACCGGTGCCCCGGGGTCGGAGAGGTGGACCTCCAGCAGCGTGCGGTTGATCGCCAGCGGCGTGCGCAGCTCGTGCGAGGCGTTCGCCACGAATCGCTGCTGAGCGCTGAAGGCGCGCTCCAGCCGGTCCAGCATCTCGTCGAAGGTGTCGGCGAGCTCCTTGAGCTCGTCGTCGGGACCGTCCAGCTCGATCCGGCGGGACAGGTCCGAGCCGGCCACCTGCCGGGCGGTGCGGGTGATCCGGCCGAGCGGCGACAGGACCCGGCCGGCCATCGCGTATCCGAATGCGAACGCGATGATGCTGAGGCCGAGCAGCGCGAACAGGGAGCGTCGCAGCAGGTCGTCCAGGGCGAGCTCGCGCTGGTGCGCGAGGCATGCGGAGACGGCCTGGTTGAACTGCTCGCCGGAGCCCTCCTCGGGAAGCGTGCACCAGTCCGTGGTGGGCTGGACCTTCCCCTCGACGATCTTGAAGGGCAGTTCGGCCACACCGACGTTCAGCGCCTGCGCGGTGAACAGATAGATGATCGACAGCAGCAGGATGCCCGCGATCAGGAACATCCCGCCGTAGAGGAGTGTGAGCCGTATCCGGATGGTCGGCCGCAGCCACGGGCGGACCGGCTCCCTGGGGTCCCAGGTCGGCTTCGGAGGCGCCCCTGGAGGCGCGGGGACGGTGGCCACCCCGATCAGATCCGGTAGCCCGAACCGGGCACCGTGACGATCACGGGCGGCTCGCCGAGCTTGCGGCGCAAGGTCATCACGGTGACGCGCACGACGTTCGTGAACGGGTCCGTGTTCTCGTCCCATGCCTTCTCCAGCAGCTGCTCGGCCGAGACGACGGCACCCTCACTGCGCATGAGCACCTCCAGGACCGCGAACTCCTTCGGAGCGAGCTGGATCTCCTTGCCGTCCCTGAAGATCTCGCGGCGGTTCGGATCGAGCTTGATGCCGGCGCGCTCGAGGACGGGCGGCAGCGGCACCGTCGTACGGCGCCCGAGCGCGCGCACACGGGCGGTGAGCTCGGTGAACGCGAACGGCTTGGGCAGATAGTCGTCGGCGCCAAGTTCAAGGCCCTCCACGCGGTCGCTCACGTCACCCGCGGCCGTCAGCATCAGCACCCGGGTGGGCATGCCGAGCTCGACGATCCTGCGGCAGACGTCGTCGCCGTGGACGAGCGGGAGGTCGCGGTCGAGCACCACCACGTCGTAGTCGTTGACCCCGATGCGCTCCAGGGCAGCGGCGCCGTCGTACACGACGTCGACCGCCATGGCCTCCCGGCGCAGTCCGGTGGCCACCGCATCGGCGAGCAGCTGCTCGTCCTCGACGACGAGTACGCGCACGTCGCTCTTCCTCTCTCCGGAGCCCGTCAGGGGTGACAGGGCAGGTCTGCGCACTGACTGTGCGGATCCATCCTGCCCGTTACGCGCGTAAACCGGATGTAAGTCGAACGGTCCCGACCTGCGGCCCGAGGAATGACGAGGATTTGCGGGACAGTTGAGGTTTCCGGCCGGGAAGCCCTGGGGAGGACGACTGAACACCTCGATCACGCCCTGTATGTGGCACACCACGACCTGTTGCAGGGTTGATCAACCCACCGTCGGCACACCCCCGTGCCACCGACCTACGACGAGGGGCGCATCATGGATGCTTTCACTGCCGGACTGCTGCAGCGCATAAAGGCCGCCGAGACCGACCTCACGATCGCTCGGGAGACGGGCGACGATTTCCTCGCGGATGTCGAGCAGGCAGAGCTGGACGACCTGCACCGCCTGGCCGCCGAGCACGGGGTGAACCTCACGGCAGCCTGACACTCACGCGAGCACACCGCGTGCGAGGGGCCTGGCACCGCTTCTGCGGCGCCAGGCCCCTCGTGCATTCGGGGTCGTGCGAACCTGACGCCCGCGCGAGCGTCCCGTGCATCCCGAGGTCGTGCCCAGCGGGCCGGCTCCGCCCCGCCTCTTCCCGTAACCGGAGGCTCGGGGCGGAGTCCCCGAGCCCCACGCCTCGGTCTCCCCCACGGCCTGGCGGCTGTCGGGCCGCCACCCGCGCGGGCTGACCCCGCGGAACGGCATCAGCCCATTCAGGGGACACGCTCGCGGCCCCGGCGGCCTACGGGACTCCCGGGCCCCGCGCGTCAGCCTCGCCCTACGGCCCGGTGGCTGTGGAGGCACCACCCGCAGCGGGGACTGATCTCGCGGAACGAGTCCGACACGCGGCCGCCAGGCCACAGGGGCCGGCCTACGGAGAACTCCGGACACCGCGTCTCGCGCCGGGGTCCGGGCTTGCCCGCCGCGTGGCGGAGCCGCACAGCCCTGCCCCGTGGGGAGGGCGGCACGAGGCAGAGCCGCACACGCGCCTGCGGTGTCAGTCGTGCCAGGCGCCCAGGTGTTCCAGGAGGTCCTGGAGGGGTTCGAAGACACCCGGTGGCGCGGCGATCGTCAGCGCGCCGGACGGCGGCTCGCCGGGACGGCCCCCGGTGCGTGCGCCGGCCTCACGGGTGATCAGGTCGCCCGCTGCCAGGTCCCATGGGCTGAGCCCGCGCTCGTAGTAGCCGTCGAGGCGGCCCGCCGCGACGTCCGCCAGGTCGATGGCCGCCGAGCCGCTGCGCCGGATGTCCCGCAGTTGGGGGATCAGCCGCTGGGCGATGTCCGCCTGGTGCGAGCGGACGGTGTGGACGTAGTTGAAGCCGGTGGAGACCAGTGCCTGGTCGAGCGGAGGCGCCGGCCGGCACCGTACGGGCCGGTCGTTCAGGTACGCCCCGCCGCCGAGCACCGCGCGGAAGGTCTCGCGCCGCATCGGGGCCTCGACAACGCCGACCACCGTCTTGCCGTCGAGCTCCGCGGCAATGGAGACCGCCCACGTCGGCAGCCCGTACAGGTAATTGACCGTGCCGTCGAGCGGGTCGATGACCCACCGGACTCCGCTGGTACCGACTGTGGACGCGCCCTCCTCGCCCAGGATGCCGTCGTCCGGGCGGTGCTCGGCCAGGATGCCGGTGATCAGTTTCTCGGCGGCGATGTCCATCTCCGTCACGACGTCGATGGGGCTGGACTTCGTCCTGGCGACGCCCAGGTCGTCGGGGCGGCCGTCCCTGAGCAGTGCGCCGGCCTGGCGAGCGGCCTCCAGAGCGAGGGCCAGCAGTTCGGACGCCGACGGGTCGGTCACGGAGTCGGTCACGGAGGTCTCCTTCACGCGTACGGGCTGTCGGCACCGGCCGCCGCGGGCTTCGGTGCACGCGCCGGACAGCAGCCGATCGGGCAGAGGTCGTGGCTCGCGCCGAGGGCTCCGAGCGCACAGCGCTCGGCTGCGATGCCCCGCTCCGTCGCTGCCCTCTCCAGGACGAGATCGCGCACGGCCGCCGCGAACCGCGGGTCCGCGCCGACGGTCGCGGAGCGGCGGACCGGCAGGCCCAGCTCGGCGGCCTTGGCGGTGGCCTCGGTGTCGAGGTCGTACAGGACCTCCATGTGGTCGGAGACGAAGCCGATGGGGACCATGACCACCGCGGGCGCGCCCGAGGCGTGCAGCGCCTCGAGGTGGTCGCAGATGTCCGGCTCCAGCCAGGGGATGTGCGCGGCTCCGCTGCGGGACTGGAAGACGAGCTCCCAGGGGTGCTCGACGCCGGTTTCGTCGCGCAGGGCGTCGGCGATCAGCCGGGCCACGTCCAAGTGCTGGCGGACGTAGGAGCCGCCGTCGCCGTGCTCGGACGCGGGGCCGGAGGAATCGGCCGCGGCGGTGGGGATGGAGTGCGTCGTGAAGGCGAGGTGTGCGCCGGCGCGGACCTCTTCCGGCAGGTCGGCCAGCGAGGCAAGGACGCCGTCGATCACCGGGCGTACGAAGCCGGGGTGGTTGAAGTAGTGCCGCAGCTTGTCCACGTGCGGCAGCTCCAGACCTTCCGCCTCGAGCGTGGCCAGGGCCTCTGCGAGGTTCTCGCGGTACTGGCGGCATCCCGAGTAGGAGGCGTATGCGCTGGTCGCGAGGACGGCGATGCGCCGGTGTCCCGCGACGGTCATCTCCCGCAGGGTGTCGGTGAGGCAGGGCGCCCAGTTGCGGTTGCCCCAGTAGACCGGCAGATCCAGACCGTGCTCGGCGAAGTCCTTGCGCAGCGCGTCCAGCAGGGCGCGGTTCTGGTCGTTGATGGGGCTGACGCCGCCGAAGAGGAAGTAGTGCTGACCCACTTCCTCGAGCCGTTCCCTCGGGATGCCGCGGCCGCGGGTCACGTTCTCCAGGAACGGGACCACGTCGTCCGGGCCTTCGGGGCCGCCGAACGAGAGCAGCAGAAGGGCGTCGTAAGGAGCTGGATCGCGCAGATCGGACATGAGTCGATCCTGCCACCCCCCTCGGGCACCGGAAAAACCGCGGTGCGCGGACGGAGGGCCGGCGCGTAATCTGTGAAGGCTGCTCATACGCCTTACCGGAGTCCCTGTTGGTCAGTCCGTACCGCGCGATCTTCGCCACCCCCGGCGCCCTGGGGTTCTCCGCCGCGGGCTTCCTCGGCCGGATGCCGCTGGCCATGATGGGCATCGGCATCATGACCATGATCTCCGAGCTGACCGGCCGCTACGGCCTGGCCGGCACGCTCACGGCCGTCCTCGCCCTGTCCGCGGCCGTGCTCGGTCCGCAGGTCTCGCGCCTCGTCGACCATCACGGCCAGCGCAAAGTGCTGCGTCCGGCGACGCTGGTCACCACGGCTGCGGTAGCCGGGCTGCTGATCTGCGCCCAGCTGGGGGCGCCGGACTGGACCCTCTTCGTCTTCACGGCCGCCGCCGGGTGCGTGCCCAGCGTCGGCGCGATGACCCGGGCACGCTGGGCGTCGCTGCTGCGGGGTTCACCGCGCGAGCTGCACACCGCGTACTCGGTGGAGTCGATCATCGACGAGGTGTGCTTCATCTTCGGCCCGATCTTCTCCATCGGTCTGTCGACGCTCTGGTTCCCGGAGGCGGGCCCGCTGCTCGCCGCCGCGTTCCTGCTGGCCGGTGTCTGGTGGCTGACGGCGCAGGGCGCCACGGAGCCGAAACCGCACCCGGCGGAGGAGTACACCAGCGCCAGCGCCCTGCGCTCCCCCGGTCTGCAGGTGCTCGTCGCCGCGTTTGTCGCCACCGGGGCGATCTTCGGAGCGGTCGACGTGGTCACGGTGGCGTTCGCGGAGGAGACGGGACACAAGTCGGCGGCGAGTTGGGTGCTCGCGGTGTACGCGCTCGGCTCGTGCCTCGCGGGCGCCGTCTTCGGCCTGCTGCACCTGAAGGGCGACCCGGCCCGGAGGTGGGTGCTGGGCGTCTGTGCGATGTCCGTGAGTATGATCCCCCTCCAACTGGCCGGGAGCCTGCCGTTCCTGGCCGTGGCGCTCTTTGTCGCGGGCCTTGCCATCGCGCCGACGATGGTGACGACCATGGCCCTCGTCGAGGCGCACGTACCACGCAGCAAGTTGACCGAGGGCATGTCCTGGACGAGCACCGGGCTCGCGGTCGGCGTCGCTCTGGGGTCCTCGGCCGCCGGCTGGGTGGTCGACGCGCAGGGGGCTGCTGCGGGGTACGCGGTGCCCGGCGTTGCGGGAGTGTTCGCGGCCCTGGTGGCGTTCCTGGGGTACCGCCGGCTGCGCAGGCCGGTGCCGACGCGGGAGGGGCAGCGTGAGCAGCGTGATCAGGACCCGGAGGAGCGAGAGCAGCCAGTGGCGTAACTGGGCGGGGACTGTCGCTTCCAGGCCGTCGAGGGAAGCGCGCCCTGCCTCCGTGGAGGAGCTCGCCGACACGGTTCGCGAGGCGGCGCAGGACGGCCTGCGGGTGAAGACCGTCGGTACGGGGCACTCCTTCACGGCCATCGCCGCCACCGACGGCCTGCTGATACGCCCCGATCTGATGACGGGTATCCGGCGGATCGACCGGTCGCAGATGACCGTCACCGTGGAGTCGGGTACTCCGCTGAAGCGGCTGAACACGGCCCTCGCCCGTGAGGGCCTGTCGCTCACGAACATGGGCGACATCATGGAGCAGACGGTGGCGGGGGCGGTGTCGACCGGCACGCACGGCACGGGCCGTGATTCGGCGTCCGTGGCCGCCCAGATCAGGGGCCTCGAACTGGTGACGGCGGACGGTTCCGTACTGACCTGTTCGGAGAAGGAGAATCCGGAGGTCTTCGCGGCGGCCCGGATCGGCCTGGGCGCGCTCGGGGTCATCACGGCGATCACGTTCGCCGTGGAGCCGGTCTTCCTGCTGACGGCGCGTGAGGAGCCGATGGCCTTCGACCGGGTCCTCGACGAATTCGACGCGCTGCACGCGGAGAACGAGCACTTCGAGTTCTACTGGTTTCCGCACACCGGCAACTGCAACACCAAGCGCAACAACCGCAGCGCGGGCCCCGCGGACCCGCCCGGCCGGATCGGCGGCTGGATCGAGGACGAGCTGCTGTCCAACGGGGCCTTCCAGGTGGCCTGTTCGCTGGGCCGCGCGGTGCCGGCGGCCATACCCGCGATCGCCAGGGTCTCCAGCCGCGCGCTGTCCGCCCGCATGTACACGGACATCCCCTACAAGGTCTTCACATCTCCGCGCCGGGTGCGGTTCGTCGAGATGGAGTACGCGCTGCCGCGGGAGGCCGCGGTCACGGCGCTGCGCGAGGTCAGGGCGATGGTGGAGCGCTCGCAACTGCGGGTGGGCTTCCCGGTGGAGGTGCGTACGGCTCCGGCCGACGACATCACGCTCTCGACGGCGTCGGGCCGGGATACCGCGTACGTCGCCGTGCACATGTACCGCGGCACGCCGTACCGGTCGTACTTCACCGCGGTGGAGCGGATCATGACGGCTCACGGCGGCCGCCCGCACTGGGGCAAGATCCACACGCGGGACGCGCAGTACTTCGCCGACGTGTACCCGCGGTTCACCGAGTTCACCGCGCTGCGCGACCGGCTCGACCCGCAGCGGATGTTCCAGAACGCCTACCTGCGCCGGGTACTGGGCGACTGACCGTTCTGGAAACCGTCGCCCGCGCCGGCCTCCGCGCCCGGTCCCGGCGCCGGGCCGCTGCCGGTCGGGGCTTCCGTGCCCGGGGTGCCCGACGGGGTCGGCGTCGGTGCCGGGTCGCCGCCGAGCCCGTGTCCCAGGGGGACTTCGTAGCCGGTGACGGCGGTCATGGCGACGCCGAAGACGGCGCGGCCGCGACGGCCGGACGCTTCCAGCCCCTTACCCGTGCGCCACGGATGGTCGATGAGCCGAACTCACCTTCCCCGACGGCGTTTCGAGGCACCGGCCGCACCAACTCTCCTGGGCTGCACGGTCGACTGATTGCGGCCTTCCTGTGATTCCGCCCCGTCCTCCCGCTTCTGTCGCGTCTTCAGCCTCTGTTTACCCTTCTTTCCGCCATGCACCAGATAGGGACATATGAGCGAAGCGAATAGTTCCGTTTCTGCCGTTTCCGTGAAGCACAACACCTGGTCACCCTGCGTTCGGGCACACAACTCCCGCCCCCCTGGAGAAGTTCGGCGGCGCGGCGGTCCACCTCCATGGCCCGAATGGAGTACTGTGGCGAGCCCTGGGACCGGCCTCCCTCATGATGTCGGGACCCCAGGTAGGGGGCCGAAATTGGCACTCGATCCGGCGGCGCCGCGGCGAAGCACGGTGATCTATCGCTCAGAGTGACCAAACGATCACACTGAGTGCCGAATAGGTAACCGTGCCATAACGGCGATCCAGGGCAGCTGCCCGACACGCCGGGCAACTCGGCAAGGTTGTGGCAGGCTGCACCCGGGCAGGCCACACTCGACTAGCGGAAGCAGCGACGCAGGTGACGTCGGCAGGCACCACCCGGGAGGTCCCCATGCCCGAACTGCGTGTCGTGGCCGTCTCCAACGACGGCACACGACTGGTGCTCAAGGCTGCGGACAGCACGGAATACACGCTTCCGATCGATGAACGGCTGCGCGCAGCCGTGCGCAACGACCGCGCCCGCCTCGGCCAGATCGAGATCGAGGTGGAGAGCCATCTCCGCCCCCGTGACATCCAGGCGCGTATACGCGCCGGCGCCTCCGCGGAGGAGGTCGCTCAGCTCGCCGGCATCCCCGTCGACCGGGTGCGCCGGTTCGAAGGGCCGGTACTCGCCGAGCGCGCCTTCATGGCGGAACGCGCCCGCAAGACTCCCGTACGCCGCCCCGGTGAGAACACCGGACCACAGCTCGGCGAGGCGGTACAGGAGCGGCTGCTGCTGCGCGGCGCCGAGAAGGACACCGCGCAGTGGGACTCGTGGCGCCGCGACGACGGCACCTGGGAGGTCCTGCTGGTCTACCGGGTGGCGGGCGAACCGCACTCGGCGAGCTGGACCTACGACCCGCCGCGGCGGCTCGTCCAGGCCGTCGACGACGAGGCGCGTGCGCTGATCGGCGAGACCGACGACACGATCGCGCAGGAGCCGAGCTTCCCGTTCGTGCCGCGGATCGCACGGCTGCCCAGGGACCGGCCGCTCGACCGTGCCCTGGACCGGCAGATGGACCGCCCGGCCATCGGCGTGCCGTCGGCCGACGGGGACGGCGACGACGAGCGGGACTCGTTGACGAGCCTGCTGGAGGCCGTGCCGAACTTCCGCGGTGACATGGTCGTACCGGAGCGGCCCGCGCCACCGGAGCCGGCGGCCATCGAGCCGGCACAGGAGCCGGAGGCCGAGGAGGAGCCGATCGCGCCTGCCGCGTCGGCCGGTGCCGGGTCGGCGTACGCGGACGTACTGATGCCGCGTTCCGTCGCGGGCCACCGCGACCGGCTGACGGGGACCACGGACCGGCAGGCCGAGGCGGACGGCGTCCGCCCCGGCCGCCGCGCCGCCGTACCGAGCTGGGACGAGATCGTCTTCGGTACGCGGCGCAAGAAACAGGAGTGACGAACGTTTCGCACAGGGCCGGCCCCGCCGCAGGGGCCGGCCCTTCCGCGTGTGGGTCAGCCCGGCTGCGGGCCCGTGGCCACCGGACGGTCGGGGTTGTGGGACCACTCGGACCAGGATCCCGCGTACAGGGCGGGCTCGAAGCCGGCGAGCTCCAGGGCCACCGCCTGCTGGGCGGCCGAGACACCGGATCCGCAGTAGACACCGACGGGGCCCGTGCCTGTTCCTGCCCCGAGCCCCCGGAAGCGGGCGGCCAGCTGCTCGGCCGGGAGGAAGCGGCCGTCGGCGTCGACGTTATCCGTGGTCGGCGCGGAGACCGCGCCCGGGATGTGCCCGGCCACCGGGTCGATGGGCTCCACCTCACCGCGGTAGCGCTCTCCGGCACGGGCGTCGAGCAGGAGCCCGTCGCGGGCCATTGAGGCCGCGTCGTCGGCATCGAGCAGCGGCAGCGCGCCCGGCTTCGGCTCGAAGGTGCCCGCGGCGGGAGAGGGAATCACGGTGTCCAACGGGCCCGTCCACGCGGCGAGTCCGCCATCAAGGACCCGTACGTCGCCGTGTCCCGCCCAGCGCAGCATCCACCAGACGCGCGCCGCGCCCCAGCCCTTGTCCCCGTCGTACGCCACGACCGGGGTGTCGGGAGAGACGCCCGCCCGTCGCATCGCCGCGCCGAAGGCCGCGACGTCGGGCAGCGGGTGCCGGCCGCCGGGTCCGGGCGGACCGGCCAGTTCCCCTTCCAGGTCCACGAAGACGGCGCCGGGGATGTGTCCGGCCTCGTAGTCGGGCCGTCCGTGCGGCCCGCCCAGCTGGTAGCGGACGTCCAGCAGCACCGGCGGGGTCGGGCCGGCGAGCTCGTTCGCAAGATCGGCTGCGGAGATGATCGGAGTCATACGGCCATCCTCGCGCACCGGCGTGTCGCACGGTAACGCGGTCGAAAAGGATTTGCCGCTACAAAAAGGGCAACCTCCGGCGGGAACCCGCCATATCCGGCGCGGCCCGGGCGCACTGCGCCCTGGGGGGTGACACCATCTGCTCGGGCGCAATGGCCTTCGCGCACATCCACGCACGCCGCGCCCGGTCCCCCCGTACGGCCACCACGATGGTCCGAGGAGAGAGTGACGATGACCGAGGCGACTCGGCCCACGCCGGGCACCCCTTGCTGGGTGAGTCTGATGGTGCACGGCCTTGACGCGACACAGGACTTCTACGCAGGACTGTTCGGCTGGGAGTTCTCTCCCGGCCCCACACGGCTGGGGCCCTATGTCCGCGCCGTGCTCGGCGACAAGGAGGTCGCGGGTATCGGCCGCCTCCCTGCCGACCGTCATCTGCCGGTGGCCTGGACGCCGTACCTGGCGAGCGGCGACGCGGACGCCACCGCCGAGTCGATCCGCAGCTGCGGGGGGACGGTCGGCGTGGGGCCGCTCGACGCCGACGAGGCCGGACGGCTGGTGATCGCCTCCGACCCCTCGGGTGCGGTGTTCGGCGTCTGGCAGCCATCGGCGCACCTGGGCACCGCGATGTACGGCACGCACGGAACGCCCGTGTGGAACGAGCTGTTGACCCGGGAGACCGCGTCGGTCGGCAAGTTCTACCACGCGGTCTTCGGCTACGACACGCAGGAGGCCGACTCCACCACGGTCGACCGCATCACGCTTCGTCTCGACGGCCGCCCGGTGGCCACCGTGCACGGGTTGGGCCGTGCCCTGCCGCGCGGTCGGGGGCCGCACTGGATGACGTACTTCGAGGTGGAGGACGTCGACGCGGCGGCTGACCGGGTGGTGGAGCTGGGCGGGCAGGTGATCGAGCCGCCCGGGCCGGGCGCGGGCGGACGCGTGGCGACCGTCTCCGACCCGGAGGGCGCGGTCTTCACGATCGTACGGTCGGACGCCCACTGACCCTGTCTGCGGGGGCCGTGCCGCCGTCGCCGACCTCGACCGGCAGGACGTCCGGTGAGAGGGCTGCCGCGCGGGCCGTCGCCGCCGTCATCCGCCGACGATGGTGCCGTCGGCACAGGACCTCGTAACCGACCTCGTCCGGCGACTGGTTGACGTCGCCGACGACGACCTGGGCGCCTTCGACGACCATCTCACCGCCGACGGTGCGCGCGTTGTGCGTGGCGCGGGCCCCGCACCAGCACAGCGCCTCGACCTGGAGCACCTCGACGCGGTCGGCGAGCTCGACCAGCCGCTGCGAGCCGGGGAAGAGCTTGGATCGGAAGTCGGTGGTGATGCCGAAGGCGAACACGTCAAGGGCCAGGTCGTCGACGACGCGTGCGAGCTGGTCGACCTGCTCGGGTGCGAGGAACTGCGCCTCGTCGGCGATCACATAGTCGCAGCGGCCGCCCTTGGAGAGACGGTCGACGAGATACGCGTAGAAGTCGAAGCCCTCGGCAGCCTCGACCGCGTCGGTGACCAGCCCGAGCCGGGAGGAGAGCTTGCCCTCGCCGGCCCGGTCGTCACGGGTGAAGATCATGCCCTGAAGGCCTCGGGCGGACCGGTTGTGCTCGATCTGAAGAGCGAGGGTGCTCTTTCCGCAGTCCATCGTTCCGGAGAAGAACACCAGCTCGGGCATGGGGAGTTGAGACCTTTCGGGTCTGAGAGGAGGGCTTTACGAACGTACTTCGAGGAGCGGTACGAGCTGCTCCTCGGAGGTCATGGAACCGTGCATGCCGACCATCGCCGACTCGTTGGGCTCATTGACGGACGCGGTGATCACCACGTCGTCGTGGGCCGCGGCGACGACGTCGCCGATCCGCGCGTACACCCTGTCGTCGACCCGGGGGCCGAACCAGCCGGCGGCGATCGCCTCGTCGCGGCTCGCCACCCAGAACTGCTCCCCCAGCACCTCGCGCCAGACGGCGAGCACGTCGCTCGCGGCGCCCGGCACGGCGTAGACATGGCGGGCCCGGCCCTCCCCACCGAGCAGGGCGACACCGGCCCGCAGCTCCCAGTCCTCGTCGAAGTCGATACGGGACTGCTCGTCGAAGGGGATGTCGATCATGCCGTGGTCGGCGGTGACGTACAGGGCCGCGCGGGGCGGAAGCTGCTCGGCGAGACGCTCCACGAGCCGGTCCACGTACATCAGCTGACCGCGCCAGGCGTCGGAGTCGATACCGAAGCGGTGGCCCTTGCCGTCGACCTCGCTGTAGTAGGTGTAGACGAGGGAACGGTCCCCGGCGGCCAGTTGCTCGGCAGCCAGGTCCATCCGCTCCTCGCCGGTCAGCCGGCCGTGGAACGTGCCGCCGCTGAGCGCCACCTTCGTGAGCGGTGTCTGCTCGAACGCCGGCGACGACACCTGGGCGGTGTGCACGCCCGCCCGGTCCGCGAGCTGGAAGACGGTGGGGTACGGCTGCCAGGCCTGCGGCGGGCTCCACGGCCGCCAGCGCAGCTGGTTCATCAGCTCGCCGGTCTCCGGATTGCGCACCGTGTAGCCGGGCAGACCGTGCGCGCCGGGCGGCAGGCCGGTGCCGACGGAAGCGAGCGAGGTGGCGGTGGTCGCGGGGAACCCGGCGGTGATCGGCCGTCCTGTGCCGCCGCGCGACGTACCGAGCAGGGAGGTCAGGTACGGGGCTTCGTCGGGGTGGGATCTGATCTGCTCCCAGCCGAGCCCGTCGATCAGGAACACGCAGTTCCGATCGGCCGGGGTGAGCTCCGGGAGCGTCTGACCGAGGCCCGGTACACCCTGGCCTGCCGCGAGTGTCGGGAGCAGATCGGCGAGCGAGCCGCTGCCGTACTCCGGTACGGGCGCGGTGCCGACGGCGAGCGGGACGGGGTCGTCCGGCCAGAGTTCGGACCGGTCGGTCTGGGCGGGCTGGGCCATCAGCGCGTGGCTGCCGTGGCTTCGGAGAGCGCCTGGGCGAAGACAAGGGTCTGGCGGACCGTGTCCGGGCCGTCGCCGGCCTCGCTGACCCGGAGGCTGAGGTCGTCGGCGGTGGAATTGCCGGTGTAGCCGTGGTCGGCGTCGCAATTCGGGTCGCCGCAGGCGGCAGGCTCCAGGTCGAGGCGCGAGACGGCGCCCCAGCCGATGGTGAGGACGACTTCGCGGGGCAGGGTTCCCGGGGCGTACGACTCCGGGTTGGCGACCACACGGCTGACGACGACAGACGAGATCCGGCCGAGCTTCACCGACTCGGTGGAGGTGGTGGCGTACGGCGTCGGGGAGCTCGAGTCGGCGGCCTGCTCGTCGGTGTGGCTGACGATGAACCGGTTCGCCGTCAGGACGAGGACCGTGACATGGCGCCGGACCTCGTTGGCGTCGAACGTGGTCTCCTGGTGCACCAGGTACGACGCGATCGGCTCGCCGCCGACGGCGGCCTCCACCGCCTCTGCCACGAGTGCCGGGTAGTAGCCGCTGCGCTCGATCGCCGCGCGCAGCCCCTGGGTCGTCGTACCGGTCTTCGCCATGCCGTCCATCCTACGGGGCCCCGGGGGTGCCGGGCGTTCAGTAGCTGGGGAGCCGGCGAGGGCCCAGATCGTTACGGGGCGGCGGTGGCGCCAGCCGTACGGACGCGTCCAGCACGGAGAGCCCGTGCTGGGCGACCACGACCGGTTCGAGGCTGATGCCGACCACTTCGGGGTGGTCGTCGACCAGCCGCGACACGCGCAGCAGCAGCTCCTCGAGCGCGGTCGTGTCCACGGGGGCGGAGCCGCGCCAGCCGAACAGGAGGGGTGCCGTTCGGATGGTCCGGATCAACTCGGCGGCATCGCGGTCCGTGGCGGGGACGAGCCGGTGCGCGGTGTCGCCGAGCAGCTCGGAGGGCGCTCCGGCCAGCCCGAACGAGAGCACGGCGCCGATTGCGGGGTCGATGGCGGCACGCACCACGGTGTCCACGCCGCGGGGCACCATCGCCTGGACAACGGGCCGCAGCTCAGCGGGCTTGCCCAGTGTTTCGGTCAACTCGCGGTAGGCCTGGCGCAGTTGCGCCTCGTCGGCCAGATCGAGCCGTACGCCGCCGAGGTCGGCGCGGTGACGCAGGTGCGGGGCGGTGGTCTTGAGCGCGACCGGATAGCCGAGGCCCGCGGCCGCCTGCACGGCGGCGGCGGCGTCGGGCGCGGGAAGTGTGGGCCGCACATGGATCCCGTAGCGCGCGAGCAGTTCGCGGGCGTCGGCGGCGCCGAGGGCGAAGCCCCGGTGGTCGGCCGCCGCCCCGAGCATCCGCTCGATGTGGGCGGCGGCCCCGGCCTCGTCGATGTCCTCGTACTCCGGCACCCGCCCCGGCTCTGCGGCATACCGCCGCCACTGCGCGTACCGCGCGGCCTCAGCCAACGCCCGCACGGCCCGCTCGGCAGCGGGATAGGCGGGAATCCACCGCGCCTCGGCGGCGGAGCCGTCGCCGTCCGTGGGCCCGGGGGCGGGCGTGGCCGTGCCGGGGACGGCCGCGGACCCGGCCGGGGGCGCGGGAGGCGCCCCGGCGCCGGGGCGGGGGGCCGCGCCGCGAGCAAAGGTGCTGCCCGGTGCGGCCACGCGCCGCTCGCCGGGGGCCGCGCCGCCCGTTCGGTGTGCGGGGGCGCCGGCGTGCCGGCCCGCTGGGGGCGGGTCGGCTCCCGGGCTGTCTCCGGCGCGGTCGGGGGCCACGCCCGGGGCGGGCTCGCTGCCCGCAGGGCCCGGGCCCTGACCGGCCACGGACGCGGCAGGCCGCCCGGCGGGCGGGGCGGCGGGGACACTCCCCGTCGCGCGCGACGGACGGTCGACGTCGCGCGCCGGCAGGGTGACGGCCCGGTCCGCCGGCATCGAGCGGTCCGCAGGCGGGGCCGTGCTCGAGGCGGCGGCCAAGGCGTCGGCCAGCGCGCCCATTTCGACGTGCACCACCGCCACCGGCTTCGCCGGCGCCGCGGCCGCCGCGTCGCGGAGGGCCGTCGCGAGGACCTCGCCGCCGCCGGAGTCCGTGACGCCGTTCTCCCCGACCCAGGGGATCGCCGTCACAACCACCGCGTCGCACGCGTCGTCCACCAGCGCTTCTGCGAGCGCCGCGCGGAAGTCGGCAGGGGTGGCCGCCGTTGTGAGGTCTCGTGGCGGGAGCGGGCGCAGGCCCTCCGTCAGGCAGGCGTCGTAGGTGAGGAGTCCGAGGGACTCGGAGTTGCCGAGGATCGCCACCCGCGGCCCGCCCGGCAGCGGCTGCCCGGCCAGCATCAGGCCGGCGTCGACCAGTTCGGTGACGGTGTCGACGCGGATCACACCGGCCTGACGCAGCAGCGCCCCGACGGTCGCGTCCGGGATCCGGGTGAACGGCACCGCGTGGCCCGGCGGCACGCTGCCGCTGTGCCGGGCGCCCTTCACGACGACGACCGGCTTGAGCGCGGCGGTGCGCCGGGCGAGGCGGGTGAACTTGCGGGGGTTGCCGATCGACTCCAGGTACATGAGGACGACGTCGGTGTCCGGGTCCTCGTGCCAGTACTGCAGGAAGTCGTTGCCGGACACGTCCGCGCGGTTGCCGGACGAGATGAAGGCGGACAGGCCCGCGCCGCGCCGGTGCAGCCCGGACAGCAGGGCGATGCCGATCGCCCCGGACTGGGTGAACAGGCCGATGCGCCCGGGCGCCGGGGCCTCCGGCGCCAGCGAGGCGTTGAGCCGGACGGCGTCGGACGTGCTGATGATCCCGAACGAGTTCGGGCCGATGATCCGCATCCCGTAGGAACGGGCCTGCCGCACCAGTTCGCGCTGGCGTTCCCGCCCGGCCGCACCGCTCTCCGCGTAGCCGGCGCTCAGTACCACCAGGCCCTGGACGCCGTGCTCGCCGCAGTCCGCCACGGCTTCTGGCACCCGCTCGGCGGGGACCGCGACGATCGCCAGGTCGACGGGCTCCTCGATGTCGCCGACCGAACGGACGGCGGGTACGCCGTCGATCTCGCCGCGCGCCTCGGGGAACGCCCGGTTCACCGCGTACACCCGGCCCGTGAACCCGCCGCCGATGAGGTTGCGCAGCGCGGTCCTGCCCACGCCGCCAGGGAGCCGGCCTGCGCCGACCACGGCCACCGAACCGGGCGCCAGCAGTCGCTGCACCGAACGTGCCTCGGCGCGCTGTTCGCGGCCGCGCTGCACGGTGAGGGACTGCTCCGTCGGTTCGAGGTCGAGGGTCAGATGGACGGAGCCGTCCTCGAAGCTGCGCCTCTGTGTGTACCCGGCGTCCCGGAACACCTTGATCATCTTGGAGTTGGCGGGAAGCACCTCCGCGGCGAACCGCCGGATTCCCCTCTCCCTGGCGACGGCAGCGATGTGTTCGAGCAGGGCGGAGGCGACACCGCGGCCCTGATGGGCGTCCTGGACGAGGAAGGCGACCTCGGCCTCGTCGGCGGGTGCGCCGGCCGGCCGGCCCCGTGCGTCGATCCGGTCGTAGCGGACGGTGGCGATGAACTCGCCGCCGATGGTGACCGCGAGCCCCACCCGGTCCACGTAGTCGTGGTGAGTGAACCGGTGGACGTCCTTGGCGGACAGCCGGGGGTAGGGGGCGAAGAACCGGTAGTACTTCGACTCGTCGGAGACCTGCTCGTAGAAGCTGACCAGCCGGTCGGCGTCCTCGGTGGTGATGGGCCGGATCCGCGCGGTGCCGCCGTCGCGCAGCACCACGTCTGCTTCCCAGTGAGCCGGGTAGGCGTGCTCCTGCGAGGTCTGCATGGGCAAAGCCTACGGCGCGTCCACGGGTCGCGAAGGCGGTTGGCTGCGGGCAGGCTGAGGAGGCCGGTCGGCGGTCCGCCACCCCGGGTCCGAGTCGGCGAAGAGCACGCCGGAGCACATGAGAGACTGGTCTAGACAACCCGCCAAGACTTGAAGGGCAACACCATGGCTGAGCGCCGCGTCAATGTCGGCTGGGCCGAGGGCCTTCACGCCCGCCCCGCGTCCATCTTCGTCCGGGCCGCGACGGCTTCCGGCGTCCCTGTGACGATCGCCAAGATCGACGGCAACCCGGTCAACGCCGCCTCCATGCTCGCCGTGCTCGGTCTCGGCGCCCAGGGAGGCGAGGAAGTCGTCCTCGCCTCCGACGCGGACGGCGCGGAGGCCGCCTTGGACCGCCTGGCCAAGCTGGTGGCGGAAGGGCTCGACGAGCTCCCCGAGACCGTCTGAGCGCTCGGCGCCGAGGCGGGCGGCGCGTGGGGCGCACCGCCCCACGGCACGTGGCGCGCGGAGCGCACCACCCCCCGACGGCACGCCCGACACAGACAAAAACCACGCGCGACAAAGCCGCAGCGCTTCGAATTCAGAAGCGCCGCGGCTTTCTTTCACCGCCCCCCGAGCAATTCCGGACAGCAGAAAACAGCCCGGCACAAACGCTTCTCTTTTTGTATACGCTGCCTGTTAATTCCGGCCGCTCGCAGTGTTTACGGCATGTTGCGAAGTCCTCACCCGCACCGTGCGCCGCAGCCGGTGCGCCGCCGCGGCCCGCTCGGCATGCAGGGCCGTCAGCGCCCGCGCGCGCTCCGCGTCGCGGCGCGCCACGGCGTCGACGATCGCCCCGTGCTCGGCCCAGGACTCGAGTGGCTCGGCCGACGGCTCGACGGCGTACATCCAGGCGATCTTGTGTCGCAGCTGCGTCAGCAGAGCCGTCAGGCCGGGGCTGCCGCAGGCCTGGGCGAGCGTCTCGTGGAACCAGGCGCCGAGGGAGCGCAGGTCCTCGCCCTGTCCCCGGCGCGCCCTGTCCTGGCCGAGTCTGACCAGGCCACGCAGCACCTTGAGGTGCGCTTCCGTGCGGCGCCTGGCGGCTCGCGCCGCGCCCAGCGGCTCCAGCAGCATGCGGATCTCGAGAAGGTCGGCGGCTTCCTGCTCGGTGGGCTCGGCGACGCAGGCGCCGGCGTGCCGCCGGGTGACGACGAACCCCTCCGACTCCAGGGTGCGCAGCGCCTCGCGCACGGGAACGCGGGAGACCCCGTAGCGGCGTGCCAGCTGCTCCTCGGTGAGCCGGCTGCCGCGTTCGAACACGCCGGAGACGATGTCGTCGCGGATCGCCGTGCATACCGAGTGAGCGGGAATACGCATGACCGAACCTCCGCCTTGATCCGAGCGAAACGCAGCCGATTGACGCGTGTTCCCGTGACTCTATTGCAATGTGCTCGATTTTCCGACGGCGGGCGGGAATCCATGGAAGTCTTTTGGAAGAGTCGGCATCACGGAATGGCGGAAACTGCACGCAATACGCCGAAGGCCCCCGGCGGGGAAGCCGGGGGCTTCGGGCGATGCCGAGTGGGTCAGACGCTGACGCCGTGCGAGCGCAGGTACGCGACGGGGTCGATGTCGGAGCCGTACTCCGAGGTGGTCCGGGCCTCGAAGTGCAGGTGCGGGCCGGTCGAGTTGCCCGTCGAGCCGGAGAGGCCGATCTGCTGGCCGGGGGTGACCCGCTGGCCGACGGAGACACTGATGGACGACAGGTGACCGTACTGCGTGTAGGTGCCGTCGTTCATGCGGATGACGATGTTGTTGCCGTACGCGCCGCCCCAGCCGGCCTCGACCACGGTGCCGGAGCCGACGGCCACGACCGAACTGCCGGACGCGGCACGGAAGTCGATGCCCGAGTGGCTGCCGGAGGACCACAGGGTGCCGCCGGTCTTGTAGCCGGTGGTCACGAGGGACCCGGCGATCGGGAGCCGGAAGGAGTTCAGGCGCTTGCGCTCGGCCTCGCGGGCGGCGCGCTCCTCGGCCTCGCGGGCCGCCTTGGCGCGGGCCTCGGCCTTGCGCTCCGCCTCGGCCTCGGCCTTTGCCTTCGCGCGCGCCCTTGCAGCGGCCTCCTCGGCCTCCCGCTTCTGGGCGGCGGCCTGTTCGGCTATCTCGTCGGCGATGGATCCCGTGGAGACGATCTGGGCGAGACCGGTGTCCTCGACGGGAGCGGCCTCGGCGTCGGCGGCGAGCGCCGGGGAGGCGAAGCCTCCTATGACGCCGGTGGTGGCGAGGGCGGCAACGCCGGCGAGGTTCGCGCTGCGGCGCGTCAGGCGGCTCGGGGCACGGTGCTTCCCGGTGGCACGGGTGAACGCCATGAAGAGGCTGGTCCTTTCCTTCCTTCTCGCCTACCGGGTTAGCTGACGGGTTCGGAGCAGGAAGGTCTCCTACGGGCCCCTCCGCGCGGGCGAAGGCGTCCGATTCACCCCAGGGACTGCGTGGGTCCCCGGCTCCCCAGGCTCGCGCCTGACGGGGACTCGGCGATGACTGTCCGATGCCGCGGGTGCGGCGATCTTCTGGCGAACAGCCGGATCGACGCTAGGCAGCTCATCCGTCAATCACCAAACGGACAGCCCGTTTTGTAGCGCATGCCACAGGGCAGAACCGGAACATCCCCCGCAAAACCGGCAAAGCGCGGAACCCCGGCAAACAATCCCAAGCCGGGGTCCCATTTGGGTGCTATATGCGCGTTTTGAGTTGTTTACCCGATGAGCGACTTCCATTCAGCCCGTGACGACGGTCACTTCACCGATCCCGAGGGCCTTGACCGGCTCCTCGATCTGCGCCGCGTCACCGACGAGCACCGTGACCAGCCGGTCCACCGGGAAGGCGTTGACCACCGCCGCGGTGGCCTCCACCGTGCCCGTCTCCGCCAGCCGTACATACAGCTGTGCCTGGTAGTCGTCCGGGAGGTGCTGCTCGACCTGGTCGGCCAGCGTGGCCGCCACGGACGCCGCCGTCTCGTACTTCAGCGGGGCGACGCCCACCAGGTTCTGCACGGCGACATCGCGCTCGGCATCGGTGAGCCCCTCGCCCGCGAGCGTGCGGAGCACCTTCCACAGGTCCTCGAGCGCCGGGCCGGTGTTGGGGGTGTCCACGGAGCCGCTGATGGCGAGCATCGAGGCGCCAGAACCGTCCGGCGCGGAGCGCAGCACCTGGGCGAAGGCCCGCACGCCGTAGGTGTAGCCCTTCTCCTCGCGGAGCACGCGGTCGAGGCGGGAGGTCAGGGTGCCGCCGAGGCAGTACGTGCCCAGCACCTGGGCGGGCCAGACGCGGTCGTGGCGGTCCGCGCCGATGCGGCCGATGAGCAGCTGCGTCTGCACGGCGCCGGGACGGTTGACGATGACCACCCGGCCGGTGTCGTCGGCGCTGACCGCCGGCACGGGCCGGGGCTCCGCGCTGTCGCCCGTCCAGGTGCCCAGCGTCTCGGCGAGGACGGCGTCCACGTCGACGCCGGTGAGGTCGCCGACGATCACCGCTGTCGCGGTGGCGGGGCGCACATGCGCCTCGAAGAAGGCACGCACGGCCGCCGAGTCGATCCGGGCCACCGTCTCCTCGGTGCCCTGGCGCGGGCGCGAGACACGCAGCTCGGCCGGGAACAGCTCCTTGGACAGCTGCTTGGCGGCCCGGCGGCCCGGGTTGGCCGTCTCGTGCGGGATCTCGTCGAGGCGGTTGCGGACCAGCCGCTCGACCTCGCCGTCCGCGAAGGCGGGGGCGCACAGCGCTTCGGCGAGCAGGCCGAGGGCCTTGGGCAGCCGGGAGACCGGAACCTCCAGGGAGACCCGGACGCCGGGGTGGTCGGCGTGCGCGTCGAGGGTGGCGCCGCAGCGCTCCAGCTCGGCGGCGAACTCCTCCGCGGAGTGCTTGTCGGTGCCCTCGGAGAGCGCGCGCGCCATGATCGTGGCGACGCCGTCGAGGCCCTCGGGCTCGGCGTCCAGCGGGGCGTCGAGGGAGATCTCGACGGCCACCACCTGCTGGCCGGGGCGGTGGCAGCGCAGCACCGTCAAGCCGTTGTCGAGCGAGCCGCGCTCGGGCGCCGGAAAGGCCCAGGGGCGGGGGGCGCCCGCCTTCGGCTGCGGGTGGAAGTCCATGGTCACGTCAGCGTCGCTCACTGGTCCGTCCCTTCGTGCTCGTTCTCGTCGGCCGCTTCGGTCTCTTCGGCGATCGGTTCGTAGACCAGCACCGCCCTGTTCTCGGGGTGCAGCCTGGCCTTGGCGACCGCCTGCACCTCCTCTGCGGTGACCTCGAGAACCCGCTGGACAGCGGTGAGCGCCAGCTGCGGATCGCCGAACAGCACCGCATAGCGGCACAGTTCGTCGGCACGGCCGGCAACGGTGCCGAGCCGGTCCAGCCATTCACGCTCCAGCTGGGCCTGTGCGCGCTCCATCTCCTCCGCCGTGGGGCCATCGGCCGCGAAACGCGCCAGCTCCTCGTCGACGGCCGTCTCGATCTGCGGGACCTCGACGCCGCCCGACGTCTTCACGTCGAGCCAGCCCATCGACGGGGCGCCGGCCAGCCGCAGCAGGCCGAAGCCGGCCGCGACGGCCGTCCGGTCCCGGCGGACCAGCCGGTTGTGCAGCCGGGAGGACTCGCCGCCGCCGAGGACGGTCAGCGCCAGGTCGGCCGCGTCGCACTCGCGCGTGCCGTCGTGCGGGAGGCGGTAGGCGGCCATCAGGGCGCGGGCCGGAACCTCCTCGACGATCTCCTCGCGCAGCTGCGCGCCGATGTTCTCCGGCAGGCTGCCTTCCCGGGGCGGCTGCTTGCCGTCGTGGGACGGGATGGACCCGAAGTACTTCTCGATCCAGGCGAGCGTCTGCTCGGGGTCGATGTCGCCGACGACCGACAGCACCGCGTTGTTGGGCGCGTAGTACGTACGGAAGAAGGCGCGGGCGTCCTCAAGGGTCGCCGCGTCCAGGTCGGCCATCGAGCCGATCGGCGTGTGGTGGTACGGGTGGCCCTCCGGGTAGGCGAGTGCGGTCAGCTTCTCGAAGGCCGTGCCGTACGGCACGTTGTCGTAGCGCTGGCGGCGCTCGTTCTTGACGACGTCGCGCTGGTTCTCCATCGACTCCTCGTCGAGGGCGGCCAGCAGCGATCCCATGCGGTCGGCCTCAAGCCAGAGCGCCAGCTCCAGCTGATGCGTGGGCATCGTCTCGAAGTAGTTGGTCCGCTCGAAGCTGGTGGTGCCGTTCAGCGAGCCGCCGGCTCCCTGGACGAGCTCGAAGTGACCGTTCCCCTTCACCTGGCCCGAGCCCTGGAACATCAAGTGCTCGAAGAGGTGGGCGAGTCCTGTACGGCCCTTGACCTCGTGGCGTGAACCGACGTCGTACCAGAGGCAGACCGCGGCGACCGGGGTCAGGTGGTCCTCGGAGAGCACCACGCGCAGGCCGTTGGCCAGGCGGTGCTCGGTCGCTGTCAGGCCGCCGGAACCGGCCTGCGCTGTGGCCGTGTGACCCATGGGCATGTACGTCCCTTCGATCGCAAAACTGGATTTGCTCCCAGACCTGCCACTGTATGCAAGCGTGCTGACGCCTGGCGAAGTTCCCGGGCCGCGATCTGCACCGATCCACCCCTCGGAGCGGGTGGATGCCGGGTCGCGGTCGGGGTTGTCAGCGGCACGGTCCACAATGGTCCGCGTCAGATGCCCAACCTGGTACGTGAAGGAGCAGCAGCCGCGATGGCCCGCCGCAGCACGAAGACCCCGCCGCCGGACGATTTCGAGGAGAGGATCCTCGACATCGACGTCGTGGACGAAATGCAGGGCTCCTTCCTCGAGTACGCGTACTCGGTGATCTACTCCAGGGCCCTGCCCGACGCTCGCGACGGCATGAAGCCGGTGCACCGCCGCATCGTCTACCAGATGAACGAGATGGGACTGCGCCCGGACCGCGGCTATGTGAAGTGCGCGCGCGTCGTCGGCGAGGTCATGGGCAAGCTGCACCCGCACGGTGACGCGTCGATCTACGACGCGCTCGTGCGCATGGCGCAGCCGTTCTCGATGCGTCTGCCGCTGGTCGACGGTCACGGCAACTTCGGCTCGCTGGGCAACGACGACCCGCCGGCCGCCATGCGGTACACCGAGTGCCGGATGGCCGACGCCACCAGCCTGATGACCGAGTCGATCGACGAGGACACGGTCGACTTCCAGTCGAACTACGACGGCCAGGAGCGCGAGCCCGTCGCCCTCCCCGCCGCCTATCCGAACCTCCTGGTCAACGGCGCCTCCGGCATCGCGGTCGGCATGGCGACGAACATGCCGCCGCACAATCTCGGCGAGGTCGTCGCGGCGGCCCGCCACCTCATCAGACACCCGGGCGCCGACCTCGAGACCCTGATGCGCCATGTGCCGGGTCCCGACCTGCCGACGGGCGGCCGCATCGTCGGTCTCAGCGGCATCCGGGACGCGTACGAGTCCGGCCGGGGCACGTTCAAGATCCGCGCCACGGTGTCCGTGGAGAACGTCACCGCGCGCCGCAAGGGCCTGGTCGTCACGGAACTGCCCTTCACGGTCGGTCCGGAGAAGGTCGTCGCGAAGATCAAGGACCTCGTCGGCTCGAAGAAGCTCCAGGGCATCGCGGACGTCAAGGACCTCACCGACCGGCAGCACGGACTGCGTCTGGTGATCGAGATCAAGAACGGCTTCATCCCCGAGGCCGTCCTGGAGCAGCTCTACAAACTGACGCCGATGGAGGAGTCCTTCGGCATCAACAACGTCGCGCTGGTGGACGGGCAGCCGCTCACCCTCGGCCTGAAGGAACTGCTCGAGGTCTACCTCGACCACCGCTTCGACGTCGTCCGGCGGCGCAGCGAGTTCCGCCGCACCAAGCGACGTGACCGGCTGCACCTGGTCGAGGGCCTGCTGGTGGCGCTCCTCGACATCGACGAGGTCATCCGCCTCATCCGCTCCAGCGACAACTCGGCGCAGGCGAAGGAGCGGCTGATCCAGCACTTCTCGCTCAGCGAGATCCAGACGCAGTACATCCTGGACACGCCGCTGCGCCGGCTCACCAAGTTCGACCGGATCGAGCTGGAGAGCGAGCGCGACCGGCTCAACGGCGAGATCGACGAGCTGACGGGCATCCTCGAGTCGGACGCCGAGCTGCGCAAGCTGGTCTCTTCCGAACTGGCCGCGGTGGCCAAGAAGTTCGGCACTCCGAGGCGCACCGTCCTGCTGGAGTCCGCGGGCACCCCGGCCCCCGCGGCGTCGCTGCAGGTGGCCGACGACCCGTGCCGCGTGCTGATGTCCTCCACCGGCCTTCTCGCGCGTACGGCGACGGGCGAACCTCCAGCGGAGCAGGGCGGCAGGCGCACCAAGCACGACCTGGTCGTCTCCGCGGTGCTGACGACGCAGCGCGGCGAGGTGGGCGCGGTGACCTCGAGCGGGCGGCTGCTGCGCCTCTCCGTGATCGATCTGCCCCAGCTCCCGGACACGGCGGCCGCCCCCAATCTCTCCGGCGGCGCCCCCGTCGCCGAGTTCCTGTCGCTGGAGGCCGACGAGAGCGTCGTCTGCCTCACCAGTCTCGACGAGTCGTCGCCCGGCCTCGCGCTCGGCACGCGGCAGGGCGTGGTCAAGCGTGTGGTGCCGGACTACCCCTCCAACAAGGAGGAGCTGGAGGTCATCACCCTCAAGGAGGGCGACCGGATCGTCGGCGGCGTAGAGCTGCACACCGGCGAGGAGGACCTGGTCTTCATCACGTCCGACGCCCAGTTGCTGCGCTACCCGGCTTCGCAGGTACGTCCGCAGGGCCGCCCGGCGGGCGGTATGACGGGCATCAAGCTGGCCGAGGGCACGGAGGTCATCTCCTTCACCGCGGTGGATCCGGCGGGCGACGCGGTGGTCTTCACCATGGCCGGCTCGCACGGCACGCTGGACGACTCGGTGACCACGGTGAAGCTGACGCCGTTCGACCAGTATCCGCGCAAGGGACGGGCCACGGGCGGTGTGCGCTGCCAGCGCTTCCTCAAGGGCGAAGACGTGCTGGTCCTGGCCTGGGCAGGTGCGGCTCCCGCGCGGGCCGCGCAGAAGAACGGCGCCCCGGCCGAGCTCCCGGAGCTCGATCCGCGACGCGACGGCTCGGGCACCCCTCTCGCGTCGCCGGTGGCGGTGCTCGCGGGACCGGCGAGCTAGTAGTCGCAGCCGACGCCGGCGATGTCGCCGGTGATGTCGCTGTCGTTGTCGGAGGGGCCTTCGGCCGGGTCGTCCGAAGGCTCCTCCGGTACGTACCGCAGGACGCCCCACAGGCTGTGCTCCTCGGGGACCTCGTCCGGGCCCGTGAGGCGCGCGGCGTCGAGTTCGCCCAGCAGCGCGTCGGCGTCGATGCCGGACCCGATGAGCACCAGCTGGGTCTGCCGCTCGGTGTCGCCCGGGGGCCACGGCTGCGGATAGAAGCGCAGGAAGCGGCCGACGGAGTGCACCGCGTACCGGTTGCGCGGATCGAGCGCTCCGAAGTCGACGAATCCCTTGATGCGGTAGAGCCCCTCGGGGCGTGAGTCGAGGAAGTCCAGCAGCCGGCGCGGATGGAGGGGCTGGCCGGCGGTGAACGAGGCGGACTCGTAGGCGGCGTGCAGATGCCCGTCGTGGCTGCCGCCCGTCTCGTGGTCTTCGTGATCGTCGTGGAGGTCCTCGAAGGACAGTTGCCCCACACGCTCCGTCCGCGGGCGCGGTTCGAAGAACCACTCCGCGTCCACCCGCCCGTGCGACGCCGGGATCACGGCGGCCCCGTCGGTGAGGGCGTTGATCTCCTCGCGCAGCCTGCGCCGCGTCACCTCGCCGACCCGGTCCACCTTGTTCAGCACGACCAGGTCGGCGACGGCGAGGTGCCGGGCGATCTCCGGGTGCCGTTCACGTGTCCGCTCGAACTCCGCCGCGTCGACGACCTCGACCAGGCCGCCGTACACGATCCGTTCGTTGTCGCTGGCGAGGAGCATCCGGACGAGCTCCTGGGGCTCCGCGAGGCCGCTCGCCTCGATGACGATCACGTCGAGCCCGGCGGCAGGCCGGGTGAGCTTGTCCAGGAACACGTCGAGTTCGCTCGCGTCGACGGCGCAGCACAGACAGCCGTTGCCCAGGGACACCGTGGAGTCGCCAAGCTGTCCGGCCACGGTCATGGCGTCGATCTCGATCGATCCGAAATCGTTGACGATCGCGCCGATCCTGGTCCCGCGGCTGGTGCGCAGCAGATGGTTGAGCAGGGTCGTCTTGCCGGATCCCAGAAAGCCCGCGAGGACGACGACGGGGATCTGCGGCTTGCTCAAAACGGCACCTCCGGGGCTGACGCGGGCGTGGCCCCAGGATATGGGCCGGTCAGAAGGGCGGTCTCCTGTAGAACTGAAAGTCGGCCGCAAGTCCCGCAAGCGGTTTGCGTCCTCGCGGAAATTTCGTGAAGCGGACCGCTCCGCTTACCGTTCCCAGGCATGAGTCCCGTACCGACCACCCCCGCCCGGCGACGGCGGTTCAGCTGGCCGCAGCGGGTGTTCTCCCAGGTCCTGCTGATGCAGCTGGCGATCGTCACCGGTGTCACCGCGCTGGTCACCGGCCTGTTCCTCGCGCCGCTCAGCGCCCAGCTCGACGACCAGGCGATGCGCCGCGCCCTCGCGATCGCGGAGACCACCGCGGCACCCGGGCTCGCGGAGGAGCTGACCGGCACGCGCCCGACCGCCGACGGCCCCGTACAGGCCGAGGCCGAACGGATCAGGCAGGCCACCGGCGCCGAGTACATCGTCGTCATGGACGGCCGCGGAGTGCGCTGGTCCCACACCTCCCCGGCCCAGATCGGCCGTGTCGTCTCCACGGACCCCAGCGAGGCGCTGGCCGGGCGGGACGTGATGGAGATCGACAGCGGTACCCTGGGCCGCTCGGCACGCGGCAAGGTACCGCTGCGCGACGCGGACGGCCGGATCGTCGGCGCGGTGTCCGTGGGCATCGAGTACGACAACGTACGGGCGCGGCTGCTGGCGGCGATCCCAGAACTGCTCGCCTACGCGGGCGGCGCGCTGGCCGTCGGGGCACTCGCCGCCTACCTCATCTCCCGCAGACTCCAGCGGCAGACCCACGACCTCGCCTTCTCCGACATCTCCGCCCTGCTCGCCGAGCGCGAGGCGATGCTGCACGGCATCAGGGAGGGCGTCGTGGCCCTCGATGCGGCCGGACGCATCCGGCTGATGAACGACGAGGCCCAGCGGCTGCTCGGGGTCGGTCCGGAGGCCACGGGACAGGCGCTGGAGTCGGTGCTCGGCGAGGGGCGCACCACCGATGTGCTGGCGGGCCGGGTGAGCGGCGACGACCTGCTGACGGTGCGGGGCAGCCGGGTGCTGATCGCCAACCGGATGCCGACCGACGACGGCGGTGCCGTGGCCACGCTGCGCGACCGCACCGAGCTGGAACAGCTCGGCCGGGAACTGGACTCCACCCGCGGGCTGATCGACGCCCTGCGCGCACAGGACCACGAGCACGCCAACCGCCTGCACACGCTGCTCGGGCTGCTGGAGCTGGAGATGCACCAGGAGGCGGTCGAGTTCGTCACCGAAGTGGTCGGTGTGCATCGAGCGACCGCCGAGCAGGTCACCGAGAAGATCCACGACCCACTGCTCGCGGCGCTGCTCGTCGGCAAGGCGACGGTCGCCGCGGAGCGCGGCATCTCGCTGCGCCTGGCTCCCGGGACACTACTGCCCGACCGCCTCGTGGATCCGCGCGGGCTGGTGACGGTGGTCGGCAACCTGGTGGACAACGCCCTGGACGCCGCCGTCGGCACCGAGGACCCGACGATCGAGATCGAGCTGCACGCGCGGGGGCGCACGGTGATCCTGCGGGTGGCGGACAGCGGCCCCGGTGTCCCGGCCGGACAGCGCGAGTTGATTTTCACCGATGGATGGACCACCAAGGAGCTTCCGGCCCACGGCAAGCGCGGCCTTGGCCTACCGCTGGTGCGCAGGTTCGCCGAACGGCAGGGCGGCAACGCGGCGGTGCACGAGTCCGCGGCCGGGGGCGCCGAGTTCTCAGTCGTACTGCCCGACGCGCTGACGGAGGCCGGGGCGGGGGCGGCGCTCAGCCAGGGCCATGACCGTGACCACGGCGTACGAGAGGCACGGCAGGCGCGATGATCGGCGTACTCGTCGTGGACGACGACATCAGGGTCGCGGAGATCAACGCGGCCTATGTGGCCAAGGTGCCCGGTTTCCAGGTGGTGGCGCAGGCCTACTCGGCCGCAGTAGCGCTCGCCCGGATCGCGGAGGTGCCCGTCGATCTGATCCTGCTCGACCATTACCTGCCGGACGAGAACGGTCTGTCGGTCGTACGCGAACTGCGCAGGCTCGGTCACCAGACAGACGTGATCATGGTGACGGCGGCGAGGGACGTGGCGACCGTCCAGGCGGCCATGCGCCACGGCGCGCTCCAGTACTTGGTCAAGCCCTTCAACTTCGCCGGGCTGCGCGCCGAGCTGGAGGCGTACGCAACGCTTCGGCGCACCCTCGAAAGCGGGGGCGAGGCCGAACAGGCCGAGGTGGACCGGATCTTCGGCACACTGTCAGCCGGCTCTGTCGCCCCCGAACTGCCCAAGGGGCACTCCCCGACCACCGCCGAGGTCGTACGGCAGGTGCTGCTGGCCGCCGAAGGGCCGCTCTCCGCGCAGGCGATCGCGGAACGCGCGGGCGTGAGCCGGCAGACAGCCCAGCGCTGTCTGAAGCTCCTGGAGCGGACGAACAGGGTGCGGCTGACTCTGCGGTACGGCGAGACGGGCCGCCCGGAACACCGCTACGTGGGGTCGGCGAGCGCCTGACGGCTTCCGTTGCCGGCAACGGCGATGGTGCGGCCGCGCCAGCAACGGTGCGAGTGCGGGGGCCTTGCGGACGCCGGGTCACACCGCGCCCGCTCCTGTCAGCGACCGTACCTCCGTCTCGGCATGCTTCGCCGCGTCCGACGGCTCCGCCGAGGTGACCGTGCCGATCCAGCCGGCCAGGAAGCCCAGCGGGATCGAGACGATCCCCGGGTTCTCCAGCGGGAAGACATGGAAGTCCACGCCAGGGAACAGTGAGAGTTCGCTGCCTGAGACGACGGGCGACAGGAGCACCAGCAGCACGGCCGGGACGAGTCCTCCGTAGACGGACCAGACCGCGCCGCGGGTGGTGAAGTTCCGCCAGAACAGCGAGTAGAGCAGGACAGGCAGATTCGCGGAGGCGGCGACCGCGAAGGCCAGCCCCACCAGGAACGCCACGTTCAAGTCGCGGGCCAGCAGCCCGAGCGCGATCGCGACCGCCCCGATACCGACCGCGGCGACCCGCGCCACCGCGACCTCGCTGTACTGCTTCTCGCCGGAGCCTGCATCCCGGGGTTGGGAACCCCGTTCCATGCCGCCGACAGGCGCAGGAGCGGAACGCCGACGCCGCAGCGAGGCGTACAGATCGTGGGCGACCGAGGCCGAGGAGGCCAGCGTGATGCCCGCGACGACGGCCAGGATCGTCGCGAACGCCACGGCGGCGACGACCGCGAAGAGCACCGTGCCCCCGGTCGAGCCCGCTCCCCCGCCGAGGTCGAGGGCGAGCAGGGGCACCGCCGTGTTGCCCGCGGCGTTGGACGCACGGACTTCGTCGGTGCCGAGCACGGCGGCCGCTCCGAAGCCGAGCACGATCGTCATCAGGTAGAAGCTGCCGATGAGGCCGATGGCCCAGACGACCGAGCGGCGGGCGGCCCGCGCGGTCGGCACCGTGTAGAAGCGCGACAGGATGTGCGGCAGTCCTGCCGTGCCCAGCACCAGTGCCAGGCCGAGGCTGATGAAGTCCAGGCGCGCGGTCCAGTCCCCGCCGTAACGCAGACCCGGTGAGAGGAAGTCCTTGCCGTGGCCGCTGTGCGCGGCAGCGGAGTTGAGCAACTGGTCGACGTCACCGTGGAATCGCGCCAGCACCAGCAGTGTCAGGGCGACGGCGCCCGCCATCAGCAGCACGGCCTTCACGATCTGGATCCAGGTGGTGGCTCGCATCCCTCCCATCGACACATAGATCACCATCAGGGCACCCACTCCGACGACGGTCCACGAGCGCGCGGCTTCGCTCGTCCCCCCCAGCAGCAGCGCGACCAGGCTCCCGGCCCCGACCATCTGCGCCACCAGATAGAGAACGGACACGGTGACCGAGGAAGTTCCCGCGGCGATCCGCACGGGCCGCTCGCTCATCCGCGCCGCCACGACGTCGGCGAGAGTGAACCGGCCGCAGTTGCGGACCAGTTCGGCGACGAGGAACAGCACGACCAGCCAGGCGACCAGAAAGCCGACGGAGTAGAGCATTCCGTCGTAACCGTAGAGCGCGATGAGCCCTGAGATGCCGAGGAACGAGGCGGCCGACATGTAGTCACCGGCGATGGCGAACCCGTTCTCCATCGGCGAGAACAGCCGCCCACCCGCGTAGAACTCCTCAGCGGAGCCGCGCCTGTTGCGGCTCACCCACGTGGTGATGCCGAGGGTGACCGCGATGAACGCGCAGAACAGCAGCAGCGCGAGCGCCTGATGATCCCCGTTCAACGCCCGGCCCCCCTGGTCATCTCCTGGGTGTCCCAACGCAGGTCGAGCGCCGCCCGGTCCCGACGCACCCTGGCATGACGCGCATACGCCCAGGTCAGCAGGAACGTGGTGAGGAACTGGGCAAGGCCCGCGACCATCGCCACGTTCACCGCTCCGGCCAGCGGCCTGGCCATCAGGGCCGGTGCGGTGGTCGCCGCGACGACGTACGCCAGGTACCAGACGAGAAAGGCGACGGACATGGGGACGACGAACCGCCGATAGCGGGCGCGCACCTCCTGGAAGGCGTCGCTGCGCTGCACCTGAAGATAGATGTCCCCGGCGCTCGGCCCCGCACCGGGCGCGTCCCCGGGGGCGGCCGGCCCGCCGGGAGCAGGGGCTCCGGTGCTGTCCCGGTCGCTCCAGCCGGATGCCAGCGCGTCGTACCACGGGTCCTCGAGCCGCACTGGGACCGCGTCCCGGCCGTCCTGCTTCTCCACGCTCAACTCTCCTTGCCGGCGAACCGTTTCGGCCGCCTGCCCAAGGATGGACAGAGTGGGAAGATCCCGGACTCTTCTCTTGGTGGTCTTCACCCCATCAGGTGACGCTTGCTCCCGGAGGCTGCGCGAGACCTTCCCGATAGGCATAGCGGACCGCCTGGGCCCGGTCGTGGAGGCCTGCCTTCGCGAACAGGTTGTTGATGTGTGTCTTCACCGTGGCCGTGGAGATGCCCAGCCGCCGGGCGATGTCCGCGTTGCCGAGGCCCTCCGCGATCAGGGTGAGCACCTCGCCCTCGCGGGCGGTCAGCCCGTCGGACAGCCGGGGACCGGCAGGCAGCGGCTGAGCGGTGACCTGTTCGAGCAGTCTCTGCTGGACCACCGGGGACAGTCCGGCGCGCCCGGCGACGACGTCCTGGATCGCCCGCACGATCTCGTCCCCGTCGGCGTCCTTGGTGAGCCCCGTGCGCCCGCCCGTAGTGCCGGAAAGAGCGAGTCGTCATCCGCGTAGGTGGTGAGCACGACGACGTGGGTGGCAGGGTGCTCACCGCGGATCCGCCGGGTCGCCTCCACACCGTCGACCCGAGGCATCCGCAGGTCCATCAGGACGACGTCAGGGGCCAGTTCGGCGACGAGCGCGATCGCCTCCGCGCCGTCCTGCATCGCCGCCACGGGTGCCTCCGCGAGGCAGGCGCCCCAGCCGACGGCCGTGAAGACGGCCACCAGCGCCAGCGACGGCACCAAGCGGTGGTCGAGTGTCGTCAGGTGTAGCGGGCGCCTGCGGCCGCGCAGCCCGCGAAGGCCAGCGGGGGCAGTACGGCGCCCCAGCCGTGGAAGGTCTCGGCGGAGTACGCGCTGACAACGGCCCATGCCGAGAGGGCGGCGAGCAGGGCGATGTCGAGCGCCACACGGGCCCGTGGGATGCCGATGCGCTGACAGGGCCTCCTGGGTGGGCCACTGGGTCCACTTGCCACCACGCACGTCCGTCCCCCTCCGTCCGGGCCGATGCTACGGAGGAGGTCGGCGCCGCGGATCGGACCGGGGGTGGAGTCGCCGGCTCCACCCCCGGGTGGGCACCGCCTGAACGGCGGGCGGGTCAGGCGTCGATGCGTGAGCGGTCCAGAGTGGCCGCGGAGCTGGTGATGAACTCCTTTCGGGGCGCCACCTCGTTGCCCATGAGCAAGTCGAAGACCTGCTCGGAGGACTCCAGGTCACCGATGTTGATCCGGCGCAGGGTGCGGTGGCGGGGGTCCATCGTGGTCTCCGCCAGCTGGTCCGCGTCCATCTCGCCGAGACCCTTGTAGCGCTGGATGGAGTCCTTGAAACGGATCCCCTTGCGCTGGAACTCCAGAAGCGTCTGCCGCAGCTCGTTGTCCGAGTAGGTGTAGACGTACTTCTCCTGGCCCTTCTTCGGCTGGATCAGCTCGATGCGGTGCAGCGGCGGCACGGCCGCGAAGACCCGGCCGGCCTCCACCATCGGGCGCATATAGCGCTGGAAGAGCGTGAGCAGCAGGCAGCGGATGTGCGCGCCGTCGACATCGGCGTCGACCAGCAGCACGATCTTGCCGTAGCGGGCGGCGTCGATGTCGAACGTCCGGCCCGAGCCCGCCCCTATGACCTGGATGATCGCTCCGCACTCGGCGTTCTTGAGCATGTCGGAGACGGACGACTTCTGGACATTGAGGATCTTTCCGCGGATCGGGAGAAGTGCCTGGAACTCACTGTTGCGCGCGAGCTTGGCGGTTCCGAGCGCCGAGTCGCCCTCGACGATGAAGAGCTCGCTGCGCTCCACGTCGTCACTGCGGCAGTCGGCGAGCTTGGCGGGCAGGGACGAGGACTCCAGGGCCGTCTTCCTGCGCTGCGCCTCCTTGTGCTGCCGGGCCGCGATGCGCGTACGTGCGGCCGCCACGGCCTTTTCGAGCACCGCTCGGGCCTGGGCCTTGGCATCCCGCTTGGTGGACGTCAGGAAGGCCTTGAGCTCCTTGGCCACCACGTTGGCGACGATCCTGTTGGCCGCCGACGTGCCCAGGACCTCCTTGGTCTGGCCCTCGAACTGCGGCTCGGCGAGGCGGACGGTGACGACCGCGGTCAGGCCCTCCAGGGCGTCGTCCTTGACGATGTCGTCCTCGGCGACACGCAGCATCTTGGCGGAGCGCAGCACCTCGTTCATCGTCCTGGTCACGGAACGCTCGAAGCCGGTGACGTGAGTGCCGCCCTTGGGCGTGGCGATGATATTGACGAAGGACTTGACCGTGGTGTCGTAGCCGGTGCCCCAGCGCAGGGCGATGTCGACGCCGAGCTCGCGGGTGACCTCGGTCGGGGTCATGTGACCGCGGTCGTCGAGGACGGGGACGGTCTCCTTGAACGTGCCCTGGCCGGTCAGCCGCAGTACGTCGCAGACGGCCTTGTCCTGGGCCAGGTACTCGCAGAACTCGCTGATGCCTCCGTCGAAACGGAAGGTCTCCACGCTCTTGCCTTCGCCGCCCGCGTCGGACAGACCGCGCTCGTCGTGGACGACGATGGTCAGGCCCGGCACGAGGAAGGCCGTCTGGCGGGCGCGCTGGTGCAGCGTCTCCAGGGAGAGTTTGGCGTCCTTGAGGAAGATCTGGCGGTCGGCCCAGTAGCGCACCCTCGTGCCGGTCCGGGCCTTGGGCACGCGCTTGCCCTTGCGGAGGCCGTTCGCCGGGTCGAAGGGGGCGTCCGGACCCGATTCGGTGAAGATGCCGGGGACACCGCGCCGGAAACTGATCATGTGGGTCGCGCCACCGCGGTCCACTTCCACGTCCAGGCGGGCGGACAGCGCGTTCACAACCGAGGCGCCGACGCCGTGCAGACCGCCGGAGGCCGCATAGGAACCGCCGCCGAACTTGCCGCCGGCGTGCAGCTTGGTCATCACGACCTCGACGCCGGAGAGCCCGGTCTTGGGCTCCACGTCCACGGGGATGCCGCGGCCGTTGTCCCTGACCTCGACGGAGCCGTCCTCGTGGAGGATCACCTCGATGTGGTCGCAGTGGCCTCCGAGGGCTTCGTCGACTGAGTTGTCGATGATTTCCCAGAGGCAGTGCAACAGGCCGCGGCTGTCGGTGGACCCGATGTACATGCCAGGCCGTTTACGGACCGCCTCGAGCCCCTCCAGGACGAGCAGGTGCCGCGCGGTGTAGTTGGAGCCGTCACGGTCTGCAGTCAGCAGCGCTGTGGACGGCACGGACGTTTCGGCGGTCACGCGGTTCGCTCCTCGCTGAATTTCAGATGTGGCCAAGTGGGGTAAAGGCCCGGCGTCGGTCGCCGGTGAGAGCGTACCGAGGCCTGGTAGAGCCGATGTAACGCCACCCACTTGATTTCTCATGCTAGTCCAGTGTCGTATGCATGTTCGATCCCTCGATGGGGTGACGTGCACATCACGTTCCCTTCCAGGCATGAACCATTTAGGCTCCGGGCACGTCCTCATGAACAACCGGCAACCCAGCCGGGAGGGCCAAACGAGACAAGCAACGCGAAATCCGTAGAGCGAAGCAATACGGCTCATTCGCCGCCAACCGGCAGCAAACAGCCACCTCGGGAAGAAGTTTCGAGGAAAGGCCACGAGCGGGAACGTTTTCGGCCTGGTTGGATGTTGACCCTGGTACGACAGCTCGTCGAGCTAGAGAAGAGGCGACGTGACTACTGTTCTGACCCCCGCGAGCCCGCTGACGGCCGCTGACCGCTGCGACCGCTGCGGCGCCCAGGCTTATCTGCGCGTCGTACTGATCAGCGGTGGTGAACTGCTCTTCTGCGCCCACCATGGACGCAAGTTCGAGCCGGAACTCAAGAAGATCGCCGCGGAAATACAGGATGAGACGGACCGCCTGACGGCCGTGCCGGCCGACGCCGGTGAAGAGGATCACTGACACCTCACATCCCGACGAGCCAAGGGCCGGTTCCGGATCGGCCGACGGGCGGCCTCCCCTGAACACCAGGGGAAGCCGCCCGCTCTCGTTCCGTCACCGCCGTGGCGGCAGCACACCGGCCCGGCCGGGTCAGTCGGTCTCCGCCAGCGGCGGGTCCAAGGCGGAGACCCTTGTGTAGACGCCAGGCCCCTCAGGCATCCCGCAGCCGCTCCCCCAGGACACGAGGCCGATCAGTCGGCCCTTGGCGATCAGCGGGCCCCCACTGTCCCCCTGGCAGGCGTCGTGACCGCCCCGCGGATCGCCGGCGCACAACATGGTGGCCTTCAGGTATCTGCTGCCCTGGCCCCCCGGATACGCCTTCGCGCATGTCTCGTCCGGCAGCACCGACACCGGCGCCGCCCGCAGCGACGACGAGTAACTGCCGTCACCCTTCGTATCGCCCCAGCCGTAGACCGTAGCGGTGGTCCCCACCTCGGTCGCGGCGTCCTTCGCTTCCGCCACGGGCAGCACATGGACCTCGGGCAGCGCCTTGGACAGGGTCAGCAGTGCCATGTCCGGGTTGTTGGCGACGGGGTCGTAGTCGGGTGCGATCCAGGTGGCCCGCACAGGGACCTCCTGGCCCCCCTCACCGGCCAGCTCCGAGCGGCCGACGATGACCCGGAGGTCGCGTACGGCGTCGGCTTCCTTGCCCAGAACCGCGGCGCTCAGGCAGTGTGCAGCCGTCATCACCTTGGTCGGCGCTACGACCACACCGCCGCAGAACTGTCCTTCGCGCGTTGGGCCGAACCGGTCAACGCTGGACAGGGCGACGACCCAAGGGCTGTCCTCGGCACGCACCTCGTAACCACCGATGACCACGCTGTCCGCGGCGGCGGGAAGAGACATCGCCAGCGGTGGCACGACCACTGCTGCGATCAGGGCCAGCACCCTGGCCGGGCCTCGGGCGGTAGGGCGACGCATACGGCCTCCTGACTCTACGTGAATCCAGTCAACTCAGAGTCGACCAATCGGCCGCCGTACGCACCCGCTCCACCTGGCGGAGGACCCGAGCCGGGAGGGGCCCGACCTCGGACGGCGAAGGGCCCGAGCCTCACGACCAAGGCCCGACCTCGGACGGCGAAGGGCCCGACTCCCTCGGGAGCCGGGCCCTTCGACCGCTGTGTGCGTGTGCGCTGCCCGGACTCGGCCGGGCGGTGAGGGCAACCTTTAGTCGAGGTAGTCGCGCAGCACCTGCGAACGCGACGGGTGGCGCAGCTTCGACATGGTCTTGGACTCGATCTGACGAATGCGCTCGCGCGTGACGCCGTAGACCTTGCCGATCTCGTCCAGCGTCTTCGGCTGCCCGTCCGTGAGACCGAAGCGCATCGACACCACGCCCGCCTCGCGCTCCGACAGGGTGTCGAGCACCGAGTGGAGCTGCTCCTGCAGCAGCGTGAAGCTCACCGCGTCGGCCGGGACGACCGCCTCGGAGTCCTCGATGAGGTCACCGAACTCGCTGTCGCCGTCCTCGCCGAGCGGGGTGTGCAGCGAGATCGGCTCACGGCCGTACTTCTGGACCTCGATGACCTTCTCGGGGGTCATGTCGAGCTCCTTGGCCAGCTCCTCCGGGGTGGGCTCGCGACCCAGGTCCTGGAGCATCTGGCGCTGGACGCGCGCGAGCTTGTTGATGACCTCGACCATGTGCACCGGGATACGGATAGTGCGGGCCTGGTCGGCCATGGCACGGGTGATCGCCTGACGGATCCACCAGGTGGCGTACGTGGAGAACTTGTAGCCCTTGGTGTAGTCGAACTTCTCGACCGCGCGGATCAGACCGAGGTTGCCCTCCTGGATCAGGTCCAGGAAGAGCATGCCGCGACCGGTGTAGCGCTTGGCCAGCGAGACGACCAGTCGGAGGTTGGCCTCCAGCAGGTGGTTCTTGGCTCGGCGGCCGTCTTCGGCGATGATCTCCAGCTCGCGCTTGAGCTTCGGCGCCAGCTTGTCGGAGTTCGCCAGCTTGTCCTCGGCGAACAGGCCCGCCTCGATGCGCTTGGCGAGCTCGACCTCCTGCTCGGCGTTGAGCAGCGGGACCTTGCCGATCTGCTTCAGGTAGTCCTTGACCGGGTCGGCGGTGGCGCCCGCGACGGCGACCTGCTGCGCGGGAGCATCGTCCTCGTCGTCGTCGGAGAGGACGAAGCCCTTGTTCTCGCCTTCGGGCTCCTCCTCGTCGCCCTTGCCGGCGGGCTGGACCTCGTCGAGCAGCTCTTCGCCCTCGACTGCCTCGTCGGAGTCCTTCTTGGTGGTGGTCTTCTTGACCGCCGCCTTCTTGGCGGTGGTCTTCTTCGCGGCCGCCTTCTTGGCCGTCGTCTTCTTCGCGGCCGCCTTCTTGGGGGCGGTCTCCGAGGACTCGTCGGCCGGGACCTCGACGGTCTCGGCCGCCGGGGCCGCGGTGGCAGCGACGGTCTTCGCCGTGGCGGTCTTCGCCGCGACGGTCTTGGTGGCGGTGCGCTTTGCCGGGCTCTTCGCTGCGACGCTCTTGCGGGCGCGCTTCGGCGACTCCGCTGCACTGACCATCAGCGTCACACCCTCTTCCTCGAGGATCTGGTTGAGGCTGCGCAGAACATTCTTCCACTGGGTTGGCGGAATCTGGTCAGCCTCGAAGGCCCGACGCACGTCATCGCCGGCGATCTGCCCATCAGCCTTTCCCCGCTCGATGAGCGCCATCACAGACTCGGACTCGGCGATCTCCGGCGGGAGCGTACGGGATGTGCTGGCCGACACGAACAACCTCTCGGAACGATGGAAACGGCTTCCGGCCCCACCCATGATCGGGCCGGAGCCGACGACCACCGGGCTGCGGATGTACCGGTGGCGCGGGCGGAACCAAGGAGCTCTCACAGCGCCATGCGTGGCTGCTGTATTCCCTCCTCGGCTGTCACCTCTTAGGTCATCGCGCTGTTTCGAGGAGCGTTACGCCCAATCCGCGTGGCCCGAGTCACACCCCAAATGCCATTAAACGGTCAGACAGGGCGTTTCTCCCGCAACATGTCGCCGGATCCCCTATCGGAATCCGGCGACACGCCATCCGTACGCCTGCGCACTCCCCGATCGCCGCTGCGGTCAGTGCTCACGCGGCGCGGGAACCACTCGCTCCACTTCCGGGTGAACCGTGAGCAGCTGCCGCATGGCGGATTCCGCGGCGTGCGCGTCTCCGGAGGCGAGGGCGTCGGCGATGCGCGCGTGATGCGCCAGGGAGGCTTCGGTGGGGCGGTCACAGCCCGTGACCGGTCCGCCGGAGACCTGGAGGGCGGCCGAGACGATTCCCGACAGGTGCTCCAGCATGCGATTGCCGGCGAGCTGGATGAGCAGGGAGTGGAACTCGGCGTCGGCTCGCGAAAAGGTGAGCCCGTCACCCTGAGCAAGGGCATGGCCCATGATCTCGACCATGTCGCCGAGCCGCTGCTGGACGTCCTCGCGGCCGTGCCCGGCGGCGAGCCGGGCGGCCAGCGGCTCGATCGTCCAGCGCAGCTCGCTCAGCTCGCGGCGCTGATCCTCCCGCTGCGGGCCGAAGGCGCGCCATTCGATGATGTCGGGGTCGAGCAGATTCCAGTCACTGACGGGCCGGACGCGGGTTCCGACGTTGGGCCGGGCACTGACGAGGCCCTTGGCCTCGAGAACGCGCAGCGACTCCCGGACGACGGTACGGGAGACCTCGAAGCGCTGGCCGATCTCCTCGGGGACGAGCGGGCGATCCGCACCCAGGTCGCCGGAGACGATCATCTGGCCGAGCTGCTGGACGAGTTGGCCGTGCAGGCCGCGGCCCCGACTGCCGGTCGCGCGGCGGCCGACCCGGCCCAACTCGCCGTCGGAGCCGTCCCACGAGGGAGGACCGACGCGGTCGGTGACGGGCGGCTCCGCGAAGCCGTATCGATCGAGTTCGCCCGGACCGGCGAGACCGGACTCGGTGGGGCGGGCGGAGGTCATCATGGTGTGCGCAAGGGTACTCACGCATCCTTTGTCGGCCTGGCTTCCGAGCCCCTTGAGGTCTTTGGTGAAAAGCACACGAAAGGGTGATCGGCGCTCACCCCGCAATTGACGCCTTATCGGAAGGAATCAGGCATTCGCCAGAAACTGGTGGGCAGTTCGGGATCAGCCGCTCCGCCGTAATCACCGAGAACGCCCAGGGCAAACACCCGTGCACGCATCCGCGCAGACCAGAGCTGCCGACGGCAACGTCATTGCCGTGTCGAGAGGTTGGGCGAGCAGTCGCACGACACCCACGAGACGTCGATCCGCCTGCCGCGACAGTTCGACCCGGCCTGCTCCAGGGGCCCACCGAGGAGCCCGGCCACCGAACGGGCCGCCGGTACGACAAGCACCTTCTGCACGAGCGGCAGCACCGGCACCGACTTCGCGAACGCGGCGCGCCGGAAGGGACCCCTGCGGTTGCAGTCCACCCAGGGGCAGGCGCAGGCGCCGGACCCGGCGACCCAACCGACGGCGATGGATAGCCACTTGCCCGCGTCTGCACCCAAGTCCAAGCCGCACACGGGACACAGAGCCCGGCGATGCGATGGAAGGGTCTCCACGGCAGCAGGTGACGCCACGACCGTCCGTCAGGCCAAGGATCGGCAGATGCTCTCGGCGACGGGTGCAGATGAGCCCGATAGCCTGGAGCATCGCTTTTCTCGCCTCTCTCGCGGAAGATAAGACCGCTCAGCGACAGCAGGGGTACCGCAGTACGATAACGCGACATTTCAGACTTTTTGCGCATCGACCGCCGCCCAGGGTGTCAGACCAGGCCGTCCTCGGCCCGCCGTCGGTCCGCCCGCTGCGCGATCAGACCTCGGGGCGCAGCATCGGCGGATTCAGCACTGTGGCACCACCGGCCCTGAAGAGCTGGGCCGGGCGCCCGCCCTGACGGGTCGTGGTCCCACCCGCCGGCACCAGGAAGCCCGGAGTGCCGGTCACCTTGCGGTGGAAGTTGCGGGGGTCGAGGGCGACACCCCACACCGCCTCGTACACGCGCCGCAGCTCTCCCACGGTGAACTCCGGCGGGCAGAACGCGGTGGCCAGCGACGAGTACTCGATCTTGGAACGGGCACGTTCCACTCCGTCGGCCAGGATCAGCGCGTGGTCGAAGGCGAGCGGCGCCTGCTGCTCCCCTTCGTGCGGGAATGCGCCGCCCGGGGCAATGAGTTCCTCGACGGGAGCCCAGCGGGCGCTGTTGGCGTCGCCGCCCGCGCGGGGCGCCGGGAGGTCGGGCGCGAGCACGAGGTGCGCCACGCTCACCACCCGCATCCGAGGGTCGCGCTTGGGGTCGCCGTAGGTGGCGAGCTGCTCCAGGTGGGCGCCGTTTCCGGGCGCCGGTGACGCGGGGTCGTGCGCGCACAGCCCGGTCTCCTCGGCGAGTTCGCGCGCCGCTGCCGCCGCCAGGTCCTCGTCGCCCCTGACGAAGCCTCCGGGCAGCGCCCACCGCCCCTGGAACGGTGGCTCGCCGCGGCGGACGACGAGCGCACAGAGCGCATGCCGACGCACGGTGAGCACGACCAGGTCGACAGTGACGGCAAAGGGCGGGAAGGCCGACGGGTCGTAGGGCGACATGCCGCGATCATAGTCGTCTGCCTGACGATAAACACACCCGTCGCCACCTGCGGCAACGGATTCCTCACCCGGGGCGGGCGGCCCGGCACGGGGGTCACCTTCCCCACTGCAGTCCCTCGGCCGCCTGCTCGACCACCCCGACACCAAGCCGGCCGACCCGCACCGCGAAGGGTCCGCCCGCCACGGAGAGCTGACGGCCGGCCGGCGGGCCGTCTGCCCGCTGTCGGGCTGGTCTTGAGCACATCCGCCGACCGGTCGTCGTCACCTTCCGCATGGGTGTCCGGGAGGAAGCCTCGGAATGCCCGGCCGGCGGGGCCCACAGGACGGTCGGAGCGGTCGCCGCGCTTGGAGCGCAGCCGGAGCTCCAGGGTGACCGCAGCACCCGGTGGCGGCTCCAGGTCCCACCGGAGCAGCCCCGCGGAGGCGAGAGTGTCATGCCGCGGCGGGTGCGCGGTGATGATCGCCTGGGCAGTGCCTCCGCCGTGGCCGGCCGGCCACCGCACGCCGTTCTCATGGACGTGCGCGGGCAGTTCAGGTCCCGGCCGGCCGGGACGGCCGCAAGATCTGCGAGATCGGTGCCGAGGGCGATCTCCACCGGGAGTCTGAGGTTCCTGTCGGCGGATTTGCGCAGCGTGATCCGTTCCGTTCCCTCGGCGTCGCGCGACCGCTCCACGGCGACCTCGGGATCGGGGCCGGCTCCGGACGGTGCGCGCACCACGTACGTGAATGCTGCAAGTCCGGCCGACACCGATCTGCCCTGGAGCGCGATGGGCTCCCGTCCGGCGATCCGGAGCCGGCAGCGGGCCAGCAGCCGTCGTCCCGACCGGGTAGATGCCTTCCAGTCCGCCGGCCGTGAGCTGACCGTCTGCCGGCGAGATCGACAGGCAAGGCGGAGCGACGCAGACGATCGCGCGGTGTATAGGCGGAGGACCGGGCGACGACGCGGACGCGGGCTGCTCTGGCCCCCTGCGGGTCTGCGACCGCATGTCGTCCGGTGCGGTGTGTCGGCGAGATGCGCTGATGGCCACGAGTGGTCTGCTGTGCCTTCTGTGCACTCCGGACAGCAGTGGTGGAAACGACGGGACGGGTCGTACGACTCAGCCACGACCTTGAACGCTGGCGCAGCTGCCCTGGTCACGGCCTTCATCGTCCACTCCTGGTGCCGCGCTGCCCACCACGCCGCCGGGCGCGTGTGCGAGCCCGTGCGGCCGCTGTGCCGTTACGGGGCCGGACAGGGGAGCTGCTGCCACGGGGCTGCGTCGGGGCGACGCCCGGCTCGGTGGCGAACGGACTGACGGGACCGTGGCGCCGGCGTCGGCGTGTACGGGGCCGGGCACCGTCGGGGCAGGCCGGCGGCTCCTGCGGCCGAGCGTCCCGCTGCTCGCGCAAACAGCGGCGCACGGTCTCCGGGTCCAGGCCCTCGTTGCACGCTTGGTGCAGAAGACGTGCGAAGACGTATTCAGGGTCGGCCCGCAGCGCGAGCCCCAGGGCCACGCGCGCGCCCGGCTCGTCGCCCGTGGACCAGGAAACCCATCCGGCGAGGGTGAGGGTCGCGGCGGCGTGCTCCGCGTAGGGGCCGACGCATCGGCGTGACAGGGCGCGCCAGAGCCTCAGCGCCGGGGCCGCTTCCGGTCCCTCCATCCATTGCGCCGCGCGGTCCCTGGTCTCCCGGTCCTGCAGGCCGAGGATCACCGCCGCGGCTTCCTCGTGGGCGATGAGCTTGTCGTCCGCCGCGTCGGGTCCGTAAGCATCGTCGGTGTGGGGAGTCTGTGCCAGTCGGTCCAGCAGGCGGCCGGCAAGCGTCACGGTCTCTTCGGCGACTTCCTGCCGCCCCTGCGCATCGAAGATTCTGGGGGTCAGAGCGGCACCTGCCGCGTCGAGGGCCCGGATCTGCTCCTCCGCTGCCGAGGCCGGTGGCGGTGCGAGCCGCCCCTCCATTTCTCGGAGGCTTCCGCGGACCCGGATACCGGCGTAGGCGGCCGCAGCGGCCATCACGGACGTGCCCGGCAGGGCGAGCGGCGTCCCGTCGGGCGGGCAGCAGCGCGTATCGGGACAGCAGTAGCTCCAGAAGCGCCCCTCTGAGATGCACAGCGCCTCGTAGACGGGCACATCGAGTCCGCCGCATGCCGTACGCAGCCGCTGCGCGAGCGGGCGCAGGCGTTCCATCACCCGCACGCCCGTCTCGCCCTCGGCGGGATCCTGGCAGAGAAAGACCACGATGCCGTCGGGACGCGGTCCGCGACGCTCGCTGCCCTGGATCAGGCACTCCGCGAGCTGCGAGGCCACGGGTGACCATTCGCGGGGCGAGCGGGGGATACCGAGCCGCAGTCGTCCGCCGAAGCGTCCGTTGCTGCCGTGCAGGGCGACGAGCACGATCGAATCAGTCGGATGGAAACCCAGCATGTACGGAAGTGCGTCGGCCAGTTCGGCAGGTCCTCGGAGCGTGATCTGCTGGTCGGTGCCGGGGCCGGTGAGGTCATGGTGCTTGTTCATGCGATGACGGTCCCGCGAAGGCCAACACTCCGCGACCCCCTGTGGATAAGTTGTCCACAGGCTCGTGAGCTCGTTCGCACTTTGTCGGTGCCATCGGGTTGCATGGGGGCATGACCAACGCAGACCGCGCGGAGCTCAGGGCTTCCGCCGATTCCGTACTGGCCCGGCTCGTCTCCGACACGTCGGGCCGGGCCCGGCTTCGCGAGGACCAGTGGCGGGCGATCGAGGCGCTTGTCGCGGACAAGCGCCGGGCGCTGGTCGTGCAGCGGACGGGATGGGGAAAGTCCGCGGTGTACTTCGTCGCCACGTCCCTGCTGCGGGCGCGCGGCAGCGGCCCCACCGTGATCGTCTCTCCTCTTCTCGCGCTGATGCGCAACCAGGTGGAGGCTGCTGCCCGCGCGGGCATTCGCGCGCGCACGATCAATTCCTCCAACACGGAGGAGTGGGAGACGATCCAGGCCGAGGTCGCGTCGGGCGAGATCGACGTGCTGCTGGTGAGCCCGGAGCGGCTCAACAACCCGGACTTCCGCGACGCGGTGCTGCCCCGCCTGGCGGCGGCGACCGGGCTGCTGGTGGTGGACGAGGCCCACTGCATCTCCGACTGGGGCCATGACTTCCGCCCGGACTACCGCAGGTTGCGCACGATGCTCGCCGACCTGCCTGCAGGCGTCCCCGTCCTCGCCACCACCGCCACCGCCAATGCGCGGGTCACCGCCGACGTCGCCGACCAACTGGGCACCGGGGCGGGTACGGACGCTCTCGTGCTCCGGGGGCCGCTGGACCGGGAGAGCCTCAGCCTCGGAGTGCTGCAACTTCCGGACGCCGCCACCCGGCTCGCCTGGCTCGCCGACCATCTCGGGGAGCTCCCCGGCTCCGGCATCATCTACACGCTGACGGTCGCCGCGGCCGAGGAAGTCACCGCGTATCTGCGCCAGTGCGGTCACACCGTGATCTCGTACACCGGCCGCACGGAGAATGCGGACCGGCAGCAGGCCGAGGAGGATCTGCTCGCCAACCGTGTCAAGGCGCTGGTGGCGACATCCGCGCTGGGCATGGGATTCGACAAGCCGGATCTCGGGTTCGTCGTGCACCTCGGCTCACCCTCCTCCCCCATCGCCTACTACCAGCAGGTGGGCCGCGCGGGGCGTGGTGTGGAGCATGCCGAGGTGCTGTTGCTGCCCGGGAAGGAGGACGAGGCGATCTGGCAGTACTTCGCCTCGGTCGCGTTCCCTCCCGAGGAGCTCGCGCGGCGGACTCTGGACGTGCTGGCGCAGGCGGACAGGCCGCTGTCTCTGCCGGCCCTTGAGCCTCTGGTGGAGCTGCGGCGCACACGGCTCGAGACCATGTTGAAGGTGCTCGACGTGGATGGCGCGGTCCGGCGGGTGAAAGGCGGCTGGACGACCACGGGACAACCGTGGTCCTACGACTCGGACCGGTATGCCTGGGTGGCCCGGCAGCGCGCGTCCGAGCAGCAGGCCATGCGCGAGTACGCGCGCTCCACCGAGTGCCGGATGGAGTTCCTGCGGCGCCAGTTGGACGACGAGGAGGCGACCCGATGCGGTCGCTGCGACAACTGCGCCGGGGCACGGTTCAGCAACAAGGTGTCCGCTGCGGCTCTGGACGCCGCTCGCGGGGAGCTGGGCAGGCCGGGCGTCGACGTCGAGCCCCGCAAGATGTGGCCGACCGGGCTGCCCGCGGTCGGCGTCAGCCTCAAGGGCCGTATCCCGGAGGGTGAGCTGGCCTCCACGGGGCGGGCGCTGGGGCGGCTCTCGGACATCGGCTGGGGCAACCGGCTCCGCCCGATGCTCGCTCCGCAGGCACCGGACGGCCCCGTGCCCGACGACATGGCGGGCGCGGTGGTGACCGTGCTCGCCGACTGGGCCAAGGGACCTGGCGGCTGGGCCTCCGGGGCCGTTGACGCACCACCGCGGCCCACGGGCGTGGTCACCGTCGCCTCCCGCAGCCGGCCCCGTCTGATCGGATCCCTCAGCAGCCGAATCGCGGAGGTCGGCCGGATGCCTCTGCTCGGTTCCGTCGAGTACGCGCCCGAGGCGCTGGACGCCCGGATCTCTCGCACCAACAGCGCCCAGCGGGTGCGGGCACTGCACGAGACGCTCTTCGTGCCGCCTCAGCTGGTGGAGGCCCTTGCCGCGGCAGGCGGACCTGTACTGCTGGTCGACGACTACTCGGACAGTGGCTGGACTCTGGCCGTGGCGGCACGACTCCTGCGCAGATCGGGCGCGGAGGGGGTGTTTCCGCTGGTCCTTGCCGTCCAGTCATGACCTGAAGGGGTCGGTCGGGACGAGCCGGGGAAGGGATATGAGCGTCATACACGCCGATTCCCACCGGTGACGCCGAATTGCTCGTTGCCGCATCCCCACGCGGCAGGAAGAATTGGACTGCTCCCCGCGCGGCCCGTTCTCGGTGTCGAGGGCCATGCCGTGGCGCGCCCTCACCCGACCCTGCCCGCACTGTGGGCGCGTATGCGAAGGGAGGACCGTGACCTTCGGATTCGCTTCGTCCGCAGCCACCTCGATCACCGCATCGGCCAACTCCGCCAACCGCCTTGCCCGGTTGCTCGAGCCCGCCGAGTGGGCAGCGGCCGGAATCCCGCTGCTGCGCAACCCGCGCGAGGTCGTCAGTGGACTGCATGCCCGCCATCGACCCGCAATGGCGACGGCTGTCGTCGCCGTGCTCGACCACGAGGAACGACTGACGGCCAGCGCGTCGTTCTCCCGGCGCTCCGCAGATGCGGACGGCTGGGAGTTCCGCAATGCGCTGCTCGCGCATCTGCGCCGTGTGATCCCGCACGACCTCCGGCGGCGTACGCCGGTGCGCACCGCCGTGCTGCTCTACTGCCGTGACGGCGACGAGCAGTGGACGGAGGAGGACGGGGCGTGGATGTGGGGGCTCAGGGACTCCTGCACGCTGCACGGGCTGCGCTGCGGCGCGTACATCACCCTGACACGCGGCGGTTGGCAGGTGCTGGGCGAGGGCCGCGGCGGCCGTCAGCCCAACTCGATGTCGCCGCCGGGGCATTTGGCCGACGCCGGGGGCGACGTCGACCCGGTGCCGCTGCGCACGGCCGGGGGCGCCGTGGACGCGCTCCGTCGCACGGTGGCCCGCTGAAGGTCATCCGCCGGCTGCCCGTGGACCGGGCAGCCGGGTCGCGACCGGACTCCGCGGTCCGTGCACGTCGTGCGGTCAGACGCGCGCGCCGAGCACGGTGTTGATCCGCTTGGGGTCACCGCACACGATCAGGAGCGCCGAAGCCTTCTCCATGGCGGCCGGCAGCGCGCGGGCAGCAGTGCCCTCCGGGCCGCCGTTCACTGCGACGACCACCACGGGCCGCTCCGCGGCGCGCCCCACCGAGGCGGCGTCCGCGTAGAAGACGTCGTCCCGGGCGTCCTGCTGTGCCCAGTAGGCGTCTTCGCCGAAGGACAGTTCGTGCGCGGCCCACGGGTGCTGATCACCGGTGGTGAACACCAGGACGTCACCCGGGGCACGGCCGGAGTCGAGCAGAAGGTCGACCGCCTCGTCGGCGGCGTCCAGCGCACCGCCCACGGGAGCGGGGATCAGCTGGATCTGCGGCGCGGACCGGATCTCGGGATGGGACGGCTTCGGCTTCGCGGCAGCACCGGACGCACGCTGCGCGGGCGGCGCGGGCCTGGCCGGGCCGGGCCCCGGGTTTCCGGGACGGGGCGATGCCGCGGACCGCGGACCGGGTACGGGACGGGGGGTCGGCGCGGTGCGGCCTGCGGCCGGAGTGACGCGGGGACCCTGGGCGCTCTCGTGAATCTGAGGCTCCTCGGGAATGAGAGGCATGAGTGGATGTCTATCAAATGCCGGTGCGGAAGGCATCAGCGGGTGGGCACAAAAGTGCGACCGGACTGTGGGCAGGGCGAGTTCAGAAGTCGAAGCCGAGCTGGCCCCCGCTTTCCAGTTCGGCCGCCTCTGGCGAGATGCGGACCTTCTTGAGGTGCCGCCACCGGGGCAGCGAGTCGAGATAGGCCCACGAGAGCCGGTGGTACGGGGTGGGGCCCAGCTCCCGGAGGGCTGCCTTGTGCACGGGGGAGGGATAGCCGGCGTTCTCGGCGAAGCCGAAGACGGCGAAGTCCTCCGGCAGTTGCGCCATCATCGCGTCTCTGCGCACCTTGGCGATCACCGAGGCCGCGGCCACGGCCACGCAGGACTGGTCGCCCTTGATGACCGTACGCACCTGCCAGGGCACTCCCAGGTAGTCGTGCTTGCCGTCGAGGATGATGGCGTCCGGACGCACCGGCAGGCCGTCCAGCGCCCGTACGGCGGCCAGCCGGAGCGCCGCAGTCATCCCCAGGCCGTCGATCTCCTCGGGAGAGGCATGTCCGAGCGCGTGGGCCGTGACCCAGCCCTCGAGCAGTCCCGCCAGCTCCTCACGCCGCTTGGAGGTGATCAGCTTGGAGTCGGTCAGCCCCACGGGCGGTCTGCGCAGTCCGGTGATCGCCGCGCACACGGTCACCGGCCCAGCCCACGCGCCGCGGCCGACTTCGTCGATGCCGGCGACGATCCTGGCGCCTGTGGTGGCTCTGATCGAGCGCTCGACTGTGTGGGTGGGTGGTTCGTAGGGCATGGCGCCAGCAAGGGTACGCCGCACGGGGGGCCGGGTGACAACCGGATCCGAGTCACGCCCCGCCCGGTGACTGCCGGGCCCGTACAGCCGGAGCAGCGGACCATCACCCGGTCGATCATCTCCGCGATGCCACTGTCGGGCCATTCGCTTCCGCACACCTTCGAGCGGCACATCAGAAGTCCGGAAACCACATCGAAAACGAGCTCGCACGCAGCGTCCGCCCGCACGTCTTTACGGTTGACACCGCGGTTCACCACCTCTCGGAAGAGTTGCGTGGACGGCTCGACAACCCGGTCAACGATCACACCGTGGAACCTTTCGGCGGTGGCGCGGTCGCATTCGTAAAGCACCGATCGAGGCGCCACCCCACCGCTCAACGCCACACAGACGGTCGACGTTCCCTGGGCCTGTCGATTCTGATGACCGTCTTCGGAACGGCGAGCCGAAACGAGGCGGAACAGCAACTGCCGTCGTTTGTCGCCGAATCGACACCGCCCAGCAGGATGCCTTCGCCAGGACCCATGAGCGGCGCCCCCCGTAGGGGCACCAGGTTCTCGCCAAAGGCATCGCCCCGGCGTTCTGAGCCGGGGTGGGCCTGGTCAGCCGAGCCGGTCGGATCCTGGGAGCCAGCCCGGCAGTTCCTCGGTGCGCTCCAGCCAGTGGGCCGGCGGCTGCCCGGTCCTGCCCGCCGCGACCACTCCACAGGCGATGGCGCACGTCGTGTCGACGTCACCGCCGACCTGCGCGGTCGTCCAGAAGGCCTGTTCGAAGTCCCCGAGTGACCGTGCTGCGGACCACAGGGCGAAAGGCACCGTGTCATGAGCGCTGGTGCGCCTGCCGCTGCCCAGTACCGCCGCGACGGTACCGGCGTCGTTGTAGTCGAGCATGTCGCGCGCCCTGCGCAGACCCGCCCCCACCGCACTGCGCGGCACCAGGGCGATCACGCCGTCCAGCAGGTCCTCCGGCCCCGGCGGTCCGGCTGGGTTCGCCACCAGTGCCGCTGCCGCAGCCACGGCCATGGAGCCGACCACGGCCTCCCGGTGCTGATGGGTCGGATACGAGGAGATCTCGGCCTGGTGGGTGGCCTGCTCCGGGTCGTCCGCGTACCAGGCACCGAGGGGCGCGATCCGCATGGCGGAGCCGTTGCCCCATGACCCCTGGCCCTTGAAGAGCTCAGCCGCCAACTCCCGCCAGTCGCCACCCTCTCGGATGAGCCGGAGCAACCGGTTGACGGCGGGACCGTAGCCGCGATCGAAGTCGTGGTGTTCGGCGAAGGACCGGGCGAGGGCGTCCTGGTCCACACGGTGGTGCTCGACGAGCACGGCCAGGACCGAACAGGCCATCTCGGTGTCGTCCGTCCACTGCCACAGGGACGGCGGGAGCTCGCGTCGTTTCAGCAGCGGATAGTTGGAGGGAACAAAGAACTGGGAGCCCAGGGCGTCTCCCACGGACAGGCCGCGCAGGCTGTCCAGAGCGCGTACGAAGCGCTGGGTGCGAGAGGAATCAGCGGTCATCTTCCTGCCACTCTATCCGGTGGCGCCGTACGGCTCCGGGGTCCGCCACTGCTCGAAGGGCCGGTCCAGGGTGTACCGCCCGTCGTCGCCGAGCTGCAGTATGCGGGTCTCGCCGTTTCCGGGATTGGACAGCGACTCGAACTCGGCGACCGTCCAGTGGAACCAGCGCATGCAGAACAACCGCATGGTCAGCCCGTGCGTGACCAGGAGCACGTTCGGCGGGTGATCCGGCGCGTCGAAGCTCCGGTGCAGGCTCTCCAGGAACGCCCCGACCCGGTCGTACACATCGGCGCCCGACTCTCCCTGGGCGAAGCGGTAGAAGAAATGGCCGTATGCGTCGCGGTACACCTTCTGCAGGCGTACGTCCTCCCGGTCCTGCCAATTCCCCCAGTCCTGCTCCCTCAGTCTCGGCTCCTCCCTGATCCGCACGAGCTCCGGTTCCAGGCCGAAAGCCTGGAACGTCTGATGGGTGCGGCGATAGGGCGAGACATACACGCTCACACGCTCGCGCCCGAAGAGCTCCCGCAGCCGCTCACCGGTCTCCGCTGCCTGAGCCTGACCGACCGCGGTCAGCGGGAGCGCATGGTCGGGCTCGCGTTCGTACACCGTGTCGTCGGCGTTGCCCACCGACTCTCCGTGCCGGACGAGGACGATGCGTCGCGGTCGTGGCATACCTCGACCCTAGAGGGGCCTCCGTTCAGTCGAGCAGCCGACCCGAGTCCATACGGCGTACGCGGCCGTCGAAGCGCCGGCGCAGCAGGCGGTCGTGGGAGACCACCACCAGCGCACCGGTCCAGCGGGACAGGGCTTCCTCCAGCTCCTCCACCAGGCCGAGCGCCAGATGGTTGGCCGGCTCGTCGAGCAGCAGCAGGTCGGCCGGGCGGGCCAGCAAGCGGGCCAGCGCCAGCCGTCGGCGCTGACCGGCTGAGAGGGATCCCACGGCGATGTGAAGGTCCCTCTCCCGGAAGAGCCCGTAGGACAGGAGCAGTTCCGCGCTCTCCTCGTCGGTGAGCGCGAGTCCCCGGCCGAAGGCCTCAAGCACTGGCTCCGCCGGCCGGTTCACCGGGATCTCCTGCGCCAGGAAGCCGATCCTGCCTTTGCGCGTCACGCATCCGGCGTCCGGTTCGACCAGGCCCGCCATCACGCGCAGCAGAGTCGACTTCCCCGCGCCGTTGCCACCGTGGATCAGCAGCTTCTCCCCGGCCTCGACGGACAGATCAGCGACCGAGAGCCTGTCCCCCACCCGCACGTCGGACAGGGTGACCAGCTCACCGGCCGCCGCGCCCGCCACCGGCCCCGCCGTGAACCGCAGCGGCTCCGGAGGTTTCGCGACCGGCTCCTCGCGAAGCCTGCGCAGCCGCTCCTGCGCAGTGCGGATCCGCCCCGACACCGAGGCCTGGACCCTGCCGCCGGCCCGGTCGTACGCCATCTTGTTGTTGTCCTTGATGGCGCGGCCCACAGCGACGCCGTGGGCAGTGGTCGCCGCGAACTGCTCGAGGCGTGCCGTCTCCTCGCACCACTCCTCGTAGGCCTGCTCCCAACGGTGGCGAGCGGCCGCCTGCTCCGCACGGAAGCCGTCGTATCCGCCCCCGTAGCGCGCGACGGCCCGGCGGTCGGCGTCCACCTCGATGACGGCTGTGGCGACCCTCTCGAGGAAAGTGCGGTCGTGCGAGACGGCGACCACCGTCCCGGAATGGTGGAGCAGCGCGCTCTCCAGCCAGTCGAGCGCGGCCTCGTCCAGGTGGTTGGTCGGCTCGTCGAGCAGCATCACCTCGGGTGCCGCAGCCACGAGACAGGCGATACCGAGCCGCGCCTGCTCGCCCCCGGAGAGGCTGCCCAGCGTGCGCTCGCGGTCGATGTGGGCGATACCCAGCCCGTGGAGCGCTTTGTCGACCCGCGCGTCCGCCTCGTATCCGCCACGGAGCTCGAAGATGGTGAGCAGGTCGCCGTACTCCTCGAGATCGCCGTCCTCCGGCGAGCCGAGGCGCGCCTCCAGCTCGCGCAGTCGCGCCTCCATCGAGCGCAGTTCCGCGAGAGCGTCGTCGATGGCATCGGCGACGGTGCTGCCGGGCGGAAGCTGTGGGGTCTGGGCCAAGTGCCCCGCCCCCTGCTCCGCGACGGTGATCACCTCACCCTCGTCCGGCCGGTCGACGCCGGCCAGCAGGCGCAGCAGCGTGGACTTTCCGGCGCCGTTCTCCCCGACGATGCCGACCTTCTCCCCGGGACGCACGGTGAGCGACGCACCGTCGAGCAGCAGTCGGTCACCACGGGACAGGGTCACGCCGCGCATGGAGATCTGAGTGGGCAAGTACACCTCCGAGGAAAGCTAACGCAACGGTTGTCGCGTTACGCAGAGTGTGGCACACTCGAACCCCCTAACGCAACAGGAGTAGCAATTGACAGGCAGAGCCACAGCCCCCGGCACACTCCGCCCCGGAGGCCGCACAGCCCGCACTCGAGCAGCCGTCCGCGACGCAGTCCTCACGGGCCTGAGTGAGCACGGCTATCCCGGCCTCACCGTCGAATACGTCGCGGAGCATTCCGGCGTGCACAAGACGACCCTCTACCGGCGCTGGGGCGGGATCGAGGGACTCGTCGCCGACGCGCTCGACCTGGCGGGCGAGGACGACTGGACCCCGCCCGACACGGGAACGCTCGAAGGCGATCTGCGGGCACTGGCCCGCGAGGCGACTCGATCGTTCGCCGACCCTTCGCGGGCTGCCGCGCCCACCGCGATCATCGCCGCGGCGTTCCAGTCGGTGCGCGCTGCCGACGCGCTCCACGCCTTCTACTCGGAGCGGTTCTCCCGCTGCGAGGCCATCGTGCGCCGTGCCGTCGCCCGCGGAGAGGCGCAAGCGGGGACCGACGCCGGTGCGGTGGTGCGGGCCGTCTCGGCGCCGATGTACTTCAGGCTGTTCATCACCCGCGAGCCGATCGACGAAACGCTCGCCGACCAGGCGGCCGCTGCCGCTCTCGCGGCCGTCCGGGCTGGCGTCTTCGCCGCCGCTCCCGGCGACTGATCACACCGTCCAGGAAGGTTCGAGCTCCACGACGTCTCCGGCCAGCGCCGCGACATCGGCCTCCGTCTGCGCACGCAGCAGCAGGCGCTCGACGCGCTCGGTGCGGTACTTCCCGTGCTCCGCCGCCGACCGCCACATGGACATCACCAGGAACTCATGGCCGGGGGCCTCTCCGAACACACCGCGCACCATCCCCGGCGACCCGGCCATCGCCGGGTTCCACACCTTCTCCTGCATCAGGGCGTAGTGCTCGACCCGGTCCTCACGGACCCGGCAGTGCGCCACTCTGAGCACGTCGGCGTCCGTGAAGCGCGGTTCGAAGCCCGTCTTCACGTCGAAGCGGTGGTCGAACAGCTTGGCCTGGATGTCCTTGTACGTGCCCGACTGCCCGGCCGCGAGCCGGTCGTGGGAGCGCGCCATGAACGAGTCGTAGAAGGCCCGGGTCTCCCAGAAGCCGAAGATGTGGGCGACGTTCGGCCGTATTCTGCTCCACCCTCCGCCCTGCCCCCGGAACCCCGGCTCACCCAGCAGCCCCGCCCATTTCCGCTGCCCGCGCTCGAAGCCCCGGCGGTCGACCACCGTGCAGCGAATCCACTTGACCAGCACGGCGCCATCGTACGGCGCGAAACCTGGCCCGGGTCACTCTCCGCGTCAGTACATCCGTCCGTGACCAGGTGCGCCCCTCGAACTCGGCCTCGGTGCGGCGCGCGACCCGCGAGAGCGCACTCTTCCTCGACGCGGCCGCCACGCCCGGGCCACCACCCCCGACCATCGAGTATCGCGAACGGCTCCACAGCCGCCACCGTCCAAGGCGCCTTCGGGAACGTGCAGTTCACCTCGAGCACACGGGTGCAGTGCGCTGTTCATCCCCCCTGATGTCGATCTGCTTCTTCTTCGAACTCGCAGGGGTCGCACGACGCCGCCTCTGTCCGGACCGTATCGAGAGCACACATCTGATCCGCCCAGGTCAGCAGCGAGGTCGAGGCGTTCCGCGACGAGGTCGTGCGCCGGCGGCCGCCTCGCCGCATCCCCCACTGAACGGATACGGTCAATGGACGCAGATTTTCCGGCAGTTACGGGGAAGGACGAAGCGCGTGAGCAGCCTCAACAAGGGCGTCCGCAAGGCCGAGGTGGCCCTCAGGTGGGATCCGAGCCCGCTGGGCGAATCGCCCCATGACCTCGACATAGTGGCCGCGACATATCCCGCGGAGGCTCCCTACGGCGAACCGGCGTACGTCGTGCACTTCGACAGCCGCTCGCCCGACGGCACGATCATCCTGACGAGGGAGAGCAAGACGGGGCAAGGTTTCGGCGCGGACGAAGTCATGACGCTGGAGTTCGACCGGCTGGCGGCCGGGTACGGCCGGGTCGTCGTCGGGGTCGTGATCCAGCAGCGCAACGGCCGCACGGTCTTCGGCGACGTCTCGAACGTCTCGGTGCGGGTCGTGGAGGGGCACGTGGAGATCGGGAAGACCGACTTCGCCGACGTCTCCGGCTCCACAGCGGCCACGATCGGGGAGTTCGTCCGCGGGGAGTCGGGTGACTGGATGTTCAGCGAGTCGCTCGTCGGCCATGACGCGGACCCGCAGACGTTCGTCACGGTGATGGGCGGTCGCGGCCGCTGAGTACGCGGCGCCCGCGCCCGAACGCGAAAGGGCGGGGAAGCCTTTCTCGGCTTCCCCGCCCTCACCGGTTCACCCGGTACCTGCTGTGATCAGCTGCAGCCACTGGTCGAGCCGCAGCCCTCGCAGATGTAACAGGACCCGGCACGCTGCATCTTCGTCCCGCAGGAGAAGCAGAGCGGCGCGTCGGCGCTGATGCCGAGCTGCATCTCGACGAGTTCCGCGGAGGTGTGCGCCTGCTTCGGTGCCGGGACCTCCGCCTGCGGGGCGGTCACGGCCTTCAGCGGCTCCTGCTGGCGCGGCGCCGACTGGGCCAGTGCCTCGACATCCATCTCGTCGTCCTCGAGCGACGGCTCGTACGAACCGGTCTCCAGGTGGCGCTGGCGCTCCTCGGCCGAGTGGATGCCGAGCGCGGACCGGGTCTCGAACGGCAGGAAGTCCAGCGCCAGGCGACGGAAGATGTAGTCGACGATGGACTGGGCCATCCGCACGTCCGGGTCGTCCGTCATACCTGCCGGCTCGAAGCGCATGTTGGTGAACTTCGAGACGTAGGTCTCCAGCGGAACGCCGTACTGCAGACCGACCGAGACGGCGATCGAGAAGGCGTCCATCATGCCCGCGAGGGTCGAGCCCTGCTTCGACATCTTCAGGAAGACCTCGCCGAGGCCGTCGTCCGGGTAGGAGTTCGCGGTCATGTAGCCCTCTGCGCCGCCCACCGTGAAGGAGGTGGTGATGCCCGGGCGGCCCTTGGGGAGGCGCCTGCGGACCGGCCGGTACTCGACAACCTTCTCGACCGCGGCCCGGATCGTCTCCTCGGCCTTCTCGGTCACCTCGGCCTTCTCCTGCTCCTTCTTCTTGGCGGAGAGGGGCTGGCCGACCTTGCAGTTGTCGCGGTAGATGGCGAGCGCCTTGACGCCCATCTTCCACGCCTCGAAGTAGACCTCTTCGACGTCCTCGACGGTGGCGGTCTCCGGGAGGTTGACGGTCTTGGACAGCGCGCCGGAGATCCAGGGCTGGATGGCGGCCATCATGCGGACGTGGCCCATCGCGGAGATGGAACGCTCGCCCATGGCGCAGTCGAAGACCTCGTAGTGCTCGGTCTTCAGGCCAGGGGCGTCGATCACATTGCCATGGTCGGCGATGTGGGCGACGATCGCCTCGACCTGCTCCGGCTGGTACCCGAGGCGGCGCAGCGCCTGCGGGACCGTGCCGTTGACGATCTGCATCGAGCCGCCGCCGACCAGCTTCTTGAACTTGACCAGGGCGAGGTCCGGCTCCAGGCCGGTGGTGTCGCAGGACATCGCGAGACCGATGGTGCCGGTGGGGGCGATGACCGACGCCTGGGCGTTGCGGAAACCGTTCTTCTCACCGAGGCGGATCACGTCCTGCCAGGCCTCCGTGGCGGCGGCCCAGATCGGCGTGTCCAGGTCGTCCATACGGACGGCCACGGCGTTGGCGTCGGCGTGCTGCTTCATGACGCGCTGGTGCGGCACGGCGTTGCGGGCGTACCCGTCGTACGCACCGACGACGGCAGCCAGTTCGGCGGAGCGCCGGTAGGAGGTGCCGGTCATCAGGGAGGTGATGGCGCCGGCGAGTGCGCGGCCGCCGTCGGAGTCGTAGGCGTGACCCGTCGCCATCAGCAGCGCGCCGAGGTTGGCGTAGCCGATGCCGAGCTGGCGGAAGGCCCGGGTGTTCTCACCGATCTTCTGGGTCGGGAAGTCCGCGAAGCAGATCGAGATGTCCATCGCGGTGATGACCAGCTCGACGACCTTGGCGAAGCGCTCGACGTCGAAGGACTGGTGCCCCTTGCCGTCGTCCTTGAGGAACTTCATCAGGTTCAGCGAGGCCAGGTTGCACGAGGTGTTGTCCAGGTGCATGTATTCGCTGCACGGGTTCGAGCCGTTGATCCGGCCGGACTCGGGGCAGGTGTGCCAGCGGTTGATGGTGTCGTCGTACTGGATGCCCGGGTCGGCGCAGGCCCAGGCCGCCTCTGCCATCTTGCGGAAGAGGGACTTGGCGTCGACCTCCTCGATGACCTCACCGGTCATACGGGCGCGCAGGCCGAACTTGCCGCCCGACTCGACCGCCTTCATGAACTCGTCGTTGACTCGGACGGAGTTGTTGGCGTTCTGGTACTGGACGGACGTGATGTCGTCGCCGCCCAGATCCATGTCGAAGCCCGCGTCGCGCAGTGCGCGGATCTTCTCCTCTTCCTTCACCTTGGTCTCGATGAAGTTCTCGATGTCGGGGTGGTCGACGTCGAGGATGACCATCTTGGCCGCACGGCGGGTGGCGCCGCCCGACTTGATCGTTCCTGCGGACGCGTCGGCGCCCCGCATGAAGGAGACCGGGCCGGAGGCGTTGCCGCCGGAGGAGAGCAGTTCCTTGGAGGAACGGATACGGGAGAGGTTCAGGCCGGCGCCGGAGCCACCCTTGAAGATCATGCCCTCTTCCTTGTACCAGTCGAGGATCGACTCCATGGAGTCGTCGACGGAAAGGATGAAGCAGGCGGAGACCTGCTGCGGCTGGGGCGTGCCGACGTTGAACCACACCGGGGAGTTGAAGCTGAAGATCTGGTGCAGGAGGGCGTACGCCAGCTCGTGCTCGAAGATCTCCGCGTCGGCGGGCGAGGCGAAGTAGTGGTATTCCTCACCAGCCTTGCGGTATGTCTTCACGATCCGGTCGATCAGCTGCTTGAGACCGGTCTCGCGCTGCGGGGTGCCGACGGCCCCGCGGAAGTACTTACTGGTGACGATGTTGACCGCGTTCACCGACCAGAAGTCGGGGAACTCGACGCCACGCTGCTCGAAGTTCACCGAGCCGTCACGCCAGTTGGTCATGACGACGTCACGGCGCTCCCAGACCACCTCGTCGTACGGATGCACGCCGGGGGTGGTGTGGACGCGCTCGATACGCAGGCCCTTGCTCGCCTTGGATCCCTTGGCTCGGGACCCTCGTGCCGGGCCGCTCGTCGTCTCGGTCATGCCGCCTCCCATATACGGGCAAAAACGCCCTGAAGTGCCCAGTTCTTCCCGGGGCACGGTTTGTGTCTGTTGCTCCGGCCGCCGCTCACAGCGCCCGCGAGCAGGTCTTTTGCCGCCCTGAGCCGACCGACGGGCCCGATCCGGGACCCGTTCCGTTCAGCCGTATCGCTCAGTCGGCGGCGGTGGCGGGCACAGGGGCCTCCGCGGTCCCGTGGCTCCCGCCTTCCTCAGCTGGAGGCCGGCCCGCACGGAGCTCCGCGATGGCGGCCTCGAAGTCTTCGAGTGAGTCGAATGCCCGGTACACGGACGCGAAGCGCAGGTAGGCGACGAGGTCGAGTTCCTGCAGGGGGCCGAGTATGGCCAGACCCACGTCATGAGTGGTCAGCTCGGCGCTGCCGGTGGCACGCACGGCCTCCTCGACCCGCTGGCCGAGCTGGGCGAGAGCGTCCTCGGTGACGGGCCGCCCCTGGCACGCCTTGCGCACGCCGGAGATGACCTTGGTACGACTGAAGGGCTCGGTCACGCCACTGCGCTTGACCACCATCAGCGAGGCGGTCTCCACCGTCGTGAAGCGACGGGCGCAGTCCGGGCACTGCCGACGCCGCCGGATCGCCGTTCCGTCGTCGGTGGTGCGACTGTCGACGACGCGGCTGTCGGGGTGCCTGCAGAAGGGACAGTGCATGGCTCCCAACCCCTCCTTCACAGCACGACCGAATAGCCTCGGCGGGCTGTTTCCGAGCCCCACGAAGCAGCCACCAGCATAGGCGATGCCCTCACCCCTGAAGCACCAGGGACACAACTTCTGGGTGGCGAACCCAATGCAACCACTAGATCTGGGGGTTTGCTGCGTCTTCGGCTCGCTACGCGTGTCGCACAGAAGAGGCCCGGAAACCCTCGCGGACACTGCTCGTGTCGACCTGTTGCACGGAGCGCATCGAGCCGCGTACGGGGTCGCGGTTCGGCCGTCCGGCGGGCGCGGCTCCACCGGTCGAACACGGTCGGATGCCAGACTGACGACGACCCGCCGACGCGGTCGCCGACGGCGACGGATACCGTGACGGTCCGCAGGATCCCGGTTCGATCATTCGCACATACACCCAGCTGAATGCCCACGTCAGGCAATCTGCAATTTTTCACTCGAACGTGTGTTTGGCGCAACCTTTCGAAACCAACTACCGTTGTCCAATCTAGGGAGACCATTCGAGAGGGGCCGACGTGACCACCACCGCAGACAGTGCCACCATCACTGCCCAGGACCGCTCACAGAGCCGATTCGAGTCGGTGCATGCCATGAATGACGCAGCCACGAGCCCGGAGGGGCCCAAGCCCACCCGCTCGCTGCCCGGCCGACCTCCAGGTATCCGGGCGGACAGCTCAGGTCTCACGGATCGGCAGCGGCGCGTCATCGAGGTCATCCGCGACTCCGTGCAGCGACGGGGATACCCGCCGTCGATGCGTGAGATCGGCCAGGCGGTCGGCCTGTCGAGCACCTCCTCGGTGGCTCACCAGCTCATGGCCCTCGAGCGCAAGGGATTTCTGCGCAGGGACCCCCACCGCCCCAGGGCGTACGAGGTCCGCGGCTCCGACCAGCCCAGCACCCAGCCCACGGACACCACGGGCAAGCCCGCCGCCTCCTATGTGCCCCTCGTCGGCCGGATCGCGGCAGGTGGCCCCATCCTCGCCGAGGAGTCGGTGGAGGACGTCTTCCCGCTCCCCCGCCAGCTGGTCGGCGACGGTGAGCTCTTCGTGCTGAAGGTCGTCGGAGATTCGATGATCGAAGCCGCGATCTGCGACGGCGACTGGGTGACCGTCCGCCGCCAGCCCGTCGCGGAGAACGGCGACATCGTGGCCGCCATGCTGGACGGCGAAGCCACCGTCAAGCGCTTCAAGCGGGAGAACGGCCATGTCTGGCTGCTCCCGCACAATGCCGCGTACCAGCCCATCCCCGGTGACGAGGCGACCATCCTCGGCAAGGTGGTGGCGGTGCTGCGGCGGGTGTGAAACCACCCGCCGGCCCGGACCGGACCCCGGGACCCACTGCGCCGGTCCCGGGGTCCTGCTCATGTCCGGGGACAGGAACGCTGTTCGCAGGGCGGACGGTGGCCCCTGCCTCCCCCTGCGGCTCAGGACCTCCCAAGCCCGCGGCTACTTACCGACCTGCTTTGCCACAGCGTCGATGGCCGCCAGGGACCGGCGCACCTGGTTGCGGTCCGTCGTGTACCAGAAGTCGGGCAGCGAAGCTCGCAGATAGCTGCCGTAGCGGGCATTGGCGAGCCGCGGATCGAGCACGGCGACAACGCCCCGGTCGCCCGTGGCACGTACCAGCCGGCCGGCGCCCTGGGCCATCAGCAGCGCGGCGTGCGTCGCAGCCACCGCCATGAACCCGTTGCCGCCTGCCTCCTCCACCGCCTTCTGGCGGGCGCTCATCAGCGGGTCGTCCGGCCGCGGGAACGGAATGCGGTCCATGACGACCAGCTGGCAGCCGGGCCCGGGCACGTCGACTCCCTGCCAGAGCGACAGCGTGCCGAACAGACACGTCTCCGCATCTGCGGCAAACGTCTTGATCAACTCACCCAGCGTCTCCTCGCCCTGCAGCAGGATCGGCTTGTCGAGGCGGCCGCGCAGCTCCTCCGCGGCTGCCTGGGCCGCCCGCATCGAGGAGAAGAGCCCGAGCGTCCGCCCGCCCGCCGCCTCCACCAACTCGGCAAGCTCGTCCATCATGTCGCCCCGGGAACCCTCGCGCCCAGGGGTGGCGAGGTGGCGTGCGACGTAGAGGATGCCCTGCTTCGGATAGTCGAAGGGCGACCCGACGTCGAGCCCCTTCCACTGGGGGACGTCCTCTCCCCCACTGCCCTCCGGCGCGAGCCCCAGGGAGGCCCCCACGCCGTTGAAGTCGCCGCCGAGTTTGAGCGTGGCGGAGGTCAGCACCACGGACCGCTCCGCAAAAAGCTTCTCGCGGAGCAGCCCTGACACCGAGAGTGGTGCGACGCGCAGCGACGCTCCGAAACGGTCGTGCCGCTCGTACCAGACCACGTCGTACTCGGAGCCCATGGTGATCCGCTCCGCAACGGCATGGACGTTCTCGACGGCGGCCAGAGCCTGCTTACGCACGACATCCTCGTCCTGGACCGACTTGTCCCGGGTGGAGCCGAGCGCGGTGATCACGGTGCGTGCCGCGTCCCGCAGCGACATCAGCGCATAGCCCAGATCCTCGGGGATCTCTTCGAGACGACCGGGGAGGGCTAGCTCCATGAGCCGCTCGAAGGTCTCGGCGGCGGTTTGAAGGGCGTCCGCGGCCTTTTCGTTGACGAGTTTGGCGGCTCGGCGGACCGCACGGTTGACCTGGCCCGGTGTGAGCTCTCCCGTCGCCACACCCGTCACGCGGGACACCAGCTCGTGCGCTTCGTCGACGATCAGCACCTCGTGCTGCGGCAGCACCGGCGCGCCCTCGATGGCGTCGATCGCGAGAAGCGCGTGGTTGGTGACGACGACGTCCGCGAGCTTGGCGCGCTCCCGTGCCATCTCGGCGAAGCACTCGGCTCCGTACGCACATTTGGAAGCGCCCAGGCACTCGCGCGAGGACACGGAGACGTGGTTCCAGGCCCGGTCGGAGACGCCGGGCGTCAGGTCGTCCCGGTCGCCGGTCTCGGTCTCGTCGGCCCAGTCCCGCATGCGCAGAAGGTCCTTGCCGAGCTTGCTCGTAGGCGCCGCCGCCTCGAACGGGTCGAAGAGACCGTCCTCGTCGTCCTGCGGCATGCCCTCGTGCAGCCGGTGAAGACAGAGGTAGTTCGACCGGCCCTTGAGCATGGCGAACTCGGGCCGCCTGCGCAGCAGCGGATGCAGGGCCTCCACCGTCCGGGGAAGATCACGCTCCACGAGCTGGCGCTGCAGCGCCAGGGTGGCTGTGGCCACGACGACCCTCTCACCGTGAGCCAGAGCCGGGACGAGATACCCGAGCGACTTGCCGGTGCCGGTCCCGGCCTGCACCAGCAGATGGGAGTTGTCGTCGATGGCCTCGGCCACGGCCTCGGCCATGGAGACCTGGCCTGGCCGCTCCACGCCGCCGACGGCGGTCACGGCGGAGTGGAGGAGCTCGGGGAGGGATGGCTTCGTCATAGCGCGACCAGCCTACGGGGCGCCACCGACATCGGGTTCACGCGTCGGCGCACGAGGCCGGCGCCAAGGGGTTCGGGACCGTCCCGTGGACGGCCGCGTGAGGGCGCTGGGGGCGGTCCCGGTATCCGTCGAGATGAAGCCTGTTGCGGTTCAGGCACAGTCGCTCGATACGCGGAGTGAGCAGGTCGAACGTTTCGTAGCGCTCCTTGAGCTCGGGGAAGCGGTCCTGGTGCCGGAGGATCTCCGACCGTACGAGGGAGAAGAACTGCTCCTCGGGCACGTCCAGTTGCTCCTCGCAGAGCGGCGCCAGATAGCGGAACACGCCTACGAAAAGCCCCGAGTGGATGAACTGGGTGAGAAAGTCCGGTTCCTCGGTGAGGAGGACTCGCCGCACGTCGTCGGACATCGATGCGTGCTCGGGCAGCCACTGGGCGCTCACGTTCACATCGTCGACGAAGTCCTTGATCGCGAGGCGGACGGGGACGTCATGGTCGTCGTAGACCACGATCGCGTTCTCGCCGTGGGGCGAGAAGACCGTGCCGTAGCGGTAGAGGAAGTGGAGCAGCGGCGGCAGCAATGCCGCGAAGAGCCTCTGAAGCCAGACGGTGGGACTCAGGCCGGACCGGGTGACCAGTTCGGCGGTGAAGGCGCGCCCCTGTGGGTCGGTGTGGAGAAGGGAGGCGAGGGTACGGGCCCGCTCACCGGCGTCGAGGCGGGGCTGGAGCGGTTCGCGCCAGATGGCGCCCAGCAGTTCCCTGTACTGGTACGGCACCTCCGGGAGGCGGTCGTACAGCGGATGCTCGACGGTCACGGAGGCGACCTCACCGAGCAGGATCACGCGGCACTCGTCGCGCAGGAACGCATCCGCGTCCCGCAGGGAGTGCACCCAGGAGGTGACGGCGGGGGCCGCGAGGGTGCGTTCGGTGGGCAGGCCCCGCCAGACCAGCGTGTTCAGAATGGACAGCGGCAGTTTGACCGTGTGGCGCTCGGGGCGGTCGACGTTCACGAAGGTCCGGATGGACTGCTGGGGCAGCCGCAGGTCACCGTCGGTGGGCAGCGGAACGATCTCAGCACGGGCCACGGCAGGCGCGTACAGGGGAAGCAGCACCTCGTCCCATTGCCACGGATGGACCGGAAGGTACAGGTACGCGGCGGGGTCCAGGCCCTTGTCGCGCAGCGCGGCGTCGAAGGTCTCGCGGGTCGGCGCGTCGAGCTCGCGGCTGTAGAGGTCTTCGGCATCGGCGAGTCCGGGAACTCCTCGGTAGGCCGCGAGGCCGGCGGAGACCGCTATCCAGGGGAGGCGTGCAGGACGCCGTGCTTCGGGCGTCCAATGAGCGGTATCGGTCGCTGAGAAGCCGATGCGTCCCTTGTTCAGGACGAGCCACGGATGGCCCGTCTGATGTCCTTCGATGTCGGCGTAGCCGAGATCTGCGAGCTGGGGGGCGGTCAGCGCGGTGTCTGCGAGCCGGGTGTCGGCGGTGAGGGTGAGGGACATTTCGCGCAGCAGATGACCGAGGGTCGCCCCGTCGAGTCCGAGCAGTTTCCTCGCCCGCGCGAGGAAAGCGAGCGGGTCGGTGAAGGGGCGGCCTTCGCACTCGACGGACTCGGGGTCGATGCGCCAGCTTCCGTAGGCGCCCCGGCGTGCTCGGAAGGTGAGGACGCCGGTGTCGTCGATCCGGAGGGTGTAGAGGTCGCCCTGCGCCGCGGCTTCGGGGGGCAGCGCGTTCTGCTCCGAGGCGGTGGGAGCCGTCGGAGCCGGGACCAGGACCGGCTCGATGATTTCTTCATAGGCGAATTCGCCGAGCATCTTGGCCAGGAGGCCGGACGCGGCCCGGTCCCAGTTCCGCTGGTTGAGACCGGGCGGAGTGAAGGGCGGGGCGGGCGGCTGGGCAGGGTCGTCGGTGCCGGGGCCGGGGAGGTCGTGGGCCGCGTCGGTCGGGCCGGGTTGGCGGTCGGTCCGGCCGGTGTCGCGGGTCCGGTCGGTGCGGCTGGTGTCGCCGCTCTGGTCGATAGGGCCGGTCTGGTCGGTGGGAGTGGAGCCGGTGGAGCCGTGGCTGGCAGGAGGTTTCGGCACGATGACTCCTCGCATGGAACCGATACGGATCGAGCGGTGTATGGAAGACAGCGGGTGGTTCACAGCAGGTTCCGCAGGGCGCGGTCACGGACCATGAGGGCGGCCCGTTTGTCGGGAAGGTCGAGCTCGGCCGAGAAGCGGAAGCCGGCGCTGAGGAACGCGCAAACGGACGGGGTGTTGCGTAGGTCGGGTTCTGCGATGACGCGCATGCACCGAGGCCGATTGTCGAGAATGAGATCGGATACGGCTCGAAGGAGGGCGGAGCCGACGCCTCGGCCGCGGTCGACGACGCCGCCCACGAGCAGATGGATACCGGTGTCCTGGGGGCGCGCGGGATAGTGGCGGGCCAGCGGGTCGAGATCGGCCCGGTAGATCTCGAAGTAGCTCATGGGGACGTCGTCCAGGACGCCGAGGCAGGGGATGCTGCGGCCGTCCCCGTCGAGCTGGGCGCACAGGTGGGCGGCGGTGACGGAAGCGGGTCCGGCCAGCTCCCAGAAGGCGGCCACCGCCGGGTCGTTCATCCAGCGGGTGATCACGGCGAGATCGCGCTCTAGCGCTACGGGGACGAGTCGGAACGCGCCGGCGGGCGTGCCCACCTGCCCCCAGTCGCCGACCCTTCCCAGCAGGTCGCCCGCGGTGTCCTCGCCACGGGTCCGCGGCCGGGAGGGCTCGAACTCCCGGTCCCTGAACAGCGCCAGGAATCCCTCGGGGAGCCATAGGTCCAGGGTGTCCTCCGCGCCTCCTCCCGGCCGGGGCGCGGGACCGTACCCGCTGTCGGTGTACGCATCGGTGGACGCCACAGCGGCGCACTCCTCTCGCAATCGGTCAGATCGATACGCCTCAGGAACGAAGGGGGTTGGCGATGGCGACGTAGACGGACTGGGTGTCGACGGGACCGACGAGTTCGTCGAGACCATGGAGCCGGGTGAGCAGGTTGGCCTTGCATCGCAGCGTGGGCGTCTCCAGCAATTGGCGGGGCAGCGGCGATCCCATGCCCGCTGCCGAGGCCAGGAACCGCCGGAGCGCGGCGAGGAGGACGCGCTCGTCGGCGAGGCGCTGCGCCCCGAAGGCGCCGATCAGGCCGAGCACATTGTTGATTCCGAGGTAGTAGGCGAACCGCTCGTCGGTGACGTCGTCGGGTACGAACGTGTCGCTGTGGGTGCCGATGCCCGGGAGGCGGTCGTCGAGTCGCGCGCGGTGCGACTCGCGGAAGTAGTAGCCCTGGTTGTCCCGGTAGCGGCCACCGGTGGGCCAGCCTTCGGGGTCGAGCAGCACGAGCGTGTTCTGCTGGTGGGCCTCGAGGGCGATACCGGCTGTGGCATCCAGCCACAGCACGGGGCGCACGACATGGTCGAGGTAGCGAAGGAACCACTCCGCGGCCACGGCCGGGACGGGCCTTCCGGTGCAGGCGGCGAGCCGCTCGACCGTTGCCGCGAGGCGCGACTGCACCCCCACCCGCCCGGGCCATGGCCGCAGGGCCGTCAGCGCCGCGATACAGACGGCGTCGTCGCCCGGGCCGAACGGGTTGTGGCGGAGCATGACGTCGAGCCCGGGCAGCGGCTGCCCTTGGGGGGCGTCGACGGCGAGCCACGCCGGGTCGCGCACGATGTCGAATCCGGGGTGGGCAGCCCGCCACTGCTCGGCGAGGCCGGCGCGGAGCAGTCGGTGGACCTCCACGCCGCGGTGGAGTTCCTTGCGGAGGTTCTCGCGGCGGGAGTTGGTGATGCGCAGTCCAAGGGAAAGCTTCAGCATGGCCGGGGCGCCGGGACGGTGCACCGTACGGACGGAGGAGGTGGGATACCAACGCTCTCCATGGGGGCCGAGATCGTGCAACAGGCCGGCGTTCAGGAGAGCGGAGACAGCGGGCCGGTGCCTGATGTCCTGGGCCTGCCAGGGATGCAGGGGCAGGGCAACGGCATTGCCGGGGACCGCGAGGTCTCCCGCCAGTCGTGAGGTGAGCTGTTCCGCGGGGACGGCACGGCCCTGTTCGGTCCATGCCGACTCAGCGGCCAGGACGGACCTGTCGACAGCCATCCAGTGAAGCGGAAAGGAACCGTGCAACTCAGGTGAATAGATTCGGGCTTCGGCCTCGGTGAGTCCTTCGCGGCTCTTGGGCGTCGGGTGAAGCGGGTGGCCGAGCAACAGCGCCTGTTCGGCGGTGAGGAAGAGGTCGGCCTCGGCCGGGGCGGAGGGGCGCTCGCGCCGGTCGGCGATGAACTGGGCCGTACATCGCACGGAGTCGGCGACCCGCGCGACAAGATCCGCTCCGTCGCCGTGGCCGGCTTCGCGGCCGAGGAGTGCCGCGACGGTCACGGCGTCGGCGCGGCCGGCCCCGTGCGGGCTGCCGTCCAGGGCGGGCGGCCCGAAGCGGTGCCATCCGGTGGCCGACCAGTAGTGGACGGGAATGACGAGCGCGGTGCCGCTGGCGTCGAGGGGGATGCGCAGGACTTCCCCCTCCGGCCGGGGCATGTCGTTCTCCCTCACCCAGCAGCGGAGGAGGTTCTCCACTGTTGCCAGATCCGCGGCGCGGCGAGGGTCCGGATCGTCGAGGTGGTCGAGGCGACCGGGGTGGGCGTCCTGGTGGTCACGCCGTCCACACGCGTCGCCGGCGGGCGTCGTTGCCGCCGCGCCGCCGCGTCGTTCATCAAGGCGGGTCCCGCCGCCGCGTTGTTCGCCAGGGCGGTGTTCGTCAAGGCGGGGCTCGTCGAGACGACCGGACTGACGGGGGACCGTCATCGACTCCATCGTGAGGGGGCCGCTCGCTCCCCCCTGTCTGGGGTGGTGGCCGTTGGCGCCGTCTGAGGACTCGGGCGCGTCGGGTGCGGGAGTGGGGTTCACGGAAGTTCCTTGAGACGTTGTCCGGGTTCTGTGGTCAGTGCGACTGCCGGTGCCGCTGCGGCGGCGTGTGGAGCTGCGGGATGCCGAGCCGTGGGGGCGGAGCGCTCCGCGGCGGCCAGTGCGTCGGCGAAGCGGTCGAGGACGGCCACGGCTTGTTCATCGGTGAGCGTGAGGGGAGGCAGCAGGCGCACGACACTGGCCTGACGTCCGCCGAGTTCGACGATCAGGCCCCGGTTCAGACACTCCTGCTGCACAGCTGCCGCGAGTTCGGGCGCCGGAGGAGGGACCAGCGCGTCCGGGTCCGCGCAGTCCGGTTCGACGAGTTCCACGCCGATCATGAGGCCCCGCCCGCGGACGTCCCCGATGCACGGATGCGACGCGGCGAGGCCCTGAAGGCCGGCAAGCATGCGCGAGCCGAGAGTCGCGGCCCGCTCGGCCAGGCGGTTCTCGCGCACGTAGGCAAGGGTGGCGGCACCGGCGGCCATGGCGAGTTGGTTGCCGCGGAAGGTGCCGGCGTGGGCACCGGGCTGCCAGGCGTCCAGTTCCGAGCGGTACACGATGACAGCGAGCGGAAGGGAGCCGCCGATCGCCTTGGACAGCACCATGACGTCCGGCACCACACCACTGTGCTCGACTCCCCAGAAGGTTCCGGTGCGTCCCACGCCGGTCTGCACCTCGTCGGCGATCAGCGGGACGGAGCGGGAAGTGGTGAGGGCGCGCATCCTGCGCATCCACGCGTCGGGCGCCGGAATCACACCGCCCTCGCCCTGCACGGGTTCGAGGATCATCCCGGCCGGCCGGGGGACGCCGCTCTTGGGGTCGTCGAGCAGGCTCTCAGTCCAGCGGGCGGCGAGTTCCGCACCCCGCATGCCGCCGATGCCGAACGGGCAGCGGTAGTCGTACGGGAAGGGCAGGCGGGTGACCCTGACATCGGTGGCGCCACCCGAAGCCTCGAGCGCCCCGGCCGTCATGCCGTGATAGGCGCCGGTGAAGGCGAGCAGGCCACTGCGGCCGGTCGCCGCCCTGACGAGTTTGAGGGCCGCCTCGACGGCGTCGGTACCCGCGGGACCGCAGAACTGGATCCGTGCATCTTTGGCCAGCGGCCCCGGAAGGGTGGCGAACAGCTCGGTGGTGAAGGCGTCTTTGACGGGGGTGGCCAGGTCGAGGATGTGCAGGGGCGCACCCGAGTCGAGGACTTTCCTGATCGCCTCGAGGATGACGGGGTGGTTGTGTCCCAGCGCCAGAGTGCCCGCGCCCGAGAGGCAGTCGAGATAGCGCCGGCCATCGGCGCCCTCGATCGTCAGCCCTCTGGCCCGTACGGGAACGATGGGCAGGGAGCGCGCATAGGTGCGTGCCGCCGATTCACGGAGCGACTGCCTGCGCAGAATCCCGTCGTGAGCTGCGGTGGGCGCTCCCGGGGCAGGTTCCGTCACGGCCACGGCTGTTGGTCCTCCCGCTGTCACAGTTGCGTTGCACATCGGTACGGAACTTCTGTGCTGCGCACCGGCATTGAACGCTGTCCTTGTGTCCCCGCACATACCAACGACGCGGAGAGCCGGGGATCACGGGCAATCGGAAGATCCTTGCGGCCGGGGAACCGCCGACCTGCTGCATGCCGTCCCCACCGGCACCGGCATAGTGGGGGGCCGCACCCGGCTCCGAGGTCCAGCGGTGCGGGCAGGAAACTTGCTCGTTCCATAAGTTCCTGCACAATTCCCACAGTTCATCAGTTCAGCAGCACCGAAGTCCCAGGGGGATCAAGAGATGCGACCCATTCGCCCGACGCTGGCAGCGGCCTCGATGGCCGCTGTGCTCGCGCTGGCTGCCACCGCCTGCGGCCCGAGCGAGGACAACGCAGGCGACAAACCGAGTGCTCCCGCGAGCCAGTCGTCCAATGACAAGATCACCATCCCGGACGATCTCAAGGACCGGCTCAAGGAGCGCGGGATCGACCTGGACAAGTGGAAGAACGGCGAGTGGAAGAACTGGGACAAGGACAAGTGGCTGCGTGAGGCCCAGGACTTCGTCAATCCCATCATCGAGGACCTGTGGGACCCGGACCGGATGCGGGACGCCGAGAAGCCGCCGGAGAAGCCCGTCGACAACGACATCTCGGGCGACGAGGGAGTCACCGACCCCACGCCGGCCCCGGTCGACGCGCAGGCCGTGAAGGCGCCGTACCACGCGAACGCCGCAGAGGCCGGTAAGGTCTTCTTCGACGGTCCGCAGGGTTCGATGGTCTGCTCGGCGACGGTGGTGAAGGACCCCGCCAACCCCGGTAAGTCCAACATGGTGTGGACCGCCGGCCACTGCGTGCACGCCGGCAAGAGCGGCGGCTGGTACCGCAACATCGCCTTCGTCCCGTCGTACAACGACGGGGCCAAGGAGACCTCCGAGCTGGAGAAGGCCCCGAAGGAGGAGATCGCTCCCTACGGCGTCTGGTGGGGCGACTGGGCTCAGACCTCCGACCAGTGGATCTCCCAGGGCGCCGCGACCGGCGGCCAGGGCGCGCCGTACGACTTCGCCGTCATTCATGTGACCCCGGAGAAGGGCAGCACGGGCAAGTCGCTGGAGGAGACGGTCGGTACGGCCCTGCCGGTCGACTTCAACGCCCCGGCCGTGCCGGAGATCGCGAACATGACGGCCACCGGCTACCCCGCCGCTCCGCCGTACGACGGCCAGAAGCTCTTCCAGTGCGCCGACAAGCCGGGCCGCCTTTCCCTCAAGGCCGGGGAGCCGACGATGTACCGCGTCGGCTGCACCATGACCGGCGGTTCGTCCGGCGGCGGCTGGGTCGCCCAGGGCCAGGACGGCAAGCCCGCCCTGGTGTCCAACACCTCCATCGGCCCGGTGACGGCCGGCTGGCTGGCCGGTCCGCGACTCGGCAAGGAAGCCGAGGGCGTCTACAACGCGGTGAGCAAGAAGTTCGCGGGTCAGTAGGACTTCGGGCGCCCGGCGTCCGCAGCGAGTGATTGCGGCAGGGGCCTTCGGCGGATCGGCCGGGGCCCCTGTTCTTCATCCTCGTGGAGACTCCGTGCAGTTGGGGGCCCGAGTCGGCCGATCCTCTGCCCATCGGCTTAGAGTGGTGCCGCACGCGAGGCGGCCCGGGTGGCCGCCTTTTGCCATGACACGTTCATGGCAAATCACCGGAGCCGTGTATCGCCGTGGCGCACAGCGCGCACGGGTGGAGCACGTTCCTGGCACGTGTTGAAAGTACGTGAAGCACTTCAGGGGGAATCGTTCTCATGCCATCCATACGTCCGTTGCTGGCCGCCGCCGGTCTTGTCTCGGCTCTCGCCCTCACGGCGACAGCCTGCGGCCCGAGCGAGAACAGCGCCAACGACAAGCCGGCCGCGTCCAGCCCCGGCACGGACAACGCTGACGCCGCCCTTCCCGCGGACCTGGCCGACAAGCTCAAGGAGCACGGTGTCGACCCGGAGAAGTGGAAGAACGGCGAGTGGAAGAACTGGGACAAGGACAAGTGGCTGCGTGAGGCCCAGGACTTCGTCAATCCGGTGATCGAGGGCCTGTGGAAGCCCGAGCGGATGACCACGGCCAAGGCCCCGGCGAAGACGATGGCGGCCGGCGACATCTCGGGCAACCGGGACGTCACCGACCCGGAGCCGCGCCCGGTCCAGGCCGAGCCGGAGAAGAAGCCGTACCACAAGAACGCGGCCCCGGTCGGCAAGGTCTTCTTCGACGCCCCCGAGGGCTCGATGGTCTGCTCCGCCACCGTCGTCAAGGACCCGAAGAACCCGGGCAAGTCCAACATGGTGTGGACTGCGGGCCACTGCGTCCACGCGGGCAAGGCGGGCGGCTGGTACCGCAACATCGCCTTCGTCCCCGCCTACAACGACCAGGGCAAGTCCCCGGCCGCGCTGGAGAGTGCACAGCCGCACGAGATCGCCCCGTACGGCGTCTACTGGGCCGACTGGGTCGCGACGTCGGGCGAGTGGATCGACGAGGGCGGCCCCACGGGTGGCACCGGAGCACCGTACGACTACGCCGTGATGCACGTGAAGCCGGAGAAGGGCACCAAGTCCCTCGAGGAGACCGTCGGTGTCGCCCTCGACATCGACTTCGACGCTCCCGAAGCGAAGAACATCAGCGCCATGGGCGCCTGGGGCTACCCGGCCGCCCCACCGTACGACGGAGCGCTCATGCACAAGTGCGTGGACCGTCCCGGACGGCTCTCCATCGCTCCGGGCACGCCGACGATGTGGCGCATCGGCTGCACCATGACCGGCGGTTCCTCCGGCGGCGGCTGGTTCGCCGAGCAGCCCGGCGGAAAGCTGGCACTCGTGTCCAACACGTCCATCGGCCCGGTCACTGCGGGTTGGCTGGCGGGTCCGCGGCTGGACGAGGGCGCCGAGCAGATATACACGATGATGAGCGACAAGTTCGCCGGTCGGTAAGCGCGCCGACCCGGACGAGCACACGGCGAAAGGCCCGCCCCCGGAAGGGGACGGGCCTTTCGCCGCATTCGGTCGGGAACGGACGCGGTCGGCGTCAGTGCGCCGCGGGCACGTAGGGAGACAGGGCCGAGGCCAGCTCCTCGTGCACCCGCGCCTTGAGCAGTGTGCCCTCCGTGGTGTGCTCCTCGGAGATCACCTCGCCGTCGGCGTGCACCCGCGAGACCAGCCCGCCCTCGGTGTAGGGCACGAGCGCCTCGATCTCGATCTGCGGCCTCGGCAGCTCGGTGTCGATCAGCTGCAGAAGCTCGTCGAGGCCCGCGCCGGTCCGAGCGGACACCGCGATCGCATGCCGCTCAATGCGCAGCAGCCGCTGCAGCACGAGCGGATCTGCCGCGTCCGCCTTGTTGATCACCACGATCTCGGGCACGTCCAAGGCGCCCACGTCGCGGATCACCTCGCGCACGGCGGTCAGCTGCTCCTCCGGCGCCGGGTGCGACCCGTCGACCACGTGCAGGATCAGGTCGGAGTCCCCGACCTCCTCCATCGTGGAACGGAAGGCCTCGACGAGGTGGTGCGGCAGGTGCCGTACGAAGCCGACGGTGTCGGCCAGGGTGTAGAGCCGGCCGCTCGGCGTCTCCGCCCGCCGGACGGTCGGGTCCAGGGTGGCGAACAGCGCGTTCTCCACCAGGACACCGGCGCCGGTGAGACGGTTGAGCAGGGACGACTTGCCGGCGTTGGTGTAACCGGCGATGGCGACCGAAGGCACCTTGTTGCGGCGGCGCTCCTGACGCTTGATGTCGCGGCCGGTCTTCATCTCCGCGATCTCACGGCGCATCTTCGCCATCTTCTCGCGGATCCGTCGCCGGTCCGTCTCGATCTTGGTCTCACCGGGACCACGCGTGGCCATGCCGCCACCGCCGCCGCCGCCCATCTGCCGGGACAGCGACTGACCCCAGCCGCGGAGCCTGGGCAGCATGTACTGCATCTGCGCCAGCGCGACCTGCGCCTTGCCCTCTCGGGACTTGGCGTGCTGGGCGAAGATGTCGAGGATCAGGGCGGTGCGGTCGACCACCTTGACCTTGACGACATCCTCGAGGTGGATCAGCTGACCGGGGCTGAGCTCACCGTCGCAGACGACGGTGTCGGCCCCGGACTCGAGCACGATGTCACGCAGCTCCTGCGCCTTGCCCGAGCCGATATAGGTGGCCGGGTCCGGCTTGTCGCGGCGCTGGATGACGCCGTCGAGCACCAAGGCGCCCGCTGTCTCCGCGAGGGCCGCGAGCTCCGCGAGGGAGTTCTCTGCGTCCTGCACGGTCCCCGTGGTCCAGACACCGACCAGCACGACGCGCTCCAGGCGCAGCTGCCGGTACTCGACCTCGGTGACGTCTTCGAGCTCGGTGGAAAGGCCTGCCACGCGCCGCAGGGCGGCGCGCTCGGAGCGGTCGAACTGATCGCCGTCCCGCTCTGTGTCGATCTCGTAGCTCCAGGCGACGTCCTCTTCCATCAGGGCATCGGCCCGAAGGCTCTCTGTGCGCGTGTCCGCGAAGCTCTGCTGTTCCTGGGAAGGGGATGAAGAGGAGGTCATTGGATCCTTACGTAGATGTGAAGAGCGGCGCGACGGGATTCACGCGCGGATGCTCCGGTAGATGGGTCAACGCGTGACGGTCCCGGAAGATTCCCTCGGGGGCCCGGTCCCGGCAGCGGCGCCGACCCGCTGATGGTCGCACGCGGGCACCGGGACCGTCACCACGATTTTCAGCGGCTCGAGGACTTCCCGGCCTTTTCCTTGCGGTCCTCGACGGGCCGGCTGCGCCAGTCGGGGTGGCCGGGCATCGGCGGTGTCTTCTTGCCGTACAGCCACGCCTTGAAGAACGTCGAGAGGTCACGCCCCGCGACGCTCGATGCCAGTCGCGTGAAGTCCTCGGTGCTTGCCGTCGCGTCCCGGTGTTCCTGCACCCATGCGCGCTCCAGGCTCTCGAAGGCGGTCCTGCCGATCTCCTGGCGCAGCGCGTAGAGGACCAGTGCGCTGCCGTCGTAGACCACGGGCCGGAAGATGCTGAGCTGCTGTCCCGGGACGGGTGCCTTGGGGGCTGCCGGCGGTCCGCCCGCCGCCCGCCAGCCGTCGGAGTGCCCGTACGCCTCGCGCATGTGTGTCTCCAGCGGCTGCTTGCCCTTCTCGTGGGCGTACAGCGCCTCGTACCAGCTGGCGTGACCCTCGTTCAGCCACAGGTCGGACCAGCTGCGGGGGGTGACGCTGTCGCCGAACCACTGGTGGGCCAGTTCGTGCACCATGATCGAGTCCACGTACCACTCCGGGTAGGCGCCCTTGGTGAACAGGGAGCGCTCGAACAGCGACAGGGTCTGCGTCTCCAGCTGGAATCCCGTGTCGGCGTCGGCGATCAATACGCCGTACGTCTCGAACGGATAGCGGCCGGCTTTCTCCTCCATCCATGTGATGTGGTCGGGAGTCTTCTTCAGCCAGGGCTCCAGCTCGTCGCGGTCCGCGGTGGGCACGACGTCTCGCAGGGCCAGCCCGTGCGGGCCGCGGCGTTCCACGACGGTGGAACGGCCCATGGCGATCTGGGCCAGTTCGGTGGCCATGGGGTGACCGGTGCGGTACACCCATGAGGCCTTCTCGCCGACCTCCGCCTTGGCCACCCTGCGGCCGTTGGCCACCACGGTGATGTTCTGCGGCGCGGTGACACGGAAGGTGAAGTACGCCTTGTCGGAGGGGTGGTCGTTGGACGGGAAGACGCGGTGGGCGGCGTCCGCCTGATTGGCCATCACCAGGCCGTCGCCGGTCCGTACCCAGCCGCCCGCGCCCTTGGGGCCGCGCGGGTCGCTGGTGTGGGTGACGGCGATCTCCATCCGCGAGTTCGGGGGAATGTTCGCCGGGGGGTCGATGACCAGGTCCTCGCCGGCCACGGCGAAGTCGGCGGGTGTGTGGTTCACCAAGACCGAGCGGACGGTGCCATGGGTGAAGTCGAGGTTGACCCGGTCGAGGCCACGCGTCGCATAGGCGTCGATCTTCGTGACGGCTTCCAGAGGCTTGTCATTGCGCCCCTCGTAGGTGAGGGTGATGTCGTATTCGAGAACGTCGTAACCGGGATTGCCCAGTTCGGGGAAGAGCCTGTCGCCGATGCCGAGCGGTTCCGGCGAGGGAAGGGCAGCGGCAACGAGGGTGGCCGACGCGGCGGCCAGCAGGAGGGCACGCAGTCGACGCCTTGAGGTGTGCAGCATGGCCCTACGGCTACCAGCGCGCTCCGCGATGACCATGGCGGCACGCGCCGCCGGACGGCGCACCCACCCGAACGAGGTCAGGTGGTGGCCGCCGGATGCTGGGCGCGGCTCACGTCGTACACCCCGGGGACGTTGCGCATGGCGCGCATCAGGGCGGGAAGCCCGGCCGCGTCGGGCAATTGAAGCGTGTACGTGTGGCGTACCCGCTGCTGGGCCGGAGGCTCGACGGTTGCCGAGACGATCGCGGCGCCTTCGCCGGCAATGACTTCGGTGAGGTCGGCAAGGAGGCGGGGGCGGCCGAACGACTCGGCAATCAGCGTGACCCGGCACTCGGGCGCGTCGCCCCAGCGTACCGGGACCGGTTCGCGCCCCACGCTCGTCATACGCGCCACGGCGGGGCACATCTCCCGGTGGACGGTCACGGCGTTGCCGCGCACCGCGAACCCGGTGACCGCGTCCGGCGGTACGGGCGTGCAGCAGCCCGCGAGCCGTACCGTCGCCTCCGGCAGATCCACCACGGCGTTCGCCGACACGGGCCGGCCCGCGGTGAGCGGCGCCGGTCGGCGAGGAGCGGCGGAGGGTGCCGCGACGCCCTCCGGATGTGCGTCGAGCCAGCTGGTGATGGCGATGCGCGCGGCAGGTGTACGGGCATGGTCCAGCCATTCCGGGGACGGTCCGGAGGAGCTGTCCTGGGCGAGCAGCAGATGCACGGTGTCACCATCGCCGAGGACCGTGCTCATGGTCGCGAGACGGCCGTTGACGCGCGCACCGATGCAGGAGTGGGCCTCGTCGCCGTACTGCGCGTAGGCGGCGTCGACGCAGCTCGCTCCCGCCGGCAGCCCGAGTGCGCGGCCGTCCGCGCGGAAGACGGTGATCTCCTTGTCCTGCGCCAGGTCGGCGCGAAGGGAGGTCCAGAACGTGTCGGGATCGGGGGTGGACTGCTGCCACTCCAGCAGCCGGGACAGCCAGCCGGGCCTGGTCGGGTCGGCACGCTCCCCGTCGGCGGGCTCCGCGCCCTCGACGGGCACGTACGGGTTGCCCAGCGCGACCACGCCGGCCTCGGCCACCTTGTGCATCTGGTGCGTACGGATGAGGACTTCGGCGACCGCGCCGTCCGGTCCGGCGACGGCCGTGTGCAGGGACTGGTACAGGTTGAACTTGGGGGCTGCGATGAAGTCCTTGAACTCGGAGATCACCGGGGTGAAGCACGTGTGCAGTTCGCCGAGCACGGCATAGCAGTCGGCGTCCTCGGCGACGAGGATCAGCAGCCGGCCGAAGTCGGTGCTGCGCAGCTCCGACCTTTTGAGGCGGACCCGGTGAACTGAGACGAAGTGCCTCGGTCTGATGAGTACTTCTGCATTGATGTCCGCCTCGCGCAGTGCGGCACGGAAGTCGTCCGCGATGGCGGCGAGGGCGTTGCAGGCGTCCGAGTTCTCGGCGATGAGGATGCGGGTGCGATCGTATTCTTCGGGGTGGAGGATGGCGAAGACGAGGTCCTCCAGCTCGGTCTTGAGCGCCTGGACGCCGAGCCGTTCGGCGAGCGGGATGAGGACGTCGCGGGTGACCCTGGCGATGCGGGCCTGTTTCTCGGGCCGCATCACGCCAAGGGTGCGCATGTTGTGCAGCCGGTCGGCGAGTTTGATCGACATCACGCGGACGTCGTTGCCGGTGGCCACGAGCATCTTGCGGAAGGTCTCCGGTTCGGCGGCTGCCCCGTAGTCGACCTTCTCCAGTTTGGTGACACCGTCCACGAGATAGCTGACCTCGGTACCGAACTCCTCGCTCACCTGATCGAGCGTCACCGCGGTGTCCTCCACGGTGTCGTGGAGGAGGGACGCGGTCAGGGTCGTGGTCTCCGCGCCCAGTTCGGCCAGGATCAGGGTCACGGCGAGCGGGTGCGTGATGTAGGGCTCGCCGCTCTTGCGGAACTGCCCGCGATGGGAGGACTCCGCCAGCACATACGCCTTGTGCAGCGTGGCAAGATCGGCGTCGGGGTAATGGGCCCGATGCGCCTCCGCGACATGGCCGATCGCGTCCGGCAGGCGGTCGCGGGCCGCCGGGCCCAGCAGGGCGGCGCGGCCCAGTCGGCGGAGGTCGATCCTGGCTCGGCCGCGCCTGCGGCTGTGGGCACCTGGGTTGGTGGCCTCTGCGCTCATGGGCACCTCCGGCAGCTTCGACCGGCGATGGAAGACTGGCGTGCCTTCCGGCCGGTGCTTGATGCTACCGAGCCCACCACGTGGCGCAGTCCGCCTCTCGCTCAGCGTGAAACGGATCACCCATTCGAGCGAAGCGCTATGCGGTCACGGTTTCGAGGAGAGCGGGCTCGATGTACCCCTCGGCGACAATCACAGCGGCTCCGGTCATCTCGATGTCGCCGTCGGGCCGCTCCGTGATGAGGAGACGGCCGCCGGGCAGATCGACCGTGTAGGTGACGGGAGTTCCGGTGGCGGCCGGATCCACACCGTCGCGGCGCGCGGCGGCGACGGCCACGGCGCAGGCGCCCGTACCGCAGGACCGGGTCTCGCCGGAGCCGCGCTCGTGCACCCGCATGGCGACGTGGCGCTCACCGCGGTCGACGACGAACTCCACGTTGACCCCGTGCGGGTAGACCGACGCCGGGGTGAACGGTGGCGTGGCCAGCAGGTCCCCGGCGTGGTCCAGTTCCTCGACGAAGGCGACCGCGTGGGGGTTGCCCATGTTCACGTTCCTGGCGGGCCAGCTACGGTCGCCTACGGAGACGGTGACGCCGTCGGCAGGAAGCACCGCGCGCCCCATGGAGACGGTGATGTCGGCCGCGTCGGAGCCGCTGCCCGAAACGGCTTTGGCGATGTGGACCCGCTTGACCCCACCCCGGGTGGCAACGGCCAGGTCACCGGCCTCGACGTGGCCCGCGCGCTGGAGATAGCGGGCGAACACACGGACGCCGTTGCCGCACATCTCGACGGTCGAACCGTCCGCGTTGCGGTAGTCCATGAACCACTCGGCCTCTGCGGCCATGTGGCGGGCGTCCGGGTGCGCCTCTGAGCGCACCACGTGCAGCAGCCCGTCACCGCCGATACCGGCCCGGCGGTCGCACAGCCGGGCGACGGTCGACGCGGACAGGTCGACGGCGTTGTCCGGATCGGGGACGATCACGAAGTCGTTCTCGGTCCCGTGACCCTTGAGGAAGGGGATCGGCGAGGTCTGCGAGGTGCTCACGTCCCCCATCGTACGAGGACCGTCCGACAGCGCCCGGAACGGGTGTCCGGGCCGGCGCTCCCGGCCTGCTTCACCGCAGCCGGGCGACCCGCCATACGGCGAGTGCGACGAGCACCGCGGCGACACCCACGTACAGCGCGAGCACACGCCAGTCGGGACGCTCACCGGAGCCGCGCGAGGGCAGGCCGGGCCAGGTGTGTCCGACGCGACGGGCGGCCATGACACCCCAGCCCGCGGCGCAGCAGCTGATCAAGAGCCCCAGCATGGCGACGACCGCCCCGCCGTCGCCGGTTCCGAAGGCAAGCGGGAAGGCGAACATCAACGAGCCGATGGCGGCGAGGACGACGATCGGTGCGAGCTGCCAGATCCGGAGCCGTCGGGGCGGACGCAGTTCGACCTCGACCTCGTCCGCGAGCACGTCCTGCTCGTCGGGCCCGTCCGGGCTGAGGCCGGACGTACCGTCCGCCGCATCCCGCCGTTGCCGTTCCGTGTCGCGAGGGCCGGCCTCCATCGCCACGTGCCCTCCCAACTCGGACTCAACTGTCGATCGATGCTCGATGATGGCACGCTCCCGGGGGCCGGAATGACAGGCGGAGCGTCCCGATGCCATCACGTGATCAGGCTGTGACCGCTCGTTCGACCAACGCCAGCGCACGATGCGGAAGTTCCGCCCTGTCGTCGGCGGCGCCGCTCAGCCAGTGGACCCTCGGGTCACGCCGGAACCACGAGTCCTGACGGCGCGCGAAGCGCTTGGTCGCGCGTACGGTCTCGTCGCGCGCCTCCTTTTCCGTGCACTCCCCCGCGAGCGACGTGAGCACCTGCTGGTAGCCGAGGGCACGGGAGGCCGTGCGCCCCTCGCGGAGCCCCTGGGCTTCGAGCGCGCGCACTTCGTCGACGAGGCCTGCCTCCCACATGCGGTCGACCCGTACCGCAATGCGTTCATCGAGTTCGGGCCGGGCGACGTCGACGCCGATCTGGACGGTGTCATAGACGGCGTCGTGGCCGGGCAGGTTGGCGGTGAAGGGCTTGCCGGTGATCTCGATGACCTCGAGGGCCCGGACGATCCGGCGGCCGTTGCTCGGCAGGATCGCCCTGCCTGCCTCGGGATCTGCCGCGGCCAGTCGGGCGTGCAGAGCACCGGGACCGCGAAGGGTCAGCTCCTCCTCCAGGCGGGCACGCACCTCGGGGTCGGTCCCCGGGAACTCGAGCGCATCGATCGCGCCACGCACATAGAGCCCGGACCCGCCGACGAGCACGGGCGTACGGCCCTGAGCGAGCAGCCGGTCGATCTCCGCCCGCGCCAGCTTCTGGTACTCGGCGACGCTCGCGGTCTGTGTGACGTCCCAGATGTCGAGCAGCTGGTGCGGCACGCCGCCGCGCTCCTGCGTCGTCAGCTTGGCGGTGCCGATGTCCATCCCCCGGTAGAGCTGCATGGAATCGGCGTTGACGACTTCACCGTCGAGTTGGTGGGCGAGGAATACTCCCAGATCGGACTTTCCGGCTGCGGTGGGACCGACGACGGCGATGACCCGCGGTGCGGGAGCTGCACTTCTCACTGCCCCAGTCTCGCAAACACGGCGGCATCTCCCCGAACGAGCTAGGTGACGAGAGGGGATCCGGTTCGTTGCCTGTTTCGAGGTTCCGAGCGCCGGCTTCGAGCCGGTGCCCGCGTGCGACGCAAGAGGACGCTCCGGGCGACGCGGGACTTTGCCCACACGAGTAGGCTATGGAGTAGATATGGGTGTTTTCTCATGGTTTCGCAGTAAGCCCGCAGCGGCCGAGGAGGCTCCCGCAGCAGGCGAGGCGGTTACGGCACCGGCGCCCGCTGCCGGAGCTTCGCCGCAGGAGCCCGAGGTGAGCGAGGGCGCGGCGGAAACCGCGGCGGAGCTGGAGCCCGCGGCACCGACGGCCGAAGTCACCGCCGAGGTCACCGCGGATCCCGTCGAGGACGGCGCTGCCGTCGAGGGAGTGGAGATCCCCAAGCAGCAGTCGGCCGAGGAAGCGGCGGACAGCGAGGCCGGTGAAGGCGCCCGTCAGTAGGTCCCGCGACGAGGGAAGGTGTTCCATGGGCTTCAAGGACAACCTGAAGGCCAGACTGGCCCCGGTCACGGACAAGGTCTCCCACCTCGCCCAGCAGCACGAGGACAAGATCGGGCACCGCCTGGAACGAACTGCCAGGACGGTCGACCACAAGACCAAGGGCAAGTACAGAAACAAGATCGAGACGGGCGCCGACAAGGCCAAGCAGGCCCTGGGCCGTATCGCGCACAAGGACGGCACCGGCGGGACGACGCCGCCGCCGGCCGGCTGACAGCGGCCGGACCGGTTCAGCGGCGGACGGCCGTGGAGCACACATGCCCTGCGGCCGTACGTCGTTGTCCGGATCCGGGCGTGGCCAGGTCGAGTGCGCAAAGCCTCACCCGGCCCCCGACAACGTCCGGGCAGAGGCGAGACATTGCGGTCACTCACTACGACCAGGCTGCGACAAAATAGCCGACACCGTACGGAGCGGCCTCCTGCAGGAGCCTGCCCGCCAGTCCCGCGCCCTCGGCCGCGCCGGCGAGAACCTGCCACGAGGCGCGGCCCGACACCTTGAGCTCGCGGGCGTACGACTCGTCCAGGTCCTTGAGAGCCTCGACGTCGGCCTCACCGAGTGCATCGGCTGCCTGCCGGTCGAAGGCCGGCGCCCGTTCGTCCAGGTAGCCGGGAGCCTTGAGCGTGCGGCAGGCGCTGCCGTCTCCCATCACCAGCAGCGCGACACGTTCCGCCCGGGCCGCAAGCTCGCGTCCGGCCGCCGCACAGCGGTCCCCGGCGAGCCGTTCTCCCACACCGAGCCCCTCGACGGGTGCTGCCGCCCAGCGGGTGCGGTCCAGCAGCCAGGCTCCGACAGCCAGTGCGGGCGGCAGCACCCGCTCCTGCTCCAGCTCTGGCCCCTGACCGAGCCGTACGCCGAGGTCCACGCCGAAGCCCCGGAAGGAGCCGGTGGCACCCGCGGCGTGCGGGACCGTGCCCTCCTCGTCCTCCGGCCCGATCACGACCAGCAGATCGGGCCGGGCGGCCGCAAGGACGCCCACCGCGTCGGCGCACGCGGCCCTGACCGCGTCGAGTTCGGGTGCCGCTCCGGAGGCGACCTCGGGCACGAGAAGCGGCGGGCAGGGGCAGACGGCGGCGGCTACGAGCATGATCCGCAGCCTAGCTGGCGACGTTTCCCACGGGACGGTCACCAGGCGGGACGCCCGGCTCCCTCCCCGATCGCGCGGTGCGCCCCCATGCGGCGTTCGGCTTTGCGGTGTTCAGCCCGCCGCGCAGCCGCCCGTCCCCGGAGGCAGCGGAGCGGGTACCCCCACGGAGGGGAGCCCGAGCATCACGCCGGCCGGCTGCGGGGCCTGCGCGCCGTTGCGCTTCTCCCACGCGTCACCGGCACGGGTGTGACGCACGGACTTCGTGGCACCTTCCGCCAGGAGGTGGTGCGGTGCCGCGTAGGTGATCTCGACCTTGACGACGTCGCCGGGGCGCACATCGGTGTCCGGCTTCGTGAAGTGGACAAGACGGTTGTCGGGGGCGCGGCCGGAGAGCCGGTGCGTCGCTCCGTCCTTGCGGCCTTCTCCCTCGGCGACCATGACGTCGAGGGTGCGTCCGACCTGCTTCTTGTTCTCCTCCCAGGAGATCTCCTCCTGCAGGGCGACCAGGCGCATGTAGCGCTCCTGGACGACCTCCTTGGGGATCTGGCCGTCCATGGTCGCCGCCGGGGTACCGGGGCGCTTGGAGTACTGGAAGGTGAAGGCGTTCGCGAAGCGGGCCTCACGCACCGTGTGCATGGTCTGCTCGAAGTCCTCCTCGGTCTCGCCCGGGAAGCCGACGATGATGTCCGTGGAGATGGCGGCATGCGGAATGGCCGCACGCACCTTCTCGATGATCCCGAGGAAGCGCTCCTGCCGGTACGAGCGCCGCATCGCCTTCAGGATCGTGTCGGAGCCGGACTGCAGCGGCATGTGGAGCTGCGGCATGACGTTCGGCGTCTCCGCCATGGCCGCGATGACGTCGTCCGTGAAGTCGCGCGGGTGCGGCGAGGTGAAGCGGACCCGCTCCAGGCCCTCGACGTTCCCGCAGGCGCGCAGCAGCTTGCTGAAGGCTTCCCGGTCGCCGATGTCGGAGCCGTAGGCGTTGACGTTCTGCCCGAGCAGGGTGATCTCGCTGACGCCCTCGGCAACGAGCGCCTCGATCTCGGCGAGGATGTCCCCCGGCCTGCGGTCCTTCTCCTTGCCGCGCAGAGCGGGCACGATGCAGAAGGTGCAGGTGTTGTTGCACCCCACGGAGATGGAGACCCACGCCGCGTACGCCGACTCGCGCCGGGTCGGAAGCGTGGAGGGGAAGGCCTCGAGCGACTCCGCGATCTCGACCTGCGCCTCCTCCTGGACGCGGGCGCGCTCCAGCAGCACCGGGAGCTTGCCGATGTTGTGCGTACCGAAGACGACGTCGACCCACGGCGCCTTGGTCACGATGGTGTCGCGGTCCTTCTGCGCCAGGCAGCCGCCGACGGCGATCTGCATACCCGGGCGCTTGGACTTCATCGGCGCGAGCCGGCCGAGATTGCCGTACAGCTTGTTGTCGGCGTTCTCCCGCACCGCGCAGGTGTTGAAGACGACGACATCGGCGTCTCCGTCCGCGCCCTCGGGCGCACGGACGTACCCAGCGCCCTCCAGCAGGCCCGACAGCCGCTCGGAGTCGTGGACGTTCATCTGGCACCCGTAGGTGCGTACCTCGTAAGTTTTCGCACTCATCGCGCCCACCAGGGTACGGGGTCGTCCCTGCCCGGCGCCCGTGCCTTCCGGGAGCCCGGGCCTGGCCTTCACAGGGAGTGAGCTGGCAGGATCGCGGCATGCTTCCCGAGCTTCCGGCCCTTTCCCGCCTCGGCCGCCGCCGTGCCCGGCGGGGGTCGGCGGCCGCCCTGGTGGTCTTCGGGCTGCTGCTGTGGTGGCTGCTGCCGTTCGGGCAGTCGGCGCCCAGCGGGAAGCTGACGCTGAGTACGGGATCGCACAGCGGCGTCTACCAGCGGTACGGCGTCCTGCTGAAGGAGGCCCTGGCGCGGGGCATGCCGGACCTGGCTGTCGATCTGCGCACCAGCGAGGGGTCCCAGGAGAATCTGGAGCGGGTGGCTTCGGGAGAGGCCGACTTCACCATCGCCACCGCCGACGCCGTCGCGAAGTACAAGCGGGCGGGGCTGGCGGGCGCAGACCGGCTGCGCGGGTGCGCACGGCTGTACGACGACTACGTCCAGCTGGTCGTCCCCAGGGATTCGCCGATCAGATCGGTGCAGGATCTGCGGGGCAGAACGGTGGGAGTGGGCCAGGACGGGTCCGGCATACGGCTGGTCGCCGACCGGCTGATGAAGGCCGCCGGGATCGACCCCGCCCAGGACATCTCACCGCTTCCGTCCGGCATCAACGTGGCGCCGGGGCAGCTGGAGAACGGCACGATCGAAGCGTTCTTCTGGTCGGGCGGCCTGCCCACCAAGACGGTGCAGGACCTGTCCGAGCGGTTCCGCATCCGGCTGGTCCCGCTGGAGGCGGCTCTCGTCGCGAAACTGCACGCCGCGGGCGACCCGACCAGCTACTACCGCTCCGCCGTGATGCCCGCGGACGCCTACCCCCATGCCCAGGGCGGCCTGCGCGTCGAAACGGTCGCCGTGGCGAACCTGCTGGTCACCACGGACCGGATGAGCGCCGCACAGACCGAGGGCTTCACCCGCACGGTGATCAACAGCCGGGACCGCATCGGCCACACGGTGCACCCGGCCCAGCTCGTGGACCTCCGCACGGCCGTCTACACGGATCCCCTGCCGCTGCACGAGGGCGCCCGGCGCTACTACCGCTCGGTCAAACCGTAGGCCGGGCGCCGCTTCCGGGTCTCGCCTGGCTCGGGTGCGCCCCTCCGCCGCTCCCGGTCACGCTCGCGGAGACGCAACACCCCACGCTGCCGGAGACGGACGCGGCACCTCACTCCCCCGGCGACGTGCGCGGCACCGTGACGGTCACCTGCAGGCCGCGCGGCCGGTGATGCGCGTACGCGATGGAGCCGCCGCCCGCCATGAGCAGCGCCCTCGAGATGGACAGGCCCAGCCCCGAACCCTTCACGTTCTGGTGGCGGCCGCTGCGCCAGAACCGGTCGCCGATACGAGTGAGTTCCTCGTCGGTGAGTCCAGGACCGCGGTCGGTGATCACCACCGTCGACGTGTCGCCCTGCGACGCGACCTCGACGCTGACCTCTTCACCCTGCGGGGTGAACTTGAGCGCATTGTCGATCACGGCGTCCAGCGCGCTGGAAAGCGCTACGGGGTCCACCCAGGCGGTGACCGCAGCGGCTCGGGAGGACAGCGCGACCCCCTTCTCGTCGGCGAGCGGCCGCCATGCGGCGACCCGTTCCGCGGCGAGCTCACCGATGTCGGTGAGCCGGAGCTCCGCGGAGGCGTGCTCGGCCAGCGCCAGGTCGAGGAGGTCGTCCAGCACCTGGGCCAGACGCTTGCCCTCGGTGCGGACGGAGGCGATCTCCGCGTTCCCCTCGGGGAGTTCGAGGGCGAGAAGCTCGATGCGCAGGAGCAGCGCGGCAAGCGGGTTGCGCAGTTGGTGGGAGGCGTCGGCGACGAACGCCCGCTGTTGCTCCAGGACTTCCTCGACGTTGTCCGCCATCTCGTTGAACGAACGGGCCAGCCGCCTCAGTTCCGGCGGTCCGCTCGACGCCGCGACACGGGAGTTCATCCGGCCGGTGGCGATGCCGTGGGTGGCGGCGTCCAGGATGCGCACCGGCCTGAGCACCCACCCGGTGAGACGGAAGGCGGCGCCGACGGCGACGAGCATCGCGGCGCTTTCACCGGCCGCGATCAGCAGCCAGCCCCGCAGGACGCGCGAGCGCAGCTGGTCGGTGGGCGAGTCCGTGAACACGACGGCGACGACGTCCCCGTCCCGTACGACCGGCGACGCGACGACAAGGCGCTCACCGCGCTGCCACGGCCACACCTGCGGCGGGTCGTCGCTGCGCCGGCCGGTAAGTGCCTCCTGGAACGCCTCGCGTCCCACGCCGTCCGCCGGCACGTACCAGTCGCGCGGAGCACGCGCCATCGAGTCGCCGTTGCGGTAGAAGACGCCGACCCGGATCCCGTACGTGCCCTGATAGCGGTCGAGCTGCTCCTGCAGCGTGGAGCGCCGCTCGTCGGGGGTCGAACCCTGGTCGGCGACGAACTGGGCGAGCGCCGCGAACCGCACGGTGTCGTCGATCCTGTCGACGACGACACGCTGCTGCTGTGCGGCGGCGACGCTCACGGCCAGCGGAAAGCCGAGCGCCAGCAGCACACCGGCCATGAGCACGATGAGCAGCGGAAGAAGTCGGGTACGCACCGGAGTCGAGTGACCTTACGCCCCGGCGGGTGCGACCAGCCGGTAGCCGACGCCGCGCACGGTCTCGATGAGAGCGGGCATGCGGAGTTTGGAGCGCAGGGAGGCCACATGCACCTCGAGCGTGCGGCCGGTGCCCTCCCAGCTGGTCCGCCACACCTCACTGATGATCTGCTCGCGGCGGAAGACCACTCCGGGGCGCTGGGCCAGCAGCGCCAGCAGGTCGAACTCCTTGCGGGTGAGCTGCACGTCCGTCCCGTCCACGCTGACCCTGCGGGTGGGCAGCTCGATGGTCACCGGCCCGAGCCGCAGGGCGTCGTCGGCAGCGGGCGCGGCGGCGTCCTCACCGGGCGCGGTGCGCCGGCTGACGGCATGGATCCGGGCGAGCAGCTCGCCGGTGTCGTACGGCTTGACCACGTAGTCGTCGGCACCGAGATTCAGCCCGTGGATCCGGGAACGGACGTCGGAGCGCGCGGTCACCATGATCACGGGCGTCGAAGTGAGCTTCCTGATCTTCCCGCACACCTGGTAACCGTCCTGGTCGGGCAGGCCGAGGTCCAGGAGCACGACGCCGAAGGGCGGCTTCGCGGGGGCGGTCGCGGGCAGCACCGCGCGCAGCGCCTCCTCGCCGTTACGGGCGTGCACCACCTCGAAGCCGTGCCTGGCCAGTACCGCGGACAGGGCGGCGGCGACATGGTCGTCGTCCTCGACGAGCAGCAGTCTCATGGCCCCCCTCTCCGGTGGTGCGGTCGTGCGGATTTCACCGTGCGGTCGTTCGGTGTTCCAGTGCAGTCCGGTCGAACATACCCAGGGCATCAAGGCCGATGGCCGCCCGTGCAGTCAAGAGCGAACCGGCCGCCGCGGGGTTCCGTTACCCACCCGGTATCGCCGATCACCGTCCTCTTCACGCATAGTGTCCGGTTGCGGCCGGATCGTTATGCTCAATTTCCCCTCAGATGTGCTGACGCTGGTCGCGCAGGGTGATTAGGGTCCTCACCAACCGAGGAGGATGGAGCTAAGAAGCCGATGAGCGAAGTGTCAGTGACCAAGAACCCCGAGGGCGAGCAGCCCCCGGCGGGCGACCTGGTCGTTCTGAACAACGTGAACAAGCACTTCGGCGCACTGCACGTGCTCCAGGACATCGACCTGACCATCGCCCGTGGCGAGGTCGTGGTGGTCATCGGGCCGTCGGGTTCCGGTAAGTCCACGCTGTGCCGCACCATCAACCGCCTGGAGACGACCGACTCCGGCACGATCACGATCGACGGCAAGCCGCTCCCCCAGGAGGGCAAGGAGCTCGCCAGACTCCGCGCCGACGTCGGCATGGTCTTCCAGTCGTTCAACCTCTTCGCGCACAAGACCGTGCTGGAGAATGTGACGCTCGGCCAGATCAAGGTGCGCAAGGCGGACAAGAAGGCCGCGGAGACCAAGGCGCGCGCCCTGCTCGACCGGGTGGGCGTCGGCGCGCAGGCCGACAAGTACCCCGCACAGCTCTCCGGCGGTCAGCAGCAGCGCGTGGCGATCGCGCGGGCGCTGGCGATGGACCCCAAGGTCATGCTCTTCGACGAGCCGACGTCGGCCCTCGACCCCGAGATGATCAACGAGGTCCTCGAGGTCATGCAGCAGCTGGCGCGGGACGGGATGACAATGGTCGTCGTCACCCACGAGATGGGCTTCGCCCGGTCCGCCGCCAACCGGGTCGTGTTCATGGCCGACGGCAAGATCGTCGAAGAGGCCACGCCCGAGGAGTTCTTCAGCAACCCGCGCAGCGACCGGGCCAAGGACTTCCTGTCGAAGATCCTTCACCACTGAGTTCTGGATCGACCTCGATCCAACACTTCGCGCCAACCCTAGGGAAGTCATCATGAAGCTTCGTAAGGTCACCGCCGCCTCGGCCGCCGTCCTCGCGATCACGCTCACGGCCACCGCCTGCGGCTCCGACGGCAAGGACAGCGGCTCGGGCGACTCGGGCAGCAAGAAGATCACGGTCGGCATCAAGTACGACCAGCCGGGCCTCGGCCTGCAGACGCCGGACGGGTCGTACACCGGCTTCGACGTCGACGTCGCCAAGTACGTCGCCAAGGAGCTCGGATACGCCGAGGGCGACATCGAGTTCAAGGAGACGAAGAGCGCCGACCGCGAGACCGCGCTCGCCCGCGGCGACGTGGACTTCATCGCGGCCACGTACTCGATCACCGACGAGCGCAAGCAGAAGGTCGACTTCGCCGGCCCGTACCTGCTCGCCCACCAGGACCTGCTGATCCGCGCCGACGACAGCGTCAGCAAGGGCGACGACCTCAACGGCAAGAAGCTCTGCTCGGTCACCGGCTCCACGTCCGCGCAGAACGTGAAGAAGGACTTCGCACCCGACGCCCAGCTGAAGAAGTACTCCACGTACTCCCAGTGCCTCAGCGCCCTCCAGAGCGGCCGCGTCGACGCGCTGACCACGGACGACTCGATTCTCGCCGGTTACGCCTCACAGGCGCAGTACAAGGGCAAGTTCAAGCTCGCCGGCTTGAAGCTGAGCAACGAGAACTACGGCATCGGCGTCAAGAAGGGCGACAAGGAGATGACCGACAAGATCAACGCCGCCCTTGAGAAGATGGTCCAGGACAAGGCCTGGGACGAAGCCGTGAAGACCAACTTCGGCCCGGCCAACTACCAGAACGAGCCCGCCCCGAAGATCGGCAACATCGTCAAGTGAAGCAGGGCTGACGAGGCGCGCCGCTGACGGCGGCGCGCCGGGCCCTCCCACACGCGGAAGCGCGGGAGATCGTGTTCGACTTTCTTGAAGGTTACGACTTGCTCGGGGCGTTCTGGATGACGGTGAAACTTACCGTCCTCTCCGCGATCGGCTCCCTGGTGCTCGGCACCATCCTCGCCGCGATGCGAGTGAGCCCGGTGCCCCTCATGCGTGGATTCGGCACGGTCTACGTGAACGTGGTCCGGAACATCCCGCTGACCGTGATCATCGTCTTCTCCGCGATCGGTCTCGCCGACACCCTCGGCATGACCATGGGGGTACCCGACGACTTCGAGGCACTGCCGTTCCGGCTGGCGATCCTCGGACTCTCGGCCTACACCGCAGCCTTCGTCTGCGAAGCCGTGCGGTCCGGCATCAACACGGTGCCGGTCGGCCAGGCGGAGGCGGCTCGCGCCATCGGCCTGAGTTTCACCCAGGTCTTGACAAGCATCGTGCTTCCGCAGGCCTTCCGTTCGGTCGTCGGCCCGCTGACCAATGTGCTGATCGCTCTCACCAAGAACACCACCGTAGCGGCCGCCATCGGCGTTGCGGAGGCGGCTCTGCTCATGAAGGAGATGATCGAGAACGAGGCACAGCTGGTGCTCATCTCGGCGGTCTTCGCGTTCGGCTTCGTGGTTCTGACCCTTCCCACCGGACTCATCCTCGGCTGGGTCGGCAAGCGTGTGGCGGTGAAGCGATGACGTCCGTTCTCTACGACGCCCCCGGCCCCAATGCCAAGCGTCGCAACATCATCTACACGGTTGCCTTCGTCACCGTGCTGGGGCTGGGCCTGTGGTGGGCCCTCAGCGTCCTGGCCGACAACGGACAGCTCGAGTGGTCCCTGTGGAAGCCGTTCACCGAGGCTCAGGCGTGGACGACTTATCTGCTCCCCGGACTCGGCAACACCCTGAAGGCGGCGGCGCTCGCGATGGTCATCGCGCTGCCACTGGGCGCGGTCTTCGGTATCGCCCGGCTGTCCGACCATCGCTGGGTCAGGGTCCCCGCCGGGGTCGTCGTGGAATTCTTCCGCGCGATTCCCGTTCTGATCCTGATGCTGTTCGCGAACCAGCTCTACGCGAACTCCGACGCCATCAGCAGCGATGTACGCCCGCTGTACGCCGTGGTCACCGGCCTGGTGCTGTACAACGCGTCGGTGCTCGCCGAAGTCGTCCGCGCCGGCATCCTGTCCCTGCCCAAGGGGCAGTGGGAGGCGGCCAAGGCGATCGGCCTGCGCAAGGGGCAGACCATGAGGAGCATCCTGCTCCCGCAGTCGGTCACCGCGATGCTGCCCGCCCTGGTCAGCCAGCTCGTCGTCATCGTCAAGGACACCGCCCTCGGCGGCGCACTCCTGGCCTTCACCGAACTGCTCAGCGCCCAGAGCACGCTGGCCGCCAACTACGCGAACACCATCCCCAGCTTCATCGTCGTCGCGGTGATCTTCATCGTCCTCAACCTGCTGCTCACCACCTTCGCCTCGTGGCTGGAGCGCAGGCTGCGCCGGGCCAAGAGGGGCACGGGCGCGGTGCTCACCGCGCCGGGCGGCGCGGAGGAGCCCGTCGGGGAGCCCGGGGTCGGCAAGACCGACGACGGACGGGCCGTCTGACGGTTCATCTGATGTTCGACCGCTGAGGGGCGGTGGCCAGGCGGCCACCGCCCCTCACCGCGTCCCCGTGGTCGCTTGACGCAGGCACCGGCAGTGGGTTGCATACGTTCTGTGATCGCGCACCGGGCTCCAACCGCACTTTTCCGCACGACCCTCCGGGCCCGAGGAGTCACGCCGTGGACCCGGTGATCGTGGTCGGCGCGGGCCCGGTCGGACTCGCGCTCTCCCTCGCCCTCGCCGCACAGGACGTCCCCACGGTCGTGCTCGACGAGACCAACGGAAAGGACGAGCCGCGCCCGGCACGCACGGCCGTGCTCCGCCCGGACACCGCCGCGCTGATGCGACGGCTCGGCTGCGAAACCGTCCGTGACGAGGGCGCCGTCTGGACCGGCTGGCGCTCCATGCGGCGCAAGCAGGAACTGCGACAGCTGCCGCTCGGCGACGGCGGCCCCGCCGCCCCGCTGCACATCCCGCAGCACGCCCTCGCACGCGGACTGCGCGACGCCGTCGCCGAGCACCGGCTCGTGCGGCTGATCACCGACAGCCGTCTCGACTCCCTCGAGCAGGACTCCGGCGGTGTCGGCGTACATACTCGTGGGCCCTCCGCGACCTGGTGGCGGGGCAGTTACCTCGTCGGCTGCGACGGCGCCCGGTCCACCGTCCGCAAGCTCCTCGGCATCCGCTTCCCCGGCCGTACGGCGGTGGAACGTCACGCCGTGGCCGCCCTGCGCACCGAACTGCCCTGGCCCGGCGAAGCGTTGCTGCACCGCCAGCCGCCGTGGGCGTCGGGCGGTGACGAGATCACCGCACGCCCGCTGCCGGACGGTGTGTGGCGGCTGGACTGGCTGCTGCCTGCCCGCGGTGAACTGGTCACACCCGAGTCCTTGGTGGCGCGGGTCCGTGACACCCTGGGCGGGTGGTGCGGCGGAACGCCCGCCTACGATCTGCTCGACACCGGAGTCCACACCCTGCACCACCGGCTCGCCCGCCGCTGGCGCGTGGACCGCGCCTTCCTCGCCGGCGACGCCGCCCATCTGCTGGGAGCGCTCGGCGCCCAAGGGCTCGATGAAGGGCTGCGGGACGTCGACAACCTGGCCTGGAAGTTGGCGCAGGCCTGGCACCACGGCGCGTCGCAGACGTTGCTGGACAGCTACCAGGCCGAGCGGCGCACCGCCGTCGCCGCGCGGCTGCGCGCCGCCGACCAGTCGCTGCCGATACTGCGCAGCGGCAGCGGGCTGCGCACCTACCTTCCGGGCGCGGCTCGCGGGCACGACTCGATGCTGACCGACGCCCATCTGGGACAGGGCGCACTCGGCGCCCCGCCCGTCTACGCGCACTCGCCGCTCACGCCTGAGCCCACCGGCCCGCTCACACCGATCGGCACGGAGGTGGGCGCACCGGTCGCCGACGTACACGTGACTGCTCCCGACGGCACGTCCACGCGCCTGCGGGACCGGTTGGGGCGGGGGCAACTGCTCGTCGTCCTGGTCGCGCCCGGTACCGGGGTCTGGGACCGGCGGCACTGGGTCGGGGCCGGTGTCATGCCGCGGCTGGCGACGGCCGTGACCGCCCTGCCGGCACGGGCCGAACTGCTGGTGACGGAGAGCTACCCGGGCGCCTCGGCGCACACCGTGCTGCTGGTGCGGCCCGACGGGCACCTGGTCGCGGCCTTCGCGGGGGTGCGGCCCGACGAACTGCACTCCGCCGCGGACCTGGTCCGCGGAGGCGCGCCGTCCGCGTCGCCCACCGACCGCATCGCGGACACCGATTGATTCCGGCGGGTCCCCGTGGTCTACTCCGGAGCGTGACCGACACCGATGTGCACCTGTGGCGGAGGGTCCATATGGACCTCGTCCGCTATGCGGGCTGCGTGTGTCGCCCCTCCTGCTGATTCGCCTTCCTTTCACGCCGCGGCCTGCTGTGGCCCACGCGCTCTCCAGCGAACTCCAGGACGGTCACCGTGTCCCACCCCGCTGCACCTCTCTCCGCCCCGATTTTTGCTCCGCCTTCTGCGTCCGCGCCCCGCACAGGCTCCCGGCCTGCTCTGGACGATGCCGGTGCGCCGACCTCCGCCGAACTTCTTGACTTCGTGCGGCATGCCGCCACCGACAAGGAACTGATCGCTTCGCTGCCCCTGGACCCCGAGGGCCGTACCTGGCTGCGGCTGGAAGGGCCGCGCGGCAGTGAGGCATGGCTCATAGGCTGGCCGCCGGGCACCGGCACCGGCTGGCACGACCACGCCGAGTCGCTCGGCGCGTTCGCCGCGGCGGAGGGCAAGCTGACGGAGAACTCCCTCGCCGTCAGGCTGCCCGCGAGCGGCTGGAAAACCCTTGAGCTCAACGAAGGCGTGGACCGTCAACGGCATCTGGGCGCCGGCCAGTCGCGCGCCTTCGGCAGGCACCATGTGCACGAGGTGCTCAACGAGTCACCCGTGGAGCATGCGGTCTCCATCCACGCCTACTATCCGCCGCTGCCGCTGCTGAGGCGTTTCAGCAGGTCCGGAGCGGTGCTGCGGCTGGAGCACGTCGAGCTTCCGGAGGACTGGCAGTGAGTGAACTGCTAGGGATCGACGCGCACTTGGAACGGGTGCGGGACGGCTTCGAACGTGTCGGGCCGCAGGAGGCGTTCGCCGCGGCGGCCGAAGGGGCACTGCTGGTGGACATCCGCTACCAGGCGCTGCGGGAGCGCGACGGGCTGATCCCCGGCGCCGTGGTGGTGGAGCGCAACGAGCTGGAGTGGCGTCTGGACCCGCAAGGCAGCCACCGCCTCCCGCAGGCCGTCGGCCACGACCTGCGGATCGTCGTGATCTGCAACGAGGGATACGCGTCCTCCCTGGCGGCCGCGTCGCTGCACCAACTGGGCCTGCGCGGCGCGACGGACCTGGTCGGCGGTTTCCAGGCCTGGAAAGCGGCGGGGCTCCCGGTTGCACGCGAGGGCAGTCGCTCCACAGGCTGAACGGGCGGCGACAGGCAGGCCGTACGCAGGCAGGCCGTACGCAGGCCGGCCGGGAACAGGCAGGGCGGGCACGCGTGCGCTGCGGCCTGTCGGCAGCGTCTCTCCCGTGCGGCCGGTCCCACCCCTAAAAGCCCGCCTCGTCCAGGTCCGTCGTGTCTTCGCCCTCTTCCTCCAGGGCGCGCCTGACCACCCGCAGCGCCATGCCCTCGGGGTAGCCCTTGCGGGCCAGCATCCCGGCGAGGCGGCGCAGGCGGCGGTCCCGGTCGAGGCCCCTGGTGGAGCGCAGCTTGCGCGCCACCAGCTCGCGGGCGGTCGCCTCCTCCTGGTCCGAGTCGAGCTGTCCCACGGCCTCGTCGATAAGGGCGGAGTCCACTCCCTTGGTGCGCAGTTCCCGCACCAAGGCCCGCCGGGCGAGGCCCCGGCCGTGGTGCCGGGACTCCACCCACGCGTCGGCGAAGGCGGCGTCGTTGATCAGGCCCACGTCCTCGAAACGGGAGAGGACCTCCTCGGCAACCTCCGGGGGGATCTCCCGTTTGTGCAGCGCGTCCGCGAGCTGCTTGCGGGTGCGTGGGGTCCCGGTGAGCAGGCGCAGGCAGATCGCCCGCGCCCGCTCCGCCGGATCCTTGGGCGACAGCTCCTTCTCGGCCCTCGACAAGTCGGGGCTGTCACCCGGCCATTCGGTTCGCCGGGCCATCCCGCTAGCCCTTGGCCGCCGCCGTCTTGGCCGCCTTGGCCTTGGATGCGGGCGCGGCCACCGACTTCGCCGCGTCCTCCGCCGGCACCGCTGCGGCCGCGTCCGCGCCGGGCTCCGCCGGGATCTCCGGCCTGACGCCGACGCCGAGCTTGTCCTTGATCTTCTTCTCGATCTCGTTGGCGAGGTCGGGGTTGTCCTTGAGGAAGTTGCGGGCGTTCTCCTTGCCCTGGCCGAGCTGGTCGCCCTCGTACGTGTACCAGGCGCCGGCCTTGCGGACGAAGCCGTGCTCCACGCCCATGTCGATCAGGCCGCCCTCGCGGCTGATGCCCTGGCCGTAGAGGATGTCGAACTCGGCCTGCTTGAAGGGCGGGGCGACCTTGTTCTTGACGACCTTGACGCGGGTGCGGTTGCCGACCGCGTCCGTGCCGTCCTTGAGGGTCTCGATACGGCGGATGTCGAGACGCACGGAGGCGTAGAACTTGAGTGCCCGGCCACCGGTCGTGGTCTCCGGGGAGCCGAACATCACACCGATCTTCTCGCGGAGCTGATTGATGAAGATCGCGGTGGTCTTGGACTGGTTGAGCGCGCTGGTGATCTTCCGGAGCGCCTGGCTCATCAGCCGCGCCTGAAGACCCACGTGCGAATCGCCCATCTCGCCCTCGATCTCCGCCTTGGGCACGAGGGCCGCGACGGAGTCGATGACGATCAGGTCGAGCGCGCCAGAGCGGACGAGCATGTCGACGATCTCGAGCGCCTGCTCGCCGTTGTCCGGCTGGGAGAGGATGAGGTTGTCGATGTCGACGCCGAGCTTCTTCGCGTACTCGGGGTCGAGGGCGTGCTCCGCGTCCACGAAGGCGACGGCTCCGCCCGCCTTCTGGGCGTTGGCCACAGCGTGCAGCGTGAGGGTGGTCTTACCGGAGGACTCCGGTCCGTACACCTCCACCACGCGGCCGCGCGGCAGGCCGCCGACTCCGAGCGCGACGTCGAGCGCGGTCGACCCCGTGGGGATGACCTCGATGGGCTCGTTCGGCCGCTCGCCCAGTCGCATCACGGCACCCTTGCCGAATTGCCGTTCAATCTGTGCGAGCGCGGCGTCGAGCGCCTTCTCGCGGTCGGTACCTGCCATGGGTTCCACCCGATTTGCTTGTGTCGATCGCTTCACGTCAAAGACGCTAACCCCTGCCACTGACAATGGGCCCCGCCGTCCGCCCGGCCTGTGGATAACTCACGTGAACAGCCCGCGGAGTCAGGGCCGGAACCTCATAAGAATGGATGTTCGATTTTACTGTCAAGCGCACCACGCGCACCACGTCGACGCGTGGAAACCGGGTGGTCCGGCCCCGGCGCGGTCTCGCGACCGGGCGCCTGCCCCGCCTCAGCCCTCGCCGTCGGCCTGCTGAGGCACCGCGCCCTGCGGGCCGTCCCCGGCCGAGGAGCCTCGCCGGCCGCTTCCCAGCGCGCTGCGCATCCGCGCCAGCGCCCGGCCGCCGCCGTGCCTGCTGTGGCTGTGGACCCGCGGGTCGTCGGTCACGGCGTAGCGCTTCACGTACGCGCCGAGGAACGCCTGAAGGGTCGCGACCGCCGGGATCGCGATCAGGGCACCGACCGCTCCCAGCAGCGCCGTGCCGGCGACGACCGAACCGAAGGCCACCGCCGGGTGGATGTCGACCGTCCGGGCGGTGAGCTTCGGCTGCAGTACGTAGTTCTCGAACTGCTGGTAGACGACGACGAAGCCGAGCACCCACAGCGCGTACCAGGGGTCGACGGTGAACGCGATCAGCATCGGCAGGGCGCCCGCCAGGTACGTGCCGATGGTCGGGATGAACTGCGACATCAGGCCGACCCAGACCGCCAGGGCCGGGGCGTACGGCACCTCGAGGATCTCCAGCAGGACGTAGTGCGCGATTCCGGAGATCAGCGCCATCAGGCCGCGCGAGTAGAGGTACCCGCCGGTCTTGTCGACGGCGATCTCCCAGGCGCGCAGCACCTCGGTCTGCCTGGCCGGGGGGAGTACGGAGCACAGCGCGCGACGCAGCCGGGGCCCGTCGGCCGCGAAGTAGAAGGAGAACAGGAAGATCGTCAGCAGCTTGAAGAGCCCGCCGAGCACGGTGGCGGAGACGTCCAGCACCCCGGTGGCGCTGTTCTGGACGTATTTCCGCAGCCAGTCCGAGCGCAGCAGGCTGTCCTGGACCTCGACCCGGGAGAGCTCCGTGTGGAACGTGTCGTTGATCCAGCGGATGACCGAGTCGAGGTACTTGGGGAAGTCCTCGACCATCTCGATGATCTGGCCGGCCAGCATCGAACCGAGGAGGACGACGAAACCCACTCCCGCGACCAGCACCGCGAAGAAGACCAGGAAGGTGGCAAGGCCGCGGCGCATGCCGCGTGCCGCCATCCGTCCGACCGCGGGTTCGATCGCGAGCGCCAGGAAGAAGGCGATCAGGATGTTGATCAGGAGACCGATCAACTGGTGGAAGGCCCAGCTGCCGAGCTGGAAACAGGCGTAGAGCGCCAGCGCGAGGATCATCGCTCGCGGCAGCCAGCGGGGCATGCGGCCGGGCGCGCCGGTCGCGGTCGCCGCACCCGCTCCCGGGGGCGGGGAGGACGGCGGAGTGGCGGGAGCCGCGGCACCCTGCGCGGGAATGCCCACGGCGGCCTCGTCCGACGCGACCGCGTCCTGCGCGGTCTTCTCGTCAGCGGTCATGTCGTCAGCGGTCCCGTCCTGCCGTAGTTGCCCTGCGCGGCGTCGGGTGCGACGTCCTGCACAAAGGGTTGCGGCGCGTTCTTGTCCAGGTCGATCTCGTCCGGGGCGGTCTTGTCGGTCTGGGCCACCGGGCAAGTGTGACCCACCGCGGTGACCGCGGCGGGTCGGCCGGTGTCTCAGCGCTTGTCGGCGGGGATGTCCACGGCGGCGCACACCGCGCGCCACACGTCCTTCGCCTCCCAGCCCGCGGCCAGTGCCTCGTGGATCGTTCGGCCGCCCAATTCGGCCATCACATGGTCCCGCGCGAAGGAGTCCGCATACGCCACACCGAAGTGGTCCGCCATCCGCTCCCAGAAAATCGTCAACCGCATGACCCCAGTATCCCGCCCCCAAGGGTGCAGCCTTGTCCGTCCTGCTTGCCGAAAGCCCTTTCCGCTCTACCGTCGGAACATGGCTGGAACCGGAGCAACCACCGATCCCTCACCCGCGTCCGCGTCGGCGCTCGCGCGCGCGGAGCGCTTCATCTGGCTGACCGCCCGGGTGCTCGAGCAGCGACGGTTCGCCTACCACTTCCTGGGCGGCAGCGCCGACGCCGTCGAAACGGCCCTCGCCGCCTACCTCAACGAGGACGGCGGCTACGGCCATGCCCTCGAACCCGATCTGCGCGGCCCGGTCAGCCAGCCGCTGCACACCGGACACGCCCTGCGCGTGCTCGATTCCATCGGCCGCTGCGGCGGTCTGCGGGTGGAGCGGATGTGCCGCTACCTGACGGAGGTGTCCACCCCGGACGGCGCGCTGCCGGCCGTCCACCCCTCCCAGCGCGCCTATCCTGCGGCTCCGTTTCTCCCGATCGTCGACAAGCCGCCGAGCGAGCTGCTCGCCACGGGGCCGGTGGTCGGTCTGCTGCACCGCAATCAGGTGTGGCACGCATGGCTGTTCCGGGCCACCGACTTCTGCTGGGCGGCGGTCGACGCGATCGAGAAGTCCCACCCGTACGAGGTCGAGGCGGCAATCGCCTTCCTGGACGGCGCACCGGACCGCCCGCGCGCCGAGAGGGCGGCCGACCGGCTCGGCCGGATCGTGCGCGAGCAGCGGCTGGTCGCGCTGGATCCGGAACGGCTTCACGACCAGCCCGTCGCGCCCGGGTACGCGCCCGGCGAGCACCATTTCGCGCACGACTACGCCCGCACGCCCGATTCGCTCGCCCGTCGCTGGTTCACGGACCAGGAGGTGAGCCGTTCCCTGGAGCACTTGGCGGGCGAGCAGAGCGAGGACGGAGGGTGGCCCATCTCGTGGCGCGAATGGGCTCCCGGCACCGCCCTGGAGACACGGCCGATCGTGACGATCGAGGCGCTGCTGACCCTGCGGGCGTACGGCCGCGCCATCGCATGATGCGGCTGTGCCGCGCGCGGCCCGGCGCTCCTGTCACCGTCCCTGTGGCGGGCGTCGCCCGACGCCCGCCACAGGGACGGCCACCAGGCGATGCCACGTCCGCCGGCCACCGGCCGGTCAGCTTCCCAGCGCCCGCGCCCCCGCCGTCACGGCCACCGCGGCCCCCACCACCACCACCACCAGGAAGGGTGCGCGCAGCAGCAGAGCGAGTGCCGCAGCCCCGACCCCCGCGGCCCGCGCGTCGAGCACGAGCGCGTGGCCCGTGCTGAAGGTCTGCTGCGCGGTCAGCGCGGCCAGCAGGGCGACGGGCAGCAGCGCGGCCAGCCGCTGCACGAGAGGCCGCTCGAGCGTGTCGGCCGGCACCAGCAGGCCGACGAGCTTCACGAGGTAGCAGCCGACCGCCGTCAGCGCGATCGCGATCCAGATGCTCAACGCTCCCCCCCTTTCCCCTGCACGCGCGTCGTCTCCGGCGCGCGCTTCGTCTTCTCCGTCGCTCCACGGATCGTTCGCCCCTTGAGCCACAGCACCGCGGGAGCGGCCAGCGCCGCGACCAGCACCGGCACTCCGGCGGGCAGCACCGGCAGGAACCCGAGCCCGAGTACCACCGCGAGCGCGGCCACGGCACGTTCGGTGGCGGTGCGCAGCATCGGCGCGAGCAGCGCGAGGAAGACCGCCGGACCCGCCGCGTCCAACCCCCAGGCGTCGGTGTCGCCGAGGGCTTCGGCGCCGAGGGCCCCGAGGAAAGTGGTCAGGTTCCACAGCACGTACAGGGTGAGGCCGGTGATGGTGAACCCGAGCCGCACGCTGCGCCGCGTGGGCTGGGCGAGAGCGACGGCCGTGGTCTCGTCGATGACCCAGTGCGCGGCGAGCGGCCGTACGAAGCGGGGCAGTGCGAGCAGCTGAGACAGCCGCAGCCCGTAGAAGGCGTTGCGTACGCCCAGGAAGAAGGCACCGGCCGCTGCCGCCAGCGGGTTTCCACCGGCCGCGATCGCGCCCACCAGCGCGAACTGCGACGCTCCGGTGAACACGAGCAGGCTGAGAGCGCAGGTCTGCAGAAGGGTCAGGCCGGATCCCGCCGAGGTCACGCCGAAGGCGAAGCCGGAGAGACCGACGGCGATGCCCACGCCGAGTGCGTCCCGCACGACGGCCGAGTCCGGCTTCGCCGCCGGGACCGCCTCTTCGGTCCCGGCCCCGGACGAGGCCGACCCGCTGACGGGCACCGGCACGCGCGCGGACGCCGGCCCGTTCGCAGGCACCGGCACGCGCGCGGACGCCGCGATAGCCGTGGACGACCCTCGGGGCGGAGCGACCGCCCCGGTGGATATGTCTGGTCGAGCTGTCTGTTCTGGCACGTCCCGGACGTTACGCAGGCCCGCTCCCCGCGGTCTTGTACGTTATTGCGCGCTCCTTGCGGTACGCCCCCGGCGGGACGCCGACGATCCGGGTGAAGTGGCGGTTCAGATGGGGCTGGTCGGTGAACCCGACGGCGACGGCCGCCTCCGCCGGTGACGTACCGGCGTCCAGGAGGTGCCGGGCGCGCCGCACGCGCGCGTCGGTGAGCCAGGTGTGCGGCGGCAGCCCGTAGGCGGCCTTGAAGGCGCGGAGCAGCGCGAAGGGGCTGACCCCGAGCTCCTGCGCCAGTTCTTCGAGAGACGGCGGCTGTGCCATCCGCTCCCCGAGGAGCTGCCTCGCGGCGGCCGCGGTGCGTGACCCTGCGGCAAGGGGCGTACGTGCGGGCAGTGAGCGCCCGTGGCGGTGCAGCAGCCTGGCAACGGTCAGGCGCAGGACGCTGTCGGCGGCGAGCGCGTTGCCCTCTTCCGCCGCCCGGTGCACCTCGTGCACCAGCCGGGCGGTGTCGGGGTCCTCGACGATCGTCTCGGCGAAACCGGCCGTCCCGCGCAGGGTCGTCGTCTCCTCGGCGATGCCGGCGACCAGCTTCAAGGACGGGTAGAGGGTGGAGTACACCCAGCCCTCCGGCACACCGGCCCTGGCGGAGTGCGGTACCTCGGGATTGATCATGACGACGGTTCCGGGTCTCGCCCGCACCGTCCCCTCCGGCAGGAAGACGTCCTCGATGCCGCGGCGGACCGCGCCGAAGACGAACCCCTCATGGATGTGGCGGGGGAAGGAGTGGCGCACATAGCGCGCCCGCAGCAGGTCGAGACCGGGGACTCCCGGGTATTGCCAGTGCCGTGCCCACTCGCCCTTCTTGTCCGGCGCCACGTCCTTCTCCATACGGCCATTCTGCGCCCGGCCCCGTACGGCGGGCCCGCCTGTCCATGTCCTGGACCCATGCCGCCACCCCGTCCATGTCCTGGACCCACTTCGCCACCCGTCCTCACCCATCCATGTCCTGGACTCCCGTTGTCAGTGGTCGGGTGCACGATGGTGGGCATGGCCAGGACTGCGCTCGACTCCTTCTCTCCCGCGACCCGAGGCTGGTTCACGGGGGCGTTCAGCGCGCCCACCGCCGCTCAGGAAGGGGCATGGCAGGCGATCGGCAAGGGCTCGGACGTACTCGTGGTGGCGCCGACGGGCTCGGGCAAGACGCTGGCCGCCTTCCTGGCCGCCCTGGACCGGCTGACGTCCACGCCGCCGCCCGCGGAGGCAAAGAAGCGCTGTCGCGTGTTGTACGTGTCGCCTTTGAAGGCCCTCGCCGTGGACGTGGAGCGCAACCTCCGCAGCCCTCTCACCGGTATCCGCCAGGAGTCGGTGCGGCTCGGGCTGGCCGAGCCGGAGGTGCGCGTCGGTATCCGCTCGGGTGACACCCCTCCCGTGGAGCGCCGGGCGTTGGTCACCAGGCCGCCGGACATTCTGATCACCACGCCCGAGTCGCTGTTCCTGATGCTCACCTCGGCCGCCCGGGACGCGCTGGCGGGGGTCCAGACCGTGATCCTGGACGAGGTGCACGCCGTCGCGGGCACGAAGCGTGGTGCCCACCTCGCGCTGTCCCTGGAGCGCCTCGACGAGCTGCTGCCCCGTCCGGCCCGCAGGATCGGCCTGTCGGCGACGGTGCGGCCGGTGGACGAAGTGGCCCGCTATCTCTCCCCGCAGCGCCGGGTGGAGATCGTCCAGCCGCCCTCGGGCAAGGAGTTCGACCTCTCGGTGGTCGTTCCGGTGGAGGACCTCGGTGAGCTCGGTGGCTCTCCGGCCTCCGACGCCGGCGACGGTGCCGCGGAGAAGCCCTCGATCTGGCCCCATGTCGAGGAGCGCATCACCGATCTCGTCCAGGCGCACCGTTCCACGATCGTCTTCGCCAACTCCCGCCGGCTGGCGGAGAGGCTGTGCAACCGCCTCAACGAGATTGCCTATGAGCGGGCCATGGGCGAGCCCATGCCCGGCGGCGCACCGCCGGCCGAGATCATGGCGCAGTCCGGGGCGGCTCAGGGCGCCCCACCGCTCCTCGCCCGCGCCCACCACGGCTCGGTCTCCAAGGAGCAGCGCGCCCTGGTGGAGGAGGACCTCAAAGCGGGCAGACTGCCCGCGGTCGTCGCCACCTCCAGCCTCGAGCTGGGCATCGACATGGGCGCGGTGGATCTGGTCGTCCAGGTCGAATCCCCGCCGTCCGTCGCCTCCGGTCTGCAGCGCGTGGGTCGCGCCGGCCACCAGGTGGGCGCGGTCTCCACGGGCGTGGTCTTCCCCAAGTACCGCGGCGATCTCGTGCAGGCGGCCGTGGTCACGGAGCGGATGCGCACGGGTTCCATCGAGGCGCTGCGCATCCCGTCGAACCCACTGGACGTGCTGGCGCAGCAGTTGGTCGCGATGGTCGCCCTGGACACCTGGCAGTTCGACGACCTGCTGGCGCTGGTGCGCCGTGCCGCGCCGTTCGCGTCTCTGCCCGAGTCCGCATTCACGGCCGTCCTGGACATGCTCGCCGGCCGTTATCCCTCGGACGCGTTCGCCGAGCTGCGGCCGCGAGTGGTCTGGGACCGGGTCGCCGGCACGGTCACCGGCCGCCCGGGCGCGCAGCGCCTGGCTGTCACGTCCGGCGGCACGATCCCGGACCGTGGTCTCTTCGGCGTCTTCCTCGCCGGGGCCGACCCGAAGAAGGGCGGCGGCCGGGTCGGTGAGCTCGACGAGGAAATGGTCTACGAATCCCGGGTGGGTGACGTCTTCACTCTGGGCACCACCTCCTGGCGGATCGAGGACATCACCCGGGACCGGGTGCTCGTCTCCCCCGCGCCGGGTGTGCCGGGCCGGCTCCCTTTCTGGAAGGGCGACCAGCTTGGCCGACCCCTTGAGCTGGGGCGCGCCGTCGGCGCCTTCCTGCGCGAGGTCGGCGGGCTCTCCCCCGAGGACGGCCGTCTGCGCCTGGTGGCCGCCGGTCTCGACGCCTGGGCCGCGGACAACGTACTGGCCTATCTCGACGAGCAGCGCCGCGCCTGCGGCCATGTGCCCGACGACCGGACGATCCTGGTGGAGCGGTTCCGCGACGAGCTGGGCGACTGGCGGGTGGTGATCCACTCCCCGTTCGGCGCCCAGGTGCACGCGCCGTGGGCGCTGGCGCTGGGCGCCCGCCTCGCCGAGCGCTACGGCATGGATGCCCAGGTCATGCACGCGGACGACGGCATCGTGCTGCGCCTGCCCGACGCGGATCTGATGGGCCTGGACCTGCTGGACCACGACCCGGTCCGTCCGGACACGTCGTTCGACAGCGAGCAGGCACCCGTCGGCGCGGGGGACGCCGTTTTCGACAAGGGTGAGATCAGTCAGATCGTCACCGAACAAGTGGGCGGCTCGGCGCTGTTCGCCTCCCGGTTCCGCGAGTGCGCCGCCCGCGCGCTGCTGTTGCCGCGCCGCTCACCGGGCAAGCGCACGCCGCTGTGGCAGCAGCGTCAGCGCGCGGCCCAACTGCTGCAGGTGGCGAGCGAGTTCGGCTCGTTCCCGATCGTCCTCGAGGCGGTCCGCGAGTGCCTGCAGGACGTCTTCGACGTCCCAGGGCTCACGGAGCTGATGGGCGACATCGAGTCGCGCCGGGTCCGCCTCGTGGAGGTCACCACCCCCGAGCCGTCGCCGTTCGCCCGCTCCCTGCTCTTCGGTTACGTCGCCCAGTTCCTGTACGAGGGGGACTCCCCTCTCGCCGAGCGGCGTGCCGCCGCCCTGTCGCTGGACTCACGTCTGCTGTCCGAGCTGCTGGGCCAGGCCGAGCTGCGGGAGCTGCTGGACGCGGACGTGCTCACGGAGCTGGAGCGGGAGCTGCAGTGGCTGACGGACGACCGGCGGATCAAGGACCCGGAGGGCGTGGCCGACCTGCTGCGTGTCCTGGGCCCCCTGACGGAAGCCGAGCTCGTCGAGCGCGGCGGCGATCCGGCCTGGCCGCAGGAGCTCGCCGCAGCGCGCCGCGCCATCCGCGTCCGCATCGCGGGGGCGGACCACTGGGCGGCGATCGAGGACGCCGGCCGACTGCGGGACGCCTTGGGAACGGCGCTGCCCGTGGGCGTCCCGGAGGCGTTCACCGAGCCGGTGAAGGACCCGTTCGGCGACCTCTTGGCCCGGTTCGCGCGTACACACGGCCCGTTCACCTCCGCACAGGCCGCCGCCCGCTTCGGGCTCGGCGCGGCGGTCACCGAGGGTGGCCTGCAGCGCCTCGCCGCGAGCGGCCGGGTCGTGCAGGGCGAGTTCCACCCCTCGGGCATCGGCCAGGAATGGTGCGACGCCGGTGTGCTGCGCCGGTTGCGCAGGCGTTCGCTGGCAGCACTGCGCCACGAGCTGGAGCCGGTGCCGCCCACCGCGCTGGCCACCTTCCTCCCCCAGTGGCAGCACCTGGGCAGCAACAGTCTGCGCGGCATCGACGGCCTCGCCCGCGCCGTCGAACAACTCCAGGGCGCCGCGGTGCCCGCCTCCGCCCTCGAGAAGCTGATCCTCCCGCCCCGCGTCGCCCACTACAGCAGCACCCTTCTGGACGAACTGACCACCACCGGCGAGGTCCTGTGGGCAGGTGCCGGCGCCCTGCCCGGCAAGGACGGCTGGGTCTCCCTCTATCTGGCCGACGCCGCGCCTCTGCTGCTGCCCCAGCCCCATCCGCTGGAGCTGACGGCGCTGCACGAGTCGGTGCTCACCACCCTCTCCGGTGGTTACGGCCTGTTCTTCCGCCAGATCGCCGACCAGGTGCGGACCACCACGCATCCCGACGCCACCGATCCCGCACTGGCCGATGCCATCTGGGATCTCGCCTGGTCCGGTCGGCTCACCAACGACACCCTGGCACCTCTGCGCGCCCTCCTCGGCTCCGGCCGTACGTCGGGATCCACCGCCCACCGCGCCAGGCGCACCGTCCCCCGCGGCCGCTACGGAAGCCTGACCGCTGCTGCTCGCACCGCCTCCCGTACGGGCCCTCCGACGGTGAGCGGCCGCTGGTCCCTGCTCCCGCCCGCCGAGCCCGAGCCGACGCACCGGGCTCATGCGCTTGCCCGCACCCTGCTGGACCGCCACGGTGTGGTGACGCGAGGCGCGGTGGCGGCCGAGGGGGTCGAGGGCGGCTTCTCCGCCACGTACCGCATCCTGTCGGCCTTCGAGGACACGGGACAGGCACGCCGTGGCTATGTCGTCGAGGGGCTGGGCGCTGCCCAGTTCGCGATGGACGGCGCGGTCGACCGCCTTCGCGCGGCCTCCACGGCGCGGGACCGGGCAGAAGGGCAGGCCGAACCGCGCGCGGTGGTGCTTGCCGCAGCCGACCCGGCCAACGCCTATGGGGCCGCGCTGCCCTGGCCCGAGCCGCCGGAGGGCGCGGGTCACAAGCCGGGCCGCAAGGCAGGCTCGCTGGTGGTCCTCGTCGATGGCGAGTTGGCCCTTTACATGGAGAGGGGCGGCAAGACGCTGCTGGCATGGGCCACCGACCCGGAATCGCCCGCCCTGCGCGCGGCGGCCGGCGCCCTGGCCACCGCCGCGCGCGAAGGCGCCCTCGGCACCGTGACCGTGGAGCGGGTCAACGGCACCCCTGCCCTGACCGCTCCGCCGGGCCGCGCCCTGGAGACCGCCGGCTTCCACGCCACGCCGAGGGGGCTGCGTCTGCGCCCGTGACCCGGGCGCCACCACGGGCGCCGCCGGTCACGCATCATGGATGACATGCCCGAAGGAGACACCGTCTGGCTGACCGCCCACCGCCTGCACGAGGCGCTGGCGGGCCGGGTCCTGACCCGGTCAGATCTCCGTGTGCCGCGCTTCGCCACGGCAGATCTCACCGGCCGGACCGTGCTGGACGTGACGCCACGCGGCAAGCATCTGCTCACGCGCTTCGAGGGCGGGCTGACCCTGCACACGCATCTGCGGATGGACGGCTCCTGGCGCGTGTACAACACCGGGGAGCGCTGGCGTGGAGGCCCCAACCACCAGATCCGCGCGATCCTGGGCAACGCTGCCCACACCGCCGTCGGCTACCGCCTCCCCGTCGTCGAGCTGCTCCGCACCGCCGACGAGGAGCAGGCCGTCGGCCACCTCGGCCCCGATGTCCTCGGCCCCGACTGGGACCCCGCCAAGGCAGTCGCGAATCTGCTCGCCGACCCGGCCCGTCCGCTCGGCGAAGCTCTCCTCGACCAGCGGAACCTCGCCGGAATCGGCAACGTCTACAAGTCGGAGCTGGCCTTCCTGGCCCGTGTCACGCCCTGGCTGCCGGTCGGCGACCTGCCCGAGGGCACCCCGGAGCGGCTCGTGGCCACCGCGCGGCGGCTCCTCGAGGAGAACAAGCGGCGCTTCGACCGGCGCACCATGACCGGCGGCCGCGACCCCTCGCAGAAGCTGTATGTCTACGGGCGCGAAGGCCGCCCCTGCCCGCGCTGCGGCGCACGCCTCCACAAGGCCGACCAGGGCGACCAGGGCGACCAGGGCGACGGGAGCCGGGAACGGCCGACCTACTGGTGTCCACGCTGCCAGAGCGGTCCCACCGCCTGACCACCGGTGCGCATCGACGCACCAACAACCCTCGATGCACAAACAGTTCTCGACCGGCGAACAGACGCACAGCAGTTGACGGCCCGTCAGATGGGGTCGTACGGTCCCGTCATGGCCCTCACCGCGTACGACCTCACCGGCCGGAGCGCGTTCGTGACCGGAGCGGGCAACGGAATAGGCCGCGCCTCCGCCCTCCTGCTCGCCGAGGCAGGAGCCGTCGTGCACTGCGCCGACCGGGACGAGAAGGGCCTTCAGGAGACACGCACCCTGATCGACGCCGCCGCAGGAACGGCAGTCACCCACACCCTCGACGTCACCGACCGCCCCGCGCTCGCGGCGGCCGTCGACGAGGCGGACCGCCTCGACATCCTGGCCGCCGTCGCAGGGGTCATGCACACGAGCCCGGTCCTCGAGACGAAGACCGAAGACCTGGACCGCGTACTCGCCGTGAATTTCAAGGGCGTTCTGTTCGCCTGCCAGGCAGCGGCCCCTGCCATGATCGCCTCGGGCGGCGGCTCCATCATCACCATGGCCTCCGGCGCCGTCGACGCGGCCAACGCAGGTCTGCTCTGCTACAGCGCGTCGAAGGCCGCGGTGATCCAGCTGACCAGGACGCTCGCGACCGAACTCGGACCGCACGGGATCCGGGTGAACGCCGTTGCCCCCGGCTGGGTCCGCACGCCGATGACGGCCCGTCATAACGCGGAGCTCCAGCACCGCGCGGAGAGCACGATGGCACGGATGTCACCGCTGCGCCGCGTCGGCGAGCCCGAGGACATCGCCCACACCGTCCTTCATCTGGCGTCCGACGCCTCGTCCTTCACGACGGGTCAGATATTCCGCCCGAACGGCGGCGCAACAATGCCCTGGTAGTAGCCCTGCGGGCTGCCGTCGCATGCACGGGAAGCAGGCTCAGGCCCCAACCGCCGGCCGCCACCGTCCCCTCGACGATCCCCGCGTGCTCCGGTATCAGGGCCAGCCGCAGAACGGCCCACCACCACACCGCGCCCAGAACGAGTCCGAACACGACAAGAGGCACGAGGACCGCCCCGCGTACCGCCATGGCTGCCTCCTCCGGCCCACGCTAGTGCGACGCGCGAGGCCGCGGGGAGGGCGCGCGGTTGGCCGAACCGGCGCGTGAAGGCACCAGTTGTGCGCTCGGTGTCATGCGCTCTCGGCCTGGAACATCCACGCGTGCTTCTCGAGGTCCGCCGTCAGCTGGATCAGGATGTCCTGGCTCACCGGATCCGGTTCGTCGGTCGCCTCGATGCGCTCCCGCATCCTCGCGATGACGGCACCCAAGGCGTCCACCATCGTCCGCACCACGTCGACGTCCTTGATCCACCCCTCCGGCACCGACCCGATCGCGCTCTGCGCCGCCACCGACGCGGCGCGTCCGTCGGGGCTCACGCCAATCGCGGAGCAGCGCTCGGCAACGGTGTCGGAGTGCTGCCGCGCCGTGTCGACGACCTCGTCAAGTTGGAGATGAACGGACCTGAAGCGGGGGCCGACGACGTTCCAGTGCACCTGCTTGGCCACCAGGCCGAGGTCCACCAGCTCGACCAGCGCACCCTTCAGGGCGTCGCCGACCGTCTTGAGGTCGGCATCGGACAGAGAGCTCTTCACGACAGACATGCACGTCCTCCACTCGGTTCGCCGACTACCGTCCACCATGGCAACAACCACCGAAAAGGGCCATTCGGGGACGGTAAGGCGTCGGGGCACGCAAAACCCCGACCAGTACTCGGGTACCAGCCGGGGCCCAGTGCAAACCAAGCCGTGCGGGATCGTGCAGGGCCTGTGGCTCAGGCGGCGACGACGTCGACCGCTTCCGCAGGCGCCTTGATCGTCACCCGCTCCGTCGGCACACCTGCCACCGACGTCACGGAGACGGAGCCCAGCATCGGGCGTACCGGCACGGGTACCTCGCCGGCGGCTGCCGACTCGGCCAGTTCGGCCAGCGACAGCTCGTCGCTCACCTCACGCATGAGCTCGGACATCCGTACGTCAAGCGCGTCGCAGATCGCGGAAAGCAGCTCGGAGGACGCCTCCTTCTGCCCCCGCTCCACCTCGGAGAGATAGCCGAGCGAAACTCGGGCGGACGAGGAGACTTCGCGCAGAGTACGGCCCTGGCGCTGGCGCTGCCGACGCAGCACGTCACCAAGCAGGCGACGGAGCAGAATCATCGGTGGCTCCCTCCTCGGACCGCGTAGCCGCATCCTTCACGCCCCACCGTACCGCCTTGCGCCGCGGCCGTGCGGGGAGCGATGTCGTGTTCACTCAGGGCTGCAAACATCAATTCCCCCCGTTCTGTTCCGTATCCTGTGCCCGCGCGTTCTCGTGCAGTTCCTCACGGAGCAGCTCCAGCACGCTCCGTACACTCTCTCTACGGATTTCCCCGCGGTCGCCGTTCAACCTCAAAGCGGCTACTTTCCCTGTGCCCCCCGGCCCCGCGACCGCCACGAAAACCGTCCCGACGGGTTGTCCGTCCTGCGCGTCCGGCCCCGCGACCCCAGTGGTGGCGACGCCCCAGTCGGCGCCCATCAGGTCCCGCACACCTGCCGCCATCTGGGACGCGACCCGCGGATCGACCGCACCGCGCTCCGCCAGAAGGGTCGCGTCGACGCCGAGAACATCCCTCTTGAGGGTGGTCGCGTAGGCCGTCACGGACCCCCGGAAGGATTTTGACGCCCCGGGTACGGACGTGAGCTCCGCGGCCACCAGGCCGCCCGTGAGGGACTCCGCGACGGCCAGCGTCCGGCCACGCTCCGCAAGCAGCGCGAGGACCTTCGCCGCGTCCGTCACTTCGACGTGCCCTCCGCGGTCCGCTCCGCCGCCAGTCCCTTGCGCCTCAGCACGATCGCCTGCCGCACGTAGTCGAGGCCGGTGACGACCGTCAGGACCACGGCGAGCGCCATCACCCAGAAGCGCAGAGTCGCCAGCGGACCGGTCAGCGCGAGCACGTACATGCCGACCGCCGTGCCCTGCGCGAGCGTCTTCATCTTCCCGCCGCGGCTGGCCGGAATCACCGCGTGCCGGATGACCCAGAACCGCATCAGGGTGATGCCGAGCTCCCGGAACAGGATCACCCCCGTCACCCACCACGGAAGATCACCGAGCGCCGAGAGACAGATCAGTCCGGCCGCCATGATCGCCTTGTCGGCGATCGGATCCGCGATCTTCCCGAAGTCGGTGACCAGGTTGTACGTCCGGGCCAGATGCCCGTCGAAGATGTCGGTGATCATGGCGACGGCGAACGCCGCCCACGCCCACGCCCGCCATGCCGGGTCGTAGCCGCCGTCCTGCAGCAGCAGCACGACGAACGCCGGCACCAGCACGAGCCGCACCATGGTCAGAATGTTCGCGATGTTCCACAGGCTGGCCTGATTGACGGCCGCAGCGCCCAGCTTGCCGCCGGGCGCCGGCCTTCCGGTGCCGCCCGCCGCGGATGCGGGCACTCCGGTCATCTGCCCGCCTCCTCGTCAGGGATCCGGGAGCCGACCCCCAGGATCTCGCTGGACGCCGCCACCAGGTCGACACCCTCCGTGCCGACAACCTTCGCCACGACCATACGGCCGGGCTCGAGACCCTCGCCCGAGGTGAAGACGACCTGGCCGTCGGTCTCGGGCGCCTGGTGGGCGGCCCGGCCCACGGCGCCGTCCTCGTCGTCGACGGACTCCACGAGCACCTCGAGCGTCTCGCCGAGGCGCTCCTCGGCCCGCTGCGCGGTGAGTTCGTCGGCGATCCGTGACAGGTGCTCGAGCCGCTCCGCGATGATGTCGGCGTCCAGCTTGTCCTCGTAGCCGACGGCCTCCGTGCCCTCCTCGTCGCTGTACCCGAAAACGCCGATGGCATCGAGGCGCGCCGCCGAGAGGAAGCGTTCCAGCTCGGCGAAGTCCGACTCGCTCTCGCCGGGGAACCCGACGATGAAGTTGGACCGCACACCGGCCTGGGGGGCCTTGCCGCGGATGGTATCCAGCAGTTCCAGGAACCGCTCGGTGTCACCGAAGCGCCGCATCGCCCGCAGCACACCGGGCGCGGAGTGCTGGAACGACAGATCGAAGTACGGGGCGACCTTCGGAGTCGAGGTGAGAACGTCGATCAGTCCGGGACGCATCTCGGCGGGCTGCAGATAGCTGACGCGCACCCGCTCGATGCCGTCGACCGCCGCCAGGTCGGGCAGCAGGGTCTCCAGCAGGCGGATGTCGCCGAGGTCCTTGCCGTACGAGGTGTTGTTCTCGGAGACCAGCATGATCTCCTTGACGCCCTGCTCGGCCAGCCAGCGCGTCTCGCCGAGCACGTCGCCGGGGCGGCGCGAGATGAAGGAGCCGCGGAACGACGGGATGGCGCAGAAGGTGCAGCGCCGGTCGCAGCCGGAGGCGAGCTTCACCGAGGCCACGGGGCTGGTGCCGAGGCGGCGGCGCAGCGGCGCGCGCGGCCCGGACACCGGGGCGACACCCTCCGGCAGGTCCTCGGGCGCCGGGGCGACATCGCCGTGCCCTGGCAGGGCCACCTCGGTGGCCCCCTGCCGCTCGACGGGGCTCAGCGGCAGCAGCTTGCGCCGGTCACGCGGGGTGTGGGCGGCGTGGACACCACCGCTGAGAATGGTCTGCAGACGGTCGGAGATGTCGGCGTAGTCGTCGAAACCAAGCACCCCGTCGGCCTCGGGCAGCGCCTCCGCAAGATCCCTGCCGTACCGCTCGGCCATGCAGCCCACGGCCACGACGGCCTGGGTTCTGCCGTGATCTTTGAGATCGTTGGCTTCCAGCAGGGCGTCGACTGAGTCCTTCTTGGCGGCCTCGACGAATCCGCAAGTGTTGACCACGGCGACGTCGGCGTCGGAGGCGTCCTCGACGAGCTCCCAGCCGTCCGCTGCCAAGCGGCCTGCAAGCTCCTCCGAGTCCACCTCGTTACGGGCGCATCCGAGAGTGACAAGGGCGACGGTACGGCGTTCGGGCATGGGCTCAAGACTACTTTGTCCCGGCCCACACCCCCGCCCCGAGGGTCGGGGCCCTCTCGTCACACGTGTCGCACGGGTGCTGTCAGCCGACCTCCGGGTCGCCCTTCGTGTAGGAGAGCCGCTCGACGCCGCCCATCTGGAATTCGTCCTGGACCTTCTTGCCGTTCACGAAGAGCTCGATCGCCCCGGCGTTCCCGAGGATCAGGTCGACGCGCTCGTCGTCCTGGAAGGTCTTGGTCTCGCCCTTGAGCAGCAGCCCGTCGAAGAGCAGCTTGCCGTTGTGCGACTTGGCGGAGATCCAGCTCTTGTCGCTGGTGGCGGAGAGCTTCACCGTGACCTTGTCCTTCGGCAGTGCCGCGATGGCACTGTCGGACGGGTCGGGCTTGGGGTCGGCGGGCTTGGTGGTCGGCGTGGTGGGCTTCTTCGTCTCGGACGGGGCATCCTCGGCGACGGTGTTGCCGCTGCCCTCGCTCTCGCCGTCGCTGAACAGCGTGAAGCCGGCGAAGCCGACCACGGCGACGATCGCGGCGACCATGGCCGCGGTCCAGTTGGGGCGGCGCCGCTCGGGACGGATGCGCTCGGCCTCGAACAGCGGCGCGGCAGGCGTCGGCTCCGGGCGGCCGCCGTGCTCGGAGTCGTACTGCGCGATCAACGGGTCGGGGTCGAGTCCGACGGCGCGGGCGAGCATACGGATGTGCCCGCGGGCGTACACATCACCGCCGGAGCGGGAGAAGTCGTCCTCCTCGATCGCGTGCACGATGGGGATGCGCACCCGCGTGGAGGTACTGACCTCGTCAACGCTGAGGCCTGCGCCGACACGCGCCTGCTGGAGCACGTGACCGATCGAAGGCCGGTCGTCTTCGACGGAAGGCCGGTCGTCTTCGGGGGAGTTGCCGATGGACACGGGGGTGCCTTTCGAGCGTGTAACCACCTGCTGGAGGTTCAGTCTATGGGTGGTACGAAAGGGTGGGGCAAGCGGGCGGTGAAGCTTTGTACGCCATCGGAATGGACGGCCGATCCCGGGGTCGGGGACATCTGTACATCCCTTCCTCCAACTTGACGTATAACCATGGGAAACGGTTGCTCACCGAACCCTTACGAGTGAGTCTCTCCCCGGATCACGGCGAGCACTCCATCCAGTTCGTCGGGTTTCACAAGAACGTCACGGGCCTTCGACCCCTCGCTGGGGCCGACGATGTTCCGCGACTCCATGAGGTCCATCAGCCGGCCCGCCTTCGCGAAGCCGACCCGCAGCTTCCGCTGCAGCATCGACGTCGAGCCGAACTGCGTGGAAACGACCAGTTCGGCAGCCTGGCAGAGCAGATCGAGGTCATCGCCGATGTCCTCGTCGATCTCCTTCTTCTGCTTCGTGCCGACGACCACGTCGTCCCTGAAGACGGGAGTCATCTGGTCCTTGCAGTGCTGGACGACGGCCGCGACCTCGTCCTCCGTCACGAAGGCGCCCTGCATGCGGGTGGGCTTGTTGGCGCCCATCGGGAGGAAGAGCCCGTCGCCCTTGCCGATCAGCTTCTCCGCGCCCGGCTGGTCGAGGATGACCCGGCTGTCGGCGAGGGAGGAGGTGGCGAAGGCGAGCCGTGACGGCACGTTCGCCTTGATCAGGCCCGTGACGACGTCGACGGAAGGCCGCTGAGTCGCCAATACCAGATGGATGCCCGCCGCGCGCGCCAGCTGCGTGATGCGGACGATCGCGTCCTCGACGTCGCGCGGCGCGACCATCATGAGGTCCGCGAGCTCGTCGACGATGACCAGCAGATACGGATAAGGCTGGAGCTCGCGCTCGCTGCCCTCCGGCGACTTGACCTTGCCCTGGCGCACGGCCTGGTTGAAGTCGTCGATGTGCCGGTAGCCGTACGCGGCCAGGTCGTCATACCTCAGGTCCATCTCGCGCACCACCCACTGCAGCGCCTCGGCGGCCCGTTTGGGGTTGGTGATGATGGGGGTGATCAGGTGCGGGATGCCCTCGTAGGCGGTGAGCTCGACCCTCTTGGGGTCGACGAGCACCATCCGCACGTCCTCCGGCGTCGCTCTTATCATCACGGACGTGATCAGGCAGTTGATGCACGACGACTTGCCGGAACCGGTGGCGCCCGCGACCAGGACGTGCGGCATCTTCGCCAGGTTGGCCATCACATAGCCGCCCTCGACGTCCTTGCCGAGCGCCACGAGCATCGGGTGGTCGTCCTCGGCGGCGTCGGCGAGGCGCAGGACGTCGCCGAGGTTGACCATCTCGCGGTCGGTGTTGGGGATCTCGATGCCGACTGCGGACTTGCCGGGGATCGGGGAGATGATCCGCACGTCGGGGCTGGCGACCGCGTAAGCGATGTTCTTGGTCAGGGCCGTGATGCGCTCGACCTTCACGGCAGGGCCGAGCTCCACCTCGTAGCGGGTGACCGTCGGGCCGCGGGTGAAGCCGGTGACGGCGGCGTCGACCTTGAACTCCATGAAGACGTTGGTCAGTGAAGCGACGATCGCGTCGTTGGCGGCGCTGCGCGTCTTGCCCGGGCCGCCGCGCTCGAGCAGGTCGAGCGAGGGCAGCGCGTACGTGATGTCGCCGGACAGCTGGAGCTGCTCGGCGCGCGGCGGAAGAGGTTCGGACTTCTCGGGCGCCGGCTTGGTCAGGTCGGGCACGGCCCCCTTCGGCGCAGGGTCCTTCGCCGAAGAGGCCTTCGGCCCGGGAGCCTTCGGCTCACCGCGGTCGGCGTCCTCCGGCTCCCGGGCGGTCGGCACGGGCGTGGCGGCGCGCTGCCGCTCGGCCGTGACGTCACGGGTGAGGTCCGCGACGAGCGGCGAGGGAGGCATGCCGTTCAGTACGGCTCCGTCGAGGGCGGCGGCGGCCGCCGCCGCGACGTCCACGGCGTCCATCTCGCGTCCGAGGGCCGGCTGCGCCGAGGGCCGGCGTGGGCGTCGGCGCCGGGAGAGCGCCTCTTCCTCCGCGGCGCCCGGGTCGTGGCCGACGGGCATCTCGCCGCGGCGTGAGGAGCGGCGGGGTCGGGCGGGCAGCGCCTCGCGCCACTGCTCGTCGTACCGCTCGTCGTCCTCACCGACCTCGCCCCGCGGCCCGGCAGGCGGGTCGACGATGCCGAGTTTGGAACCGAGCAGCCGCAGGCGCTGCGGGATGGCGTTGACGGGCGTGGCGGTCACGACGAGCAACCCGAAGACGGTGAGCAGTACCAGCAGCGGGACGGCGAGCACCTCGCCCATCATGAAGATCAGCGGCTTGGACGCTCCCCAGCCGATCAGGCCGCCCGCGTCCTGGATCGCCTCCGCGCCCTCGCCGCGGCCGGGCGATCCGCATGCGATGTGGACCTGGCCGAGCACGCCGATGACCAGTGCGGAAAGACCGATCACGATACGGCCATTGGCCTCGGGCCGCTCCGGGTAGAGGATCAGCCGCACGGCGATCGCGCCCAGCAGGAGCGGCGCGAGCAGATCGAGCCGGCCGAACGCGCCGGTGATCAGCATCTCGACGAGACTGCCGACGGGACCCTGGAGGTTCGACCAGGTGCCCGCCGCGATGATCAGTGCGAGGCCGAGCAGCAGCAGCGCCAAGCCGTCCTTGCGGTGCGCCGGGTCGAGCCCCTTGGCGCCACGCCCTATGCCGCGGAACATCGCGCCGATGGTGTGTGCGAATCCCAGCCAGACGGCGCGCACAAGGCGGTACACGCCCCCGGTGGGGGACGGTGCGGGCTTCGGCGCAGCCGCCTTCTTGACCGCCGCCTTCTTCGCGGGAGCCTTTTTTGCGGGCACGGTCTTCTTGGGGGACCCGGCCTTCTTGGCGGGCGCCGCCTTCTTCGCGACACCGGTCGTACGGCCGGCGCGCGGCTTCGCGGTGCCCGCCGTGCCCTGGGAACCCTTGCCGGACGTACGTGAGGCCATGGTGGTGAGGTTACCGGTGTCGACCGCTGCTCACACGTGTGCCCACCGCTTCACCCGTACGTGTCGCGACTTATGAGGCGGCAAACTGACGCCCCCTCAAGCCGCGGCAGCGGCCGTCAACTCTGCGACGGGAGGGCGGCCGACCCTCCGCCCGTGCCGGGCTCCAGCGCGTCAAGCGCCCTGCGCAGCCCGGTGAGTTTGCGCTCCAGGTGGGCGGCGGTGGCCACCGCCGCCGCGTCCGCCGAGTCGTCGTCGAGCTGCTTGGAGAGCGCCTCCGCCTGCTCCTCTACCGCGGCGAGCCGCGCGGACAGCTCCGCGAGGAGCCCGGCGGGCTCCCGGCCGGCTCCGGCGTCGGCCTGTGCCCCGCCCTCGAGCTGGAGGCGCAGCAGCGCCGCCTGCTCACGCAGTTGGCAGTTCTTCATGTAGAGCTCGACGAAGACGGAGACCTTCGCACGGAGCACCCACGGGTCGAACGGCTTGGAGATGTAGTCCACGGCGCCCGCCGCGTAACCGCGGAAGGTGTGGTGGGGTCCATGATTGATCGCGGTGAGGAAGATGATCGGGATGTCCCTGGTCCGCTCCCGCCGCTTGATGTGCGCGGCGGTCTCGAAACCGTCCATTCCCGGCATCTGGACGTCCAGCAGAATGACCGCGAAGTCATCCGTCAGCAGCGCCTTGAGCGCTTCCTCCCCTGACGATGCCCGCACCAGTGTCTGATCGAGCGCGGAGAGGATGGCCTCCAGCGCAAGCAGATTCTCCGGCCGGTCATCGACCAGGAGGATCTTGGCCTTCTGCACCATGCCCCGTCCTCCTCGCCCCGGCATGGGGTCTCTCCGGCTCGAAGAGCCGGAGGACGCACCGGGCGCCGCCCCAGGGGACGACTCCCTTGCGCCGCCCGTCCTTGTGCCGGTCATGGTAGCCGCACCCCGCCCGTCGCCACACCCTGTCACCGCGATGTCACTGTGCACGTACCGCAAACGCGGGGGGAGACCGGATAGTTCCCCGAATCCTCCGGCCTCACACGCGATCATCCACACCCGATCAGCGACCCGCGCAAAATCGCACCCCGGCAGTCACTCCCCGCGCATCCACTGCTGCATCACCGTCAACAGATGGTCGGGATCGACCGGCTTGGTCACATAGTCGGAAGCGCCCGACTCGATGGCCTTCTCCCGGTCGCCCTTCATGGCCTTCGCGGTGAGCGCGATGATCGGCAACCCCGCGAACTGCGGCATCCTGCGGATCGCCGTCGTCGTCGCGTACCCGTCCATCTCCGGCATCATGATGTCCATCAGTACGACAGTCACATCGTCATGCTGCTCGAGCACTTCGATGCCCTCCCGGCCGTTCTCCGCGTAGAGCACAGACAGCCCGTGCTGCTCCAACACGCTGGTGAGCGCGAAGACATTGCGGATGTCGTCATCGACGATCAGGACCTTCTCACCGTCGAAGGTGAACACCCGCCGCTGCTCCGGCCCCTCCTGCTCGCCGGCGATCTGTGCCCACGGCTCCCGGCCCGGCACCTGACCCGGCTGCCCGGCAGTCCGCTGGGGCTCCACGGCCGCCTGCGCCTTGCGCCGCCGCCGCAGCAGGGCCGCGGGCCCCGCGGCCGCGCGCGGAGCCGGAGCCGGAGCGGACCGAACGCTCGTCTGCTCGCCGCCCTCCTCCGCGGCGCCCTCAGCGCCCCGGCTGTCCGTGATCCCCGGGCTCAGCTGCGGATAGCCCTGCGGCGGAAGCTCGGCGGGGTGGAGCGGCAGATACAGGGTGAAGGTCGAGCCGCGGCCGGGCTCGCTCGCCGCATGGATCTCGCCTCCCAGCAGCCGTGCGATCTCCCGGCTGATCGACAGGCCGAGACCCGTACCGCCGTACTTCCGGCTGGTCGTACCGTCCGCCTGCTTGAACGCTTCGAAGATCACCCGCATCTTGCCGGCCGCGATCCCGATGCCCGTGTCCGTGACCGAGAAGGCGATCAGATCCCCGTCCGCGTCCGTCAGCGACCCGGCCTCCAGCAACTGCTCCCGGATCGACTGCGGCACGTCCGCGCCCGCCGGCCGGATGACCAGCTCGACAGCCCCGCTGTCGGTGAACTTCACCGCGTTCGACAGGAGGTTGCGCAGCACCTGCAACAGCCGCTGCTCGTCTGTGTGCAGGGTGGCGGGCAGCTCCGGCGAGACGCGGACCGAGAAGTCGAGCCCCTTCTCCGCCGTCAGCGGCCGGAAGGTCGCCTCGACGTAGTCCACCAGCTGCACCAGCGCGATACGGGTCGGACTGACGTCCATCTTGCCCGCCTCGACCTTCGACAGGTCGAGGATGTCGTTGATCAGCTGCAGCAGGTCGGACCCGGCGCCGTGGATGGTCTCGGCGAACTCCACCTGCTTCGGCGAGAGATTGGCGTCCGCGTTGTCCGCGAGCAACTTCGCGAGAATCAGCAGCGAGTTGAGCGGCGTGCGCAGTTCGTGCGACATGTTCGCCAGGAACTCCGACTTGTAGCGCATCGAGACCGCGAGCTGTTCCGCCCGCTCCTCCAGCACCTGCCGGGCCTCCTCGATCTCGGTGTTCTTCACCTCGATGTCGCGGTTCTGCTGCGCCAGCAGCTCGGCCTTCTCCTCCAACTCGGCGTTGGACTCCTGCAGCGCCTTCTGCCGGTTCTCGAGCTCGGCGGAACGCTCGCGCAGCTGCTCGGTCAGCTCCTGCGACTGCTTGAGCAGCACCTCGGTCTTCGTGTTGACGCTGATCGTGTTGACGCTCGTCGCGATCATCTCGGCGATCTGGTTGAGGAAGTCCCGCTGGATCTGGGTGAACGGCTGGAACGACGCCAGCTCGATCACACCGAGGACCTTCCCCTCGAACAGCACCGGCAGCACGATCACATACGCCGGGGAGGCCTCGCCCAGACCGGAGGAGATCCGCAGATAGCCAGGCGGCACATTGACCTGGATGGTCCGCTTCTCCTCCGCCGCCGTCCCGATCAGGGTCTCCCCCGGCCGGAACGATGTCGGCATCAGCCCGGCGGAGTAGCCGTAACTGCCGCGCATCACCAGCTCGTACGACTCCCCGCCCGCCGACGCGTCCGATCGGCTGCTCGTCGGCATCGCGAGGAAGAAGGCGCCGTGCTGCGCGGACACGACCGGCGTGAGCTCGCTCATGATCAGCGACGCGACGTCCTCGAGGTCACGACGGCCCTGCATCAGACCCGAGATACGGGCCAGATTGCCCTTGAGCCAGTCCTGTTCCTCGTTGGCGAGCGTGGTGTCGCGGAGGTTCGCGATCATCGTGTTGATGTTGTCCTGGAGGACCTGGATCTCGCCGGCCGCGTCCACATCGATCTTGAGGTTCAGATCACCGCGGGTCACCGCTGTCGCGACGGCCGCGATGGCGCGCACCTGACGGGTCAGGTTCCCGGCCATCTCGTTCACCGACTCGGTCAGGTCGCGCCAGGTGCCGTCGACGTCCCGCACCCGTGCCTGACCGCCCAACTGCCCGTCGGTGCCCACCTCGCGGGCGACCCTGGTGACCTCCTCCGCGAACGAGGAGAGCTGGTCGACCATGGTGTTGATGGTGGTCTTCAGCTCGAGGATCTCGCCGCGCGCGTCGATGTCGATCTTCCGGGTGAGATCACCCTTGGCGATCGCGGTCGTGACGGTGGCGATCTGACGCACCTGCCCCGTCAGGTTGGAAGCCATCGAGTTCACGGACTCCGTGAGGTCCTTCCACGTGCCGGAGACCCCGGGCACACGCGCCTGGCCGCCGAGGCGGCCGTCCGTGCCCACCTCGCGGGCCACACGGGTCACCTCGTCCGCGAACGACGACAGCGTCCGCACCATCGTGTTGACGGTGTCGGCGAGCTCGGCGACCTCGCCGCGCGCCTCCACCGTCACCTTCTTCGTCAGGTCGCCGTTGGCGACCGCCGCGGAGACACGGGAGATGTTGCGCACCTGACTGGTCAGGTTGTTGGCCATCAGGTTGACGTTGTCGCTGAGGTCCTTCCAGATGCCGGTGACGCCGCGCACCCGCGCCTGGCCGCCCAGCACACCTTCCGTGCCCACCTCGCGGGCCACACGGGTCACCTCGTCCGCGAAGTCCGAGAGCTGGTCGACCATCGTGTTGACGGTCGTCACCAGCTCGAGGATCTCACCCTTGGCGTCGACGGTGATCTTCTTCGACAGGTCGCCCTTGGCGACCGCCGTCGTCACCTCGGCGATGTTGCGCACCTGGCTGGTGAGGTTGTTGGCCATGAAATTGACGGACTGGGTGAGGTCCTTCCAGGTGCCGGAGACGCCCTGCACCTCGGCCTGGCCACCGAGGATGCCCTCCGTGCCCACCTCGCGGGCCACCCTGGTGACCTGCTCCGCGAAGTTCGAGAGCTGGTCGACCATGGTGTTGAGCGTGTTCTTCAGCTCGAGGATCTCGCCGCGCGCGTCCACGTCGATCTTCTGCGACAGGTCACCACGAGCCACCGCCGTGGCCACCTGTGCGATGTTGCGGACCTGCGCCGTGAGGTTCCCGGCCATACCGTTCACGGAGTCCGTCAGATCACGCCACACGCCCGCCACACCGGGCACCTGCGCCTGACCGCCGAGGCGGCCGTCGGTGCCCACCTCGCGAGCCACTCTGGTGACCTGCTCCGCGAAGGCGGACAGCTGGTCGACCATGGTGTTGATGGTGTTCTTCAGCTCGAGGATCTCGCCGCGCGCGTCCACGTCGATCTTCTGCGACAGGTCACCACGAGCCACCGCCGTCGTCACCTGCGCGATCTGACGCACCTGCGACGTCAGATTGCCGGCCATGAAGTTGACGGAGTCCGTCAGTTCCTTCCACGTACCGCTGACGCCGTCGACCCGCGCCTGGCCGCCGAGGCGGCCCTCTGTGCCCACGTCCCGCGCCATGCGCGTGACCTGGTCGGCGAACGAGGACAGCTGCGCCACCATCGTGTTGACGGTGTTCTTCAGCTCCAGCATCTCGCCGGCCACATCGACGGTGACCTTCTGCGACAGATCACCGTTGGCGACCGCCGTCGTCACCTGCGCGATGTCACGCACCTGGCCGGTGAGGTTCCGGAACGCGGTGTTCACCGAATCGGTGAGGTCCTTCCACGTACCCGCCGCACCCGGCACCTCGGCCTGACCGCCGAGGCGGCCCTCGACGCCGACCTCGCGGGCCACGCGCGTCACTTCGGAACCGAAAGACTGGAGTTGGTCCACCATCGTGTTGACGGTGTTCTTCAGCTCCAGCATCTCGCCGGCCACATCGACGGTGACCTTCTGCGACAGATCACCGTTGGCGACCGCCGTCG